>NZ_CP048788.1:2765422-3130844 GCF_012932215.1 Roseobacter ponti | reverse complement strand
AACGCGCAGGCGGGCATCCACAAGCACATCGCAGTCCGTGTGATGCAGGCCACCGGAGGGAAATCCGACGATATCGCCCGGATACCCGAAAGCGATGACCTGGCGTCGTCCGTCCTCGAGCAGCCGCGTCAGGCGCAGGACGCCCGAGACCACCTGATAGAGCCATTTCACCTCATCCCCTTCAAAAAAGAGGTATGATCCGGCGTTCCGGGTCGTTTCCGGTGTTCCGGGTCTGCGTGCAGGCAGCGCCGCCGGCGGCAGTGTTTCAAAGTGTTCGGTCGGTATAGTGACATACATCTGAGCGATCCCCCGTATCATCTCACAATGACCCTGGCTGCCCGATGTAATCCGGCGTATTGTGGTGGGGCAGATTTTTGTATCAAAATGTATCGCCCGGTTCCGGTGGCAGGAACAGGGCTTTGATTTTGTTGTCTCAGCTTTCTGGGGCATATTCTTTGACGCCGCCCGGGTTCCGCTTGTGACACATCAGACAATCCTAGTGGTCGATGACGACCCTAAAATCCGATCGCTTCTGCGCAATCTGCTGGAGGATGACGGATTTGCTGTGCTGGAAGCCGAAAACGCGGATGACGTACGCCGGATCATTGACACAGAGACCGTGAGCCTGATCACGCTTGACGTCCACCTGGGTGCGGACAATGGCATAGATCTGGCGCGCGAAATCCGGCAGACCGCTCAGATGCCGATCATCGTGGTCAGTGGCCGGGATGACGTGATTGACCGCGTGGTCGGCCTGGAGGTCGGCGCTGATGACTACATCACCAAGCCGTTTCATGTCCGCGAAGTCATCGCGCGGATCAGGAGCGTTCTGCGCCGTTCGGCCGTCACCGCAGCTGCTAAACAGCCCGACCCGTCGGAGGGCACCGGAGATAATGATCCTGCGAGTGGCACATATTTTACGTTTGACGGGATGGTTGCGAAAACGGACCGGTTTGAACTGACAGACCGCAGGGGCGAAGACTGCGGTCTGACCAGCGGAGACTTCCGGCTGCTGAGTGTTTTTCTCGAACGGCCGGGACGGGTGTTGTCGCGCGATCAGCTGATGGATCTGACCGGGGGGCTTGAATGGAGCCCGCTGGACCGGACCATAGACAATCAGGTGGCGCGGCTGCGCAAAAAGATTGAGCGCGATCCTTCAAAGCCCAGACTGATCAGGACGGTCCGCGGGATCGGGTACAGCTTTGCCTGTGATGTCGAAACGCTTCAGCCGCCCGCCGGCGGATCCAGCAGCACCTGAAGTCTGCGTGCCAGTTCCGCCTGTCGGTAGGGTTTGTGCAGGATGTCAAAAACCTGGCCCTGAGCCATCCGGCTGGTCACAACGTCGCTGGCATACCCGGAGGTCAGCAGGACCCTGATCTGCGGAAACTCATCTGCGATTTTTGCAGCAAGGTCGTACCCGCTCAAACGGCCCGGCATCACCAGATCAGAGAATACAATATCGACCGGCAGCCCCTCTTTCAGCATCAGATATGCACTGTCACCGCTCGCTGCCTCCTCAACGGAGAATCCCAGATCTCGGATCCGCTCCACGGAGAGTTTGCGCACCCTGGGGTTATCTTCGACGACGAGCACCATCTGGCTGTCGGCGATCCTGACAGGGGTGTCTGTCGCGCGCGCGCCGGTTTTTTCCACGGTTTCAGCATCACTGTGCACTGCCGGAAAATAGAGGCCGAAGTTCGATCCCAGACCCGGTTCACTGTAAAGCGTCACATGTCCGCCCGACTGCCTGACAAAGCCATAGACTGTGGCCAGCCCGAGCCCGGTGCCGCCTGCATCTGATTTGGTGGTGAAAAACGGCTCAAAGGCACGTTTTTGTGCTTCTTCGTCCATGCCCGCGCCGTTGTCGCCGACCGACAGGCGGACATAGCGGCCATAGCGGATGCCGGTTTCCTGGGCGACATAGGTGTCATCGATCGTGACATTGCTCAGAGAGATCAGCAGATCGCCCGACGCCCCCATCGCGTCGCGCGCGTTGAAGACCAGGTTTGTGAGCGCCGACTGAAACTGTACCGGGTCAATCATCACCATATCCGCATCTTCGGCAAAATCCGTGCGAACTGTGTAGTTTTCGCCAAGGCTGCCTTTCAGGATGCGCAGAGTCTCGCCGCAAGGCGCGCGCAGATCGGTCATCACCGGCCTGAGATCGCTCCTGCGGGCGAACGCCATCAGCCGCTGCGTCAGATCCGCGCCGAGCTGTGCTGCATGCAGCGCATCGGCGACCGGTCCTGCCTGGCGGTCGGTCAGACCCCGCAGTTCCAGCAGCTCCAGGTTACCGATCAGCAGGGTCAGGATATTGTTGAAATCATGTGCGATCCCGCCGGTCATCTGTCCGATGGCATCCATGCGCTGTGATCGCGACAGGGCATTCTGCGTGGCCCTGCGCCGGGTCAGATCGTGCATGACGGCTGTGAAATGCTGCGCGCCGCCCGCGTCAATACCACCAAGGGTAATCTGCAGCGGCACGGATGATCCGTCTTTGCGACGCCCTTCAACATCGCGCATTGCATCCAGAATGCGCACCTCGCCTGTTGCGATATGCCGCGCGATATAGCCGTCGTGCAGGGTGCCCAGCGTCTCCGGCATCAGGATCCGCACGTTGCGGCCCGTCAGTTCTCCGGGCTCATAGCCGAATGTACTGTGTGCCGCCGCACTGGCCCGCAGGATTTTTCCGGTCTGATCACAGATCACAATCGCGTCTGGCGCGGCCATCAGCAGAGTGTCGAGAATTGCGCTGTCATGTGGATCGCTGTGCATGTCGCTCTTTCTTTGCGATGAGTCTGCCAGTTGCCTGTGCGGTCGGGCAAGCCCGAACTGCGCGAGCGGGTGTCGGGCGTGGGATTGCCCGGGCGGGGCCCCGTGGGATGTAAGTGGCCGCACTGATCCGATCCGGGGCTCTGCCGGCGCGATTTCCTTCCCGCACGTATCAGGCACCGCAGGGCAAAGCGCTATTGCGCACGCGCACCAAGACGCGCCGCCGTTTTCAGCATCTTTGCCTGAGCTTTTCCTGACGGGTCTTCGGCGTTTCCGAAAATACTCCGCCTGACCGGCCGGAAACCACAGAACCTGAGGATGTTGCGGTCAAGGCTGCGCAGAGAATGTGCCATATAGAACCACCTGTAGGCCGCCCCGGGCATGCCCATCGTAACGATGACACGCGCGGATCTGCCTGCGAGCGCCGGACGCCAGGTCCGCCCGGACATTTCAAAGGCAAAGCCCTTGCGCAGCACCTGCTCCAGCCATGCCTTCAGCATCGCGGGCACGTCACCCATCCACAACGGGTAAATCAGAACGATGTGTTCAGCATCCTGAACTGCCTTTTGCCCGGTGACCGCCACCTGCGGAAGATCAGACCCCTCCCATTCAGCCTTCGACCGCAGGCATGGAATGTCTCCAACGGCAATATTTATGACGGTCACACGGTGCCCGGCATCTTCCGCGGCGGACCGGTAGGCCTCTGCAATCGCGTGGCACAGGTGCTGTTCTTCGCCATCCGGGTGGCCCTGCACGATCAGTACACGTGTCATGTTTTCGTCGTCCTGTTCTGCCGGTGCATGAGCAGATCGCTTACCCTCAGATAACGGATAACATCCGACAGTGTGATTACGCCGCACAACCGGTGATCTTCTACCACCATGAACTTGCGCCGCCCGGTCTGTGCGATCAGCGCCATCAGGTCTTTGACCGGCATGTAAGGCGCGACCGAGGCCTCGGCGGTGAGCCCGGCAAAGATGTCGTCGACATGCATGCCGGGCCAGTTTTCGCGATCAATCCCCTCGAGCACGCGGTGGTCCATGTGCCCGAGCAGAACGCCGTTTTCGACGACCGGCACAAAGCTCGCGCGGCGGTCGATCATTATGTGGTTTACGAACTCATCAAGTGTCACATCCGGGCGCGTGGTCACCGGATCGGGCGTCATCAGCATGGCAACTGTCTTGTGGTCAAAAACCGCTTCTGCCAGTTGCGTCTGATAGCTCGACCGGGCAGCCATCAGTACGAAACCGCCAATCAGGATGTACCAGAAACCGGCAAAAACTGCCCCCTGAAAGAGCGATAAAACGCCAAAGGTCATCAGCAGAAAAGCAAAGAATGTGCCTGAGCGCGCGGCTGTTTCGGTTGCTCTGAGGACATCCCCGGTGCGGTGCCAGAGGGCTGCGCGCAGGATCCGCCCGCCGTCCAGCGGAAAGGCCGGCACGAGGTTGAAAAGGGCCAGAACAAAATTGATCAGTGCAAGATAGTGAAGCACAACCGGTATCGGGCTTTGCCTCAGCGCAAGCTCTGTAAAGGCTCCGAAGATCCAGAAACCGAATGCCAGGAAAAGGCTCATGGCCGGGCCCGCGACCGCGATCCAGAACTCAACCCGTGGCCGGTCGGGTTCGGAGGCCAGTTCCGCAACACCGCCAAAGAGAAACAGAGTTATGCTCTTCACACCGATGCCAAAGCGCCGGGCCACAACAGAATGGGCCAGTTCGTGAAGCAGCAGTGATCCGAAAAAGCAAAGACAGGCAAAGAGACCCATGACCAGATATGTGCCCGGTGTCTGATCCGGGAAGGTCTGTGGAAAGTACTGCTGTGCGAGGCTCCATGTGATCAGTGCCGCAATAAGCAGCCAGCTTTTATCCAGCCTGATCTCGAACCCATCGAGCGAAAACAGTCTGATGGAATCTGAAAACATTAAAACCTCGTCGCTGAGGGAATTTTAGCGGCTTGGCAGACCATCGGTTTGATCCTGCTCAATCCGAACCGGTCCGGCTCAGCCGTGCGCAAAAAGCCCGCCGACGCCGTAAGCGATCAGGGCTGCAAGTGCGCCGATCAGGAGTGTTTCCGCGCCCGACCACCACCAGGCCGACAGGGACCAGCGGCTCTTGCCCGTGCCGATCAGGAAAAAGGTCAGCAGCGTGGCAAGCACCGATATCTCAAAAGCGGGTTCCATCCCGGTGACAAACGGAATGAGCGGGATTGAGCCCGCCAGCAGAAAGGCGGCAAAAGTTGCAAGCGCCGCGCGCATCGGGTGGGGGGCATCCCGCGTGAGCCCGTATTCGTCTGTGAGCATCAGCGCGACCCACTTTTCTTTGTTCTCCGAGATTTCCCGCGTCGCCTCATCGAGGACCTGACCTGACAAACCGCGCTGTGCAAGGATCTGGCGCAGCTCCTCCAGCTCCCCCTCCCGATGGTGTTCGATATGGCGTTCCTCGATACGGATAATGCGCTTGCGGTCATCAACTTCGGCCTTGGTTCCGGCGTAATTACTGGCCGCCATCGAAAAGCCATCTGCCAGAATGTTGGCAATCCCCAGCGTGACAATGATACCATGAGAGAGACCGGCGCCGGCGACACCTGCAACGATGGCAAAGGTCGTGACCCCGCCATCAATCCCGCCATAGATCATATCTTTCAGGTAATTGTTGCTGCTGCCTGCAGACAGGCGGGCTGCGATTTCCTGAGGGCTGTGTCCGTGTTCTGGTGTCATCTGAGCAGTCTGAAGCCCGCGCATCCGATCCGCATTGAGGCATGTCAAATTACCCTCGCGGGGCCTCTGATAAAACACCGCCATGCAGGTTCCCGCCACCTCCTTTCTGCTGAGCATCCTGTGCTTTGCGCTCAGTGCGGGCGTGGTCTGGGTGGCAGGAGCGCGGCTGGCCTGGCTGGCCGATGCGCTGGCCGACCGGTACCGGCTTGCCAGATCACTCATGGGGCTGCTGGTGCTGTCACTTGCCACATCCCTTCCGGAGGTTGCCACGACGCTCACCGCCGCTGTGCAGCAGTCCCGCGATCTGGTGCTCAATAACCTTTTTGGCGGGATCGCCCTGCAAACCGCAATTCTCGCGACGTCGGATTTCTGGACAAAACGCGCGATTACCGGGTACCCGCGCAAAGCCAATCATGCCCTCGAAGCCACGCTTCTTGTGATGATGCTCTCGGTGACACTGATCGTGATCAACCTTGGCGAAACTATATCTTTTTTTCAGATCGGCCCGGGCAGTGTGCTGATCGCGCTGATTTATGGCGGGTCGATCTGGTTGCTTCGTAAATACGATGACGCCAGCGACTGGGTGCCGGTCGATCTGCCGGACCCGGAACCGCTTCCCTTTCCTGCACCTTCCGGTCTGGCCGGGACGGGCAACCGGCTTCTCATCGTACAGGCGGTTGTTGCCTGTTTCGGGATCCTGATCTTCGGGCTGCTGCTGGTAGTCTTTGCCGGGCGGATCGCAGAGCAGTCGGGGCTTGGCACGGGGTTCATCGGAGCGACCCTGCTTGCAGGTGCGACCTCTCTTCCGGAACTGACGACCAGCATTACGGCCGTGCGCATCGGCGCCTTTACGATGGCGATTTCGAATATTTTCGGCAGCAACCTGATTATGCTCGTGCTGGTATTTCCCGCTGATATCCTGTTTCGCTCAGGCCCGATCCTGCAGGATGTCTCGCGCACGGTGACACTGTCGCTGGCTTTCGGGATCGCGGTGACGGCGATTTTTCTCTCCGGTCTGATCGTGCGGCGCAAGCCCAGGCTTGGCAGTGTTGGCCTCGATTCGATCCTTGTGCTGCTGACCTTTGGTGGCAGCCTGATCGCCTATTATTATGTGCGCTGACCGCGCACGCGCAGCAGTTTGAAAGCCTCGGGCAGGATCAGAACCGGCGGGGCGAAAAGGGCAATCCACTGCCATTCCGCAAGCCCGACCGGTACGGTATGCAACAGGGTCTGCAGCGGCGGCCAGTAGATCGCCAGCACCTGCGCGCCCAGTGTCAGGGCAAGAGCACAGAGCAAAAACGGGTTGCTGAACCAGCCGATGCGCGATCCGGGCAGGCGCAGTGACCGAAAGGCAAAGACGCTCACTTTTTCAAAAACCACCATGGCGGTAAAGGCGGTGGTGCGTGCCAGATCCACACCCTGATCCATCAGGTGAAAGAAAATCCACAGGCTCGACAACCCGGTATAGAGGCCCAGCACGATTATCGTGGCAATGCCGCGGTACCCCAGTATGGCATCGTGTTTGTCGCGCGGCGGGTGCTGCATATGATCCGGTTCAGCCTTTTCCAGACCCAGCGCCACGGCTGTCACCCCATCGGTGACAAGGTTCATCCAGAGGATCTGAGTGGCGAGAAAAACCAGCGGGCCACCGATTGCGATATTGACCATGAGAGCGATCACCTCGCCTGCATTTGATGACAGCAGGTAGCGCACAAACTTACGGACGTTGGCGAACTGGCGACGACCTTCACCGATGGCGCGGACGATGGTGGCAAAGTTGTCATCCAGCAGCACCAGATCAGAGGCATCGCGCGCCACATCCGTGCCCCGGATGCCCATCGATACGCCGATATCCGCCTGCTTGAGGGCAGGGGCGTCATTGACCCCGTCACCGGTCATGGCAACGATCTGGTCCTGCGACTGCAGCGCTGCGACGATCCGCATTTTCTGCTCGGGCCGCGTGCGGGCAAAGAGCACGTCACCGGAAAGCGTTTCCAGCAGAGCCGTCTCATCAAGCGCGTCAGGCTCCGGCCCGGTCAGCGCCTGTGTCACGGTAAGTGAGAGCTGTTCTGCGATGGCCCTGGCGGTGACAGGGCTGTCTCCGGTGATCATAATCACGCGGATGCCGGCGGATCCTGCCGAGGCAATCGCGCCCCGCACTTCGGCGCGCGGCGGATCAATCAGGCCGACCAGCCCCAGAAACGTAAGCTCTTCTTCAACGATCTGCGGTGTGCCTGTATGGCGGCGGGCGAGCGCGATGTCCGCAATCCTTTACCCGCCATTTCCGTGTAGGCCGCAGTGATCTGTGCAATGTCTCCGGGCATACCCGAAGATATAGCGGCCGGGTGCAGCGCCGAGGGCCTTCCCGGGCAAAGCGCGCGCACTTTTCCGGCCGCGACTTTGATTTCTGAGCCAGTCTGACCAGTTTTCCTACCACGACCCGTCCTGCGGCGCATGACGGTCGAGCCATTTTGTGGCGGTGATGTAGGGATCACCTTCCGCTTTGTGACCTGTCCGGAAATACCGGCCCGGATGACCGGGCTCGGACAGGATCCCGCCGTTGTGCCCGCCGTTGGTCAGCACAAAAGTCACCTCCGTGTCCTTCAGCAGCAAAAGCCGGTAGACCGATTCCCAGGGCGAGACATGATCGGTTTCTGTCGCCACGCAGTATACCGGGCAGCGGATATCGGGAAGCGCCACCGAAGCATCGTCAACCGTAAACCGGCCCTTTGCCAGGTCGTTGTGCAGAAACAGGCGCCGCAGATATTCCGAATGCATCCGCGCAGGCATGCGGGTGGCATCCGTGTTCCAGGCCATCAGAGGGTTGTCGGGCGTGCGCTCAGCCAGCAGGTAATGCCGGATCACCCGGCTCCAGATCAGATCGTTTGACCGCAGCAGCTGAAACGCATCGGCCATCTGATCCGCTCTGAGATAGCCGCGCACTGCCATCATGTCTTCCAGAAAGGCGACCTGGCTTTCGTTTATGAACAGGCCAGGTTCCCCGGGTTCGGAGAAATCGACCTGTGAGGCAAGCAGGCTGACGGAGCACAGGGATTGGTCGCCGTCGCGCGCCATGGCGGCGGCCACGATCGCCAGCAACGTGCCGTCCAGACAGTATCCGACCGCATGAAGAGCGGGGGCATCGCCGGATCTGATTGTCTCAATCGCGGCCCGAACGCCAGGATCAACGTAGTCCTGCATCGACCGGCCTGCATCCTCTTCGTCGGGGTATTTCCACGAGATGATATAAACCTCGAAGCCCTGATCGCGCAGATAGGCGACCAGCGAACGCTGCTGCGTGAGGTCCAGAATATAGAATTTCATGATCCACGCAGGCACGATCAGGATTGGTTGGGCGTGAACCCCGCCGGTTATCGGGCGATACCGGATCAGCTCAATCAGGCCGTTGCGCAGCATCACGTCTCCGGGTGTCGTGCCCAGATCCCCGCCCACAGTGAAGGCACTGAGCCGGCGGGGATGCTGCGAAATCAGGCGGTCCAGGTCTTCCATCCAGTACCAGGCGCCCCGGATCAGGTTCTCTCCGGCTTCTTCGCGGGTGCGCTGCATCACCTGGGGATTGGTCAGCGCAAAATTTGCAGGAGAAAACATGTCCAGCCACTGTCGCGTGGCAAAATTCACGATATTCGCATGAATTGGATCCACGCCCCGGATATCCCGCGTGGCAAGGTCCCACCAGTTCTGCGCCGAAAGCTAGCCTTGTGCCAGGGCCTTTGCGGGAAAGGTCGTCCAGGCCGGATCAGAAAATCGCGCATCTCCGGAAGGATCTGTCGCCGCGAGGCCTGACAGATCCTCTCCGAGCAGTTCTGATTGCTTGTCAGGTGACGCAGCCAGATGCAGTGCCCGGTCGACACCGGCATTGATCAGCGCAGCCGGCGAGATCCCACCTGCGACCTGACCGAGCATCGCGTGCCACGCCGGATCAAGGCGTTTTCGTTCAGAGTCGGTCATGCTCTCAGCCTTTCGATGGCACCTTTGCCTGTGGAACCACGTCCCACGGCGTTTGCGGGATATGCTGCACCAACTGCGCTGCCTTTCGCGGCGCGTCGGTGCGCCCGATGCGTCCGGCCCCTCATCGCACCCGTTGCAGAACCCGCCTACAGGGTGATGGCTCGCCCGGCAGAGCAAATCCTGATTGTCCCGGTGCCAGTCAGTCATCCGGTCCGGCCGGTATTCAGAGTGCTTTCAGACATCCGGGCCTTCCGCTGGTCAATGGTTACCGGGCCCGGCCGGGCGGACATTGATCAATCTCAATCCCCTATGCAGGTCACTGCGGCCCGTGAGAGCAGGCCGTTCAGGGCCTGAAACCTGACAGACCTGAAAGGGACCGGCCCGGTGAATTGATCTGAAACAATGCCCGGGCGAAATTTCGCGCCATAAATGGCGATCATCGGGAAGGAAAATACCATGTACAACAACATCCTCGTGCCGGTCTTATTCGACAACGACCATGATAAAAGCGCGCCTGTCAAACTGGCCGGCCTGCTCGCTTCGCCAGGCTCAAAAATCACTTTTCTTCATGTGATCGAACGTCTGCCCGGCTATGCGAAATCCTTTGTTACTGAGAATCTGCAAAAGGAATTACGTGTGACGCTCCATCAGGAAATGGACCGCCTCGCACAGCATCTGCCGGGCGCAGAGGGCGTAATTCTGGAAGGGCATTCCGGGCGCACAATTCTTGATTATGCCGGGCAGTACGGCAATGATCTCATCATAATCGCCTCTCACCGTCCGGGCGTGAAAGATTATTTTCTCGGATCAACGGCATCACATGTCGTAAGACATGCGGCCTGTGCCGTACATGTGGTAAGGTAAGGGCCAGTTCCGGGCACCGTTCTTTCCGGCACGGCCACCCGTTGATAAAAGGGAGACACGCGTATGCTGACCACAGATATCCGTCCGCGCGAAAACATTGCGGTGATCACGCCGGACGGACCTCTTCGCGCCGAAGACATCGACGGGCTCAGCCGGAAGATAAACGATTATATCAATGAGACCGACCGCGTCCCGAACCTCGTTCTGCAAACGAAAAGCGCGCCCTTCTGGGCGGATTTCAGCGCACTGAAAAAGCACCTGAAATTTGTGCAGGGACATCACAGCCTCGTCCGGAAAGTTGCCATTGTAAGTGACAGCAAACTGCTGTGGCTGGCACGGCTTTTTGTGGATCATTTTGTGCAGGCGAAGGTGCGGCGGTTCAACGAAGACGCGACAGATGACGCGGTCGCGTGGGCGCAGACTGAAGAGGATCATCCCGGCGCCATCGTCGAAATGGACGGGCTGCCGCGCGATGTCGTTGGCATCGATATCAGGGGGCTGATTACCTCGCAGGACTATTCCGGCACGCTTGTGCCGCTGATTGAGCGCCGCGCGAAAGGGCACGATAAACTGAAAATGATCTGCGTTCTCGGTACCTGGTTCGACGGGTATTCTCCCGGCGCGATGTGGGATGATCTCAGATTTGGCTTTTCACACCTGAGGACATTTTCCAAACTGGCGCTGGTGACCGATCAGGAATGGATCAGGCATTCCGCGAAGATTTTCGGGATGCTGATGCCGACCGAAGTTATGGTCTTTGATCTCGCTGATCTGGAGGAGGCAAAGGTCTGGATCGCGCAATAATCCGGTGACCGCAGCACCGGACTGCGCCGAAGACCGGATCAGATGTGCTGCCCGGCGCGGTGCAGGTGAAAGATATGGGATGGACCCTGAGAGATGAGTGACGATCCGTACAAAACCCTGGGTGTAGCAAAGACAGCCACGCAGGATGAGATCAAAAAGGCGTATCGCAGGCTTGCCAGGAAGCTGCACCCGGATCTGCACCCGGGTGATGCGGAAAAGCAGGCGGAATTCCAGGCGGTGGCCGCCGCGAATGATCTTTTGAGTGATCCCGAAAAACGCAGACGCTTTGATGCCGGTGAAATCGATGCCAGCGGGCAGGAGCGCCAGGAGCGGCAGTATTATCACCAGTACGCAGGACAGGAGGGCGGGCGCAGATACGACCCGGATGCGGAACGGGGCGGGTTTGATGCCGAGTCCGATCTGTTTTCGGGGCTGTTCGGGCGCCGCGGTTTCGGCAGTGGTGCCGGGCAGCGGGAGTTTCATGCGCGCGGTGCTGATGTCCGCTATCATATCGATGTTGATTTCCTGGATGCGGCCCGTGGCGCGACACGCAGCGTGACGATGCCGGACGGCAAAGGTATCGAGATATCGATCCCGCCCGGGATCAGGGACGGGCAGACGCTGCGCCTGCGTGGCAAAGGATCTCCGGGTTTCGGACAGGGCCCGGCGGGCGATGCGTTTGTAACGGTCTCAGTGCGCGCGCATCCTGAATTCGTGCGCGACGGCGATAACATCGAGGTCGAACTGCCGATCACCTTTGATGAAGCGGTCCTCGGGGGCAAAGTCGGCGTACCGACCATTGACGGCGCCGTGTCCGTGACGATCCCAAAAGGCATTTCTTCCGGCCACCGTCTCCGTCTAAAGGGCCGGGGCACAGCAAAGAGCAAAGGCGGCCGGGGAGATCAGTTTGTGCGTCTCCGGATTGTGTTGCCCGACAAAACAGACACCCGAATGGAAGAAATCGCGACGCAATGGCGCGATCACTGCGGCTTTGATCCGCGCAAAGACCTGCGGAGGACACAATGAGCTTTGATGAAGAGACGGTCGTGGCGCAGGTCAGGCGCCTCAGTCTGAGAGAGTTGCGCGTATGGGTCCGTGAAGGCTGGGTCCGTCCGGCTCAGAGCGCGCGCGGACCGGTGTTCGATAACGTGGACATCGCGCGCATCAGACTTCTGTGTGATCTGAGAAAAGATATGTCGCTTCCTGCTGATGCTCTGCCGGTGATCCTGCCGTTGCTGGACCGGCTGCACCAGACCCGGAGGGAGCTGAAATCACTGTCAGAGGCTGTTGAAAAGCAACCCGAAGAGGTCAGACAGACGGTCGTTGCGACCTTCCGGAACATTCACGGAGACACGCAGGACAGGGACGGCTGACGCTGACCGCGTCTTATCCTGAGTGCCGACGACAAAGGAGGGAAAGATGCATACCGATATTGCCCTGAGACGACGCGTTCTGCAGCGCGCCTATCTGCGGTATCAGGCGGCTGATCAGGCCTGGACCATAGCTGTCCGCGACGTGAGGGCCTGGTTTCCCGCGGAGAGCAAACCCGGGCGGTGGGTCATCGGAGACCCGGGTTCGACCATCCGCAGACTTTATGAAAAACGCGAACGCGCAAGAATGCGGCTGGAGGCGGCATATCTGAAACTGCAGGTGGCGCGCCGGCGGATGACGCAACAACGAACTTCTGAACCACCCCGCGTGACGCTCCTGATCGCCGCACAGATGTAGAAGCCGGCAATCTGCTGCGAGGCCTCCGGCGTGACCGGCAGGGCGCCGGACGATACACCGCAGCACTTTTGCAGTTCAGCTTGCCGCCGCGTTAGTCCAGTACGGAGCCGAGCCCCATCAACCGGTCCACAGGCGCAAAGTCGTCCGTTAGCAACGGGGCGTTCGTCCGCGCAACAGTTTCGCTCAGAAACGCACTCGCCAGCGGCGCAAAAGTTACAGGATCAGGCGCGCCTGTCGTGATTTCGGAAACCTGGCTGTCGGACTGCCCGGCGAGGATCACAAAGACCCTTCTTTCCCCGGGCCGGGGCGGTTGCGCTTTGGTCCAGACCTCTACGCTGGGAAAGACCGCCAGAAGTGTTTTATATACCGCAGACAGGGCGGCGAGGCGGTCCACGTTATCAACCACATTCATTGCAAAAATGCCGCCCCCCGACAGTCTTTGAGAGACAAGCTGAAAGAATTCCAGTGTGACAAGATGGGCGGGCACGGCAATATCCGTGAAGGCATCGCCAACGATCACGTCATATTCTTTTTCTGTTGATAAAAGCGCATGTCTTGCATCTTCGTGCAGGACGGTGGCTGTGGCGGGTTCGAACCAGAAAGCATCAGTTGCCATCTTCGTAACCTCCGGATCGATTTCGGCCACGACCATGTCAGTCAGACCGTGCGACGCCCATCCGCGCGGCACCGAATATGTGCCACCGCCGATATGAAAAGAGCTGAACGGCCGGTGACCCATTCTCATCCGGGGCAGTGCATCGAGCATGGCAGTGTGGTCGGTGTACATCACGCCCGGATGGTCTTTCGCAGAGATGCCATGGGCGAGATGGTCGATGATCATGACCCGCATGAGGGGCTCCGCGTCCGCAGAGAGGGTCTCGCTCCGGATACAGAAATAGCTGCTTTCAACAGTACACACCGGCGGTGCCGTGAGAGAGTGCCAGGCCAGTAACCCGGTGAGGGCAATCGTGCCGGCGGCCCCGGCGCGGGTCGCGTTTCCGCCCCGTCCGCACAGGATAACGACAAGGGCGGATACCGCGTAAAACGCCGCCATAATCTGCAGCGTCGCCGCCGATCCGAGCCAGGAGATAAAGAGAAACCCCGCCAGCAGGGTGCCGACAATCGCACCCATCGCGCCGGCGGCGAACATCACCCCCAGAGCCTCCTCCGACCGCTGCCGCCCCCGCATCGCCACGACCGCGAGAACCGGGGCCGGCACACCGGCAAACAGCGACGGCAGAAAGAATGCGGCGATGGCAATGAACGATATGGCCGTCAGCGGGTTTTCAACGGACTGCAGAACCGGCAGCGCCACAAGACGCAGGATAAGGCTGGCGCCGGCGGTAAATACCGCCGCTGCAGCGAGAACCCACCCGATCCGCATCATGGCCGTGCGCGTTGGAAGTGCGGCCAGCCTGCCACCCCACCAGTGACCAAGCGAAAAGCCCGCCAGCACCACCGCGATGATGGCCGTCCAGGTGTAGAGGCTCATCCCGACATACGGTGCGATCATCCGGGCGGCGACAATTTCGACGACAAGACCTGCTGCTGAAATTCCGGTTTGCAGCGTGATCAGCAACCAGAAGGGCGGGCTCTCTTTGGCGGGCGTTTCAGTGTTCATCCGTCAAGTCTTGGCCCTGCAGTCAGGATGGTCAATCCTCGTTGTCGGCCGGATAAGTGGGATATCGGAGCCAACGGATGTCATTCAGCCGGAGCGAACCCTGTGATCAGCTGTTTCAGCCCCATGCTCGCACCCAGAAAGATCGCGACGAAAGCAACCGGCGCGCTATAGGCCAGGGTGCTGAAGGCCGATACTCCCTGACCGACGCTGCACCCGACAGCAAGGATCGCGCCCGGGCCCATCAGCGCGGCCCCCATGATCTGCCGTTTAAGCTCGCGCGGGTCATCGCAGGCTTCCCAGCGGAAATGTCCGTTGGACCACGACCCCGCAGCCGCACCAAGAACAACACCGAGCACCGACCCCACACTGAAGGACAGGTCAGTGCCGGAGGCCGTCATCATATAAAAGACCGTGTCTCCGATGGGGGCAGCAAAGGTATGTGTTTCGACCGGTTCCGCGTCGAATCCGGCGTTTGCAATCCAGTAGGTGCCGATCCATCCCGAGACAATCGCGATACCCACAACGGCCCCCCAGAAGATATGCTTTGGTGAGGCCCGCATCGCTTTGCTGCTGAGCGCGAGCAGAATGACCGCGCCCCCCAGAACCAGCCCGCTGACGGCCGGATCCACGCGCAGGAACTGCTCTGCCAGTTGTCCGAACCCCTGTGGCGTTGTCGCCCCCTCCTGAACCGGGAAAAGCCATACACGGACATGTGCGAGCGGACCTGACATCACAAAGTAAGCCGAGAGCCCCATAACAAGCACGATGACAAAGGAGCGAAGATCACCACCGCCCAGCCGCGCAAGCGCGCCGTACCCGCAGTTCCCGCTCAGAGCCATGCCATATCCGAATAGCAGGCCGCCGATGATGGTGCCGGCCGGGTTCCAGATGCGGTCGAGATAGGTCGTTTGCGCTGCCTGCAGATACTCCAGAGAGATCGCGAACTGGGTGCCGGTAATGGCCACTCCGATCGCGATACCCCACATGCGAAGCCGCCGGTCATCAGACCCGTAAAGAGCGTCCTCGATCGCACCCAGCGTGCAAAAGCGCCCGATCCGGGCAGCAAGGCCAAGGGCAATACCGCCCAGCAAACCGATCAGCGCGGCAGAGCCGGCTTCTCCGAAAAAATCCAGCATCCCGATTTCCTCCCCGGGACCGGCTTACGCGGACGCAGAGCGGTCAGTCTGCATCCCGGCAAAAGAGATCATAGACCACTTCCATGATTTGCTTCGGCCTGTCGTCTGTCAAGCTGTAGTAGATCGCCTTGCCATCCCTGCGCGGCTTTACGAGACCCTCAAGCCGCAGCCTCGACAACTGCTGGGAAACCGCAGCCTGACGTGCGGCAAGAAGATCTTCAAGCTCGGTGACAGATTTCTCGCCGGTCGCCAGATGACACAGGATCATCAGGCGCCCTTCGTGGCTGATCGCTTTTAGAAAATTTGCGGCGTTCTGCGCGTTCTGCATCATCCTGTCGATGTCTTCCGCGCACATCTCGGGGTCAAAAACCGGCAGACGGGATGTTGTCTCATCGCCGGTGCCATAATGAGGGTCTGCCTGGGGTGCCATGTCTGATTATCCGGTTCCGTCGAGCGGAATTTCCGCGTCATTGAACAATATCTGCAACAGGCCCCAGAAAAAGTCAGGTCCCGGATGCCCTTCGATGCGCCCCGTTTCCTGACCATCCCTGACCAGAATAAACGTGGGCGTGAAACTTACACGTCTTTCGAATTCCACATCCGGGCTGTCAGCATGCAGATCATACCGCCTTAAAGGTGCAGCGCGCCCTTCTGCCGTCTTCGGATATATCGCGGCAATTTCCTCGTCCCACTTCTGACACCAGAAACAGCCCTGTTCTTCTGCCATCAGCAGATATGTTTCCGCCCAGGCGGATCCCGGCAGACACAGAAAAATATAAATTACTGCGGATTTCAGATTGAACACGAACAGCCCTGCATTGACGCCTGGAGTGTTTCAATCATAATCTAATGTTTGAATGTTTCAAGCGGGGAGCCTCGATCGCATGTTCGATGTGACATTTTTGGGCGCCTTTTTCGCGGGTCTGCTGTCTTTTTTATCACCCTGCATTCTGCCGATGGTGCCGTTCTATCTCAGCTACCTTGCGGGTGTCGGAATGAACCAGATATCGGAAGATGCGCCGATCACCGGTGCCGTGCGTCGCCGTGCGGTTCTGGCGTCGGTGTGTTTTGCCCTTGGAGTGATCACCGTCTTTATGGGTCTGGGGGCCACGGCGACGGTCTTCGGGCAGATGGTCCGCGAATACTTTGATGTTCTGCGATGGATCGCCGCTGCTATCATCATTGCCATGGGGCTGCACTTTCTGGGGGTGCTGAAAATCGGCATACTCTACCGGCAGTTCCGGGCCGACGGCGCAGACACAGGACAGGTCGGCCTGGTCGGCGCCTACGTGATCGGTCTGGCCTTTGCTTTTGGCTGGACGCCCTGCGTGGGACCGGTTCTGGCGGCGATCCTGTTTACCGCAGCCGGGCAGGAAACCGCTTCCCACGGGGCCATCCTGCTCTTTGTTTACGGTCTGGGAATGACACTGCCCTTTATCGGGGCCGCTCTGTTTGTCGGCCCCTTCATGGCCTGGATGCGCCGGTTCAGGCGCCATCTGGGCATTGTCGAAAAGCTGATGGGCGTTCTGCTGATCATTTTCGGCATTCTGATTGCGACGGATACGATTAATATCATCGCACAGTGGATGCTTGAAAACATTCCGTGGTTCAGTTCAATCGGATAAATCCGGAGGAGGAAAATATGCGTTCGATACTCTTTGGTCTGGCTCTGGCCGGCATGACGCTCACGGCCCATGCTGCCGAAATGGGCGACGATGGTCTGCATAAAGCGGACTGGATGCGCGATACGTTCAAGGATCTGCAGGAAGACTTTGCCGAAGCACAGGCGGAGGGCAAAAGGATGCTGATCCTGGTCGAGCAGCGCGGCTGCCTGTACTGTCGCGATATGCACGAGAACACCTTTCCCGACCCGCGTGTGAATACGCTTCTTCAGGAAGACTATTATACAGTGCAGCTGAACCTGCACGGTGACATCGAAGTGGTGGACACCGACGGCGAAGAGCTCACAGAAAAAGAAGCCCTGCGCAAATGGGGTGTGCTCTTCACACCGACGATGATCTTTCTGGATACCACGCTGGACGAGAGCAAATCAGCGCAGCAGCAGGCCGTCGCGGTTATGCCCGGCGCCTTTTCAGCCGGCACGACTCTCGACCTGATGACCTGGGTAAAAGAAGAGCGCTACCTTGATACTTCAGAGGAAGATTTCCAACGTTATCATGCAAGAATGATCCAGGAGCGTGATGACGGTGACACGCGATAGAATTCCGGATAAACTATTGTAATCAGTGCACTGGCCTGCATCCGGCGCGGCGACTGATGCGCTGTGTGCCTGTTAATAAATTCACGAAAATGAATTTGATATTGCGTTGTTTCGATTGTGTGCGCTAGTGTACCGGAAAAAGAAGAACACTATTGTCCCAGGGAGGGTGCATGAAACGCACAACAGGAATTGTTGCAATTGCAGCGCTGGTCGTCTTTCCGGCGATGGCGGACGAAGTCGCGCCGTCGGAAGTAAAATTTGAAGAAGGTGTGGTCAGTGCGTCACTGACCGGCACTGCAGGGGATCCGGTCAGCGGCCGCGATGTCTTTGCGAACCGCAAACTTGGCAACTGTCTTGCATGTCATGCAAATTCGGATCTGTCCGAGGAATCCTTCCATGGTGAGGTTGCTCCGGTTCTGGACGGGGTTGCAGACCGCTGGACCGAAGAGCAGCTGCGCGGCATCGTCAGCAATGCCAAGATGATGTTTGAGGGCACGATGATGCCCGCGTTCTACATCGACAGCGGCTACGAACGCCCGCTTGAAGATTTTGCCGGCACCAGCATTCTGACCGCGCAGCAGGTCGAAGATGTGGTCGCATATCTCAAGACTCTCAAAGAATAATAACTTCGTGTTTTCGAGGAGAACAAAATGAAACTGTCACGACGTAATCTGCTGATTACAAGCTCTGCCGGTATGGCCGCTATGGCAATGGGATCACTGCCCGCCTTCGCGTCGCTTACCGATGACGAAATCGCAAAAGTCACAGGCGGTGCCGAACTTGGCGAAGGTGCCATCACACTGGATGCTCCTGAAATTGCCGAAAACGGGAACACCGTGCCGATCGGCGTGAGTGCTCCGGGTGCCGTATCCATCGTGCTCTTTGCAGACGGAAACCCGGTGCCGAATGTCGCGACATTCAAATTCGGGCCGCTCAGTGCGTCCAGAACGGCATCGACACGGATCAGACTGGCAAGAACGCAGAATGTGATTGCAATCGCTGAAATGGAAGACGGTTCGTTCCAGAAGGCATCGGCCAATATCAAAGTAACAATCGGCGGCTGCGGCGGCTGATCCGAACGGACGAGGAGAGATAAAAATGGCATCTGGTGTTAAACCCCGCGTCAAAGTCCCGAAAACGGCTTCTGCCGGCGAGACCATCGAGATCAAAACGCTGATCAGTCACACGATGGAAAGTGGTCAGCGCAAGGACAGTGACGGCAACGTCATCCCGCGGTCGATCATCAACCGGTTTACTGCAGAATTTAACGGTCAGAACGTCATTGATGTGACGCTCGAGCCTGCGATTTCGACGAACCCCTACTTCCAGTTTGAGGCGATCGTTCCTGAAACAGGCGAGTTCAAATTCATCTGGTACGATGATGACGGGTCCGTCTACGAGGAAACAAAAGCAATCAGCGTGTCGTAAGAACGCGTGGGAAACAGGGAGGAAACCATGCGGATTTCAATCGGCATAGCGACGGTCATCACTTTTGCGGCGGGCGTCGGTCTGGCGCAGGACAGCAAAAGCCTTGTGATCGAGGGTGAGGAGATGGTCACCGAAACCGCGGCTCCGGATCACATGGAAAGTGTGAAAACGATCTATTCCGGCTGGCGGTTCCGGTCGGAAGAAACCCAGGATCTTGAGACGGATGACTTCGACAATCCCGGTATGGTTTTCGTGGATCAGGCGATTGATCTTTGGGAGACCGCTCAGGGATCGGAAGGCAAATCCTGCTCTTCATGCCATGAGAACGTTGAGGATTTCGCCGGACTGCGGCCAACACTGCCCAAGGTCAAAGACGGCGAACTTGTCACCATGGAAGAGCTGGTGAACGAATGCCGCACAGACCGGATGGGGGCAGACGCCTGGAAATGGTCAGGCGGGCAGATGACGGCGATGACGGCCCTGATCGGGCTCCAGTCACGCGGCATGCCGGTGGATGTGGCAATTGACGGCGAGGCTGCCGCCTTCTGGGAGCAGGGCAAAGAGCTCTATTATACACCGGTCGGTCAGCTTCAGATGTCGTGCTCCAACTGCCACGAGGACAACTACGGTGTCATGATCCGCGCGGATCACCTCAGCCAGGGCCAGATCAACGGCTTTCCGACATATCGTCTGAAAAACACCAAGATGAACTCGTCTCACGGGCGTTTCAAAGGCTGCATGAAAAATATCCGTGCAGAGCCTTACAATGAAGGTGGTCCTGAATTCAAAGCGCTTGAGCTTTATCTTGCGTCGCGGGGACAGGGCCTGTCCGTCGAAACACCCTCCGTAAGGAACTGATCGCAACAAGGCCCTGCGTTCCGGCGCAGGGCCCTTTTTCGGCGCATTACATTCATACATGCGCATATGTAATGAAAGATATCCGAGATGATCTCAAGACGTGATTTTCTGCAGGTTGGTATGGCGGCATCCGCTCTCTATGGCGGCGCCGGGTTCGGCAACTGGGCGCGGCTGGCGGCGCAGCAGGCGCTGACGCAGGACGATCTGCTGGCGTTTGAAACTTTCGGGAATGTCTCGCTGATCCACGTCACAGATATTCACGCACAGCTGAAACCGGTCTATTTCCGCGAGCCATCGGTTAACATCGGGGTGGGGGAAAACAAGGGCGAGGTACCGCATGTCACCGGCGCCGATTTCCGCAGACTTTACGGGATCAAAGACGGATCGCCCTCTCACTATGCGCTGAGTTCGGGTGATTTCTCTGCGCTTGCGAAAGGCTACGGTCGGGTTGGCGGGCTGGACCGCATGGCAACAGTGATCAGTGCGATCCGCGCTGACAGACCGGATGCCCTGTTGCTGGATGGCGGCGATACCTGGCACGGCTCTTACACCTGCCAACAGACCGCCGGTCAGGACATGGTAAATGTGATGAACGCCCTGCGGCCTGACGCAATGACGTTCCACTGGGAATTCACGCTTGGCAGCGACCGGGTGACGGAGATTGTGGAAGGCCTGCCCTTTGCAGCCCTCGGGCAGAATATCTTCGATGCCGAATGGGACGAGCCTGCAGAGCTTTTCAAGCCTTATAAGATGTTTGAGCGGGGTGGGACAAAGATCGCCGTCATCGGACAGGCTTTCCCCTATATGCCGATCGCCAACCCGGGATGGATGTTCCCGGAATACTCTTTTGGCATCCGCGACGAAAACATGGCCGCCATGGTCGAGGAAGTCCGCGCCGCCGGCGCAGAATGTGTTGTCGTACTGAGCCACAACGGTTTTGACGTGGATAAGAAGATGGCCGGCATCGTGCCCGGCATTGATGTGATCCTGTCCGGGCATACCCATGATGC
This sequence comes from Roseobacter ponti, assembly GCF_012932215.1. GTDB lineage: Bacteria > Pseudomonadota > Alphaproteobacteria > Rhodobacterales > Rhodobacteraceae > Roseobacter > Roseobacter ponti. Next base: position 3,109,717 of record NZ_CP048788.1, on the reverse strand, counting down.
TCTGCCGGAGCCTGTGGTGATCGGAGACACCATTATCCTGCCGTCCGGTTCGAACGGGAAATTCGTGACCCGTCTTGATCTCGATATCCGCGACGGGCGCATGATGGGCTACCGCTCAAAGCTGATCCCGGTGTTTTCAGATGTCATCGAACCCGATGCCGGCATCACAGCGCTCATTGATGAGCAGCGTGCGCCTTATGAGGCGGAGATGTCGGAAGTGATCGGCAAAACAGACAGCCTTCTCTACCGCCGGGGCAACTTCAACGGCAGCTGGGATGATCTGATCTGTGATGCATTGCTGTCGGAGCGAGATGCGGAGATTGCACTGAGCCCCGGTGTGCGCTGGGGCCCCTCACTCATTCCGGGTCAGGAAATCACCAGAGAAGACATCTGGAACGTGACCTCCATGTCGTACGGCGAAGCCTACCGCAGCGAGATGACGGGTGAATTCCTCAAAGTCATTCTCGAAGACGTCGCCGATAACATCTTCAACCCCGATCCCTACTACCAGCAGGGTGGCGACATGGTTCGGACCGGCGGTCTTGGCTACAGCATCGATGTGAGCAGGCCACAGGGTGAGCGTATCAGCAATATGACGCTGCTCTCCACCGGTGAGGCAATTGACCCGCAACGCGCCTATGTCGTCTCGGGCTGGGCTTCGGTCAATGAAGATACCGAAGGACCACAGATCTGGGACGTTGTGGAAAGCCATATCCGCAAGCTCGGAACCGTTGTGGTCGGACCGAACAACAGCGTCGAAGTGACCGGAATCTGAGAAAGGAGATCCTGGAGCATGAATCGTAAGCTGACCAGTACATCCAGACGCGCGTTCCTGCGGGGAAGTGCCGCAATGGCCGCCGGAGGGCTGGCAGGTGCAGCCGGTGCCAACGGAGCGGATCCGCTGATCACCGAGACACAGGACTGGGCAATCTACACCGGCGCAGGTGTTGATGAGACGCCCTATGGCCTGCCGATCCGGTTTGAGGAAGACGTGGTGCGCCGCAATGTGGAGTGGCTGACCGCCTCACCGATCTCATCGATCAACTTCACCCCAATTCACGCGCTCGACGGCACGATCACCCCGCAGGGCTGCGCCTTTGAGCGCCATCATTCCGGGGCAATCGAGCTGCGCAAAGAAGACTACCGGCTGATGATCAACGGTCTCGTCGCTACCCCGCTGGTGTTTGATTACACCGACATCGAAAGGTTCCCGCGCGAAAACCACGTGTATTTCTGTGAATGCGCGGCAAACACCGGTATGGAATGGGCAGGTGCCCAGCTCAACGGCGTGCAGTTCACGCACGGGATGATCCACAACATGGAATACACCGGCGTTCCCCTGCGCACACTGCTGAACGAGGCGGGGCTCGGGGCTGCGGGCGATCTTGCGGACAAATGGGTTTATGTCGAGGGCGCGGATGCATCCTCTAACGGCCGGTCAATTCCGATGGAAAAAGCGCTGGATGATGTCCTGGTCGCCTTCAAGGCCAACGGCGAAGCGCTGCGGATGGAGCACGGATACCCGGTGCGGCTGGTTGTGCCCGGCTGGGAAGGCAACATGTGGGTCAAATGGCTGCGCCGGATCGAGGTGACCGATATGGCCGTGGGCAGCCGTGAAGAGACCTCGAAATACACCGATGTCTATGAAGATGGCACTGCCCGCAAATGGACCTGGGTGATGGACGCCAAATCGGTGATCACATCGCCAAGCCCGCAATCGCCGGTCAGACACGGGCACGGGCCGATGGTCATCTCGGGTCTCGCCTGGTCGGGACACGGACAGATCACGCGCGTTGACGTCTCCAGAGACGGCGGCATGTCATGGGAAACCGCCCGGCTCGGCAAACAGGGCGACAGCAAGGCCCTGACACGCTTCTACCTCGATACGACCTGGTCGGGCGAAGAGATGCTTCTTCAGTCGCGTGCCATGGATGAGACCGGATATGTCCAGCCAACGAAAACGCAGCTGCGCGAGCAGCGCGGAGAAAATTCAGTTTATCATAACAACTGTATCCAGACCTGGTACGTGAACGCAGAAGGGGTTGCTGAAAATGTCGAAGTCTCCTGAAATTCTGCTGCCTGCTCTGGGTGTAACAGGGATCGTGCTCGGGGCGGTTGCCGTCTTCTCCGCCCGTAATTACGAAAATGCTGAAGTCGCTGTTCTGCAGGGACGAATTGCGCAGATCGAAACACGCATCGACGACGCCGCAAGTGCCGCTGCGACGGCCGAAGAACACGCCGGCGCAGAAACTGCCCGTGCTGCGGCCCTTGAGGCGAAGGTCAGCGAAATTCAGGCCGCTGCGGCAGAACGCGGGGCCGGCGGACTTTCACTGACAGCACCGGCCCCTCAGCCGGGTGACGGATACGGACTTGGCCGAAGTGCGCTTGCCGAAGAGATCGCCGCCTGGGATGTGGATGTGCTGCCTGACGGGCGTGGTCTGCCCGAAGGCCGTGGCGACGTGTTCACCGGCGAGGAAAAGTTCGCTGAGGCCTGTGCTTCCTGTCATGGTGATTTTGCCGAGGGTGTCGGCAACTGGCCGGTGCTCGCGGGCGGCTTTGACACACTGGCCCGCAAGGATCCGGTCAAGACGGTCGGCTCATACTGGCCGTATCTTTCGACGGTCTGGGATTATGTGCACAGGTCTATGCCTTTTGGTCAGGCGCAGACGCTCAGCGATGATGATGTCTATGCGATCGTTGCCTATATTCTCTATTCCAATGACCTCGTCGACGAGGACTTTGAACTCAGCCACGAGAATTTTGCCGATGTGGAGATGTACAACGCCGACGGCTTTGTCGTCGATGACCGGCCTGAGAGGGAATACACCGGGTGGCGGGTGGACCCCTGCATGGAGAACTGCAAGGAAACGGTATCGATCACCATGCGATCGACCTTCCTTGATGTGACCCCCGAGGACGGGGGCGAGTCCGTGATGAACGACGCTTCAGCCGGCTCCGGCCCGGTCTTTACGGCAGTGCCCGCGCAGGACGCCGAAGCCGGAACCGAAGCGCCGGCATCGGACGATGCCCTGATCGGAGACGGGGAGCGGGTGTTCCGTAAGTGCAGATCCTGTCACCAGATCGGGGAGGGGGCAAAAAACCGCTCCGGCCCGCTTCTGACCGGTGTCACCGGTCGCACCTTTGGCACTGTCGACGGTTTCAAATATTCTGACGCTTTTGAGGAAGCTGCCACCGAGGGCCGCAACTGGACAGAAGAAGAGATGGCGGCATTTCTGGAAAACCCCAAAGAGCATATGCCGGGCACACGGATGAGCTTTGCCGGACTGAAAGATGATGCGGATATCGCCGCCGTCATTGCTTACCTGAAAAGCTTTGACGGATAGCCATAAGCGCGGAGCAGGGCCGCCCGTGAGGGCTGCCTGCACCCCGTAGCAGGTGAGAGCGGGACATTGCAGACCGGCAGGCGGCGACACAATCGTGACGTCGCGGTCCGGCAAAATACCGGGAGGAACTATGAAACATCTGATATCAGGACTACTGGCCGTCGCAGCGGGTACCGCTGCCGCACAGGAGGCGGTGACCACGCCATATGACGGCAGCTTTGAGGATGCGACATTTGCCGTCGAAAGCGCGATCGTCGCGAAAGGGCTTGTCATTGACCATGTCAGTCACGTGGGCGAAATGCTGGCGCGAACCGGCGCAGATCTTGGATCCGATACAGTGATTTTTGAAGCGGCAGATGTTTTTCTGTTCTGTTCTGCGGTCCTGTCGCGGGACGTCATGGAAGCAGACCCGATGAACATAGTGCACTGCCCCTATAACATCTTTGTGGCGTCGCGGGACGGCGAGGTCATCATCGGTCACCGCGACTATCCGCAGGGTTCTATGGACAGGGTCGAGGAATTCCTTGCGGACCTGGTCGCAGAGGCTGCCGCTTTCTGACAGACGATCAGTGGGTTTTCCGCGCGGGTCCGGAAGACCTCAGAGAGAGCGGTAATCATCGCGAGTTTGCCGAACTTGAACGGTATCGCGGCGCGTTTCTCAACGCACGTTGTTATGGCGGAACGGGCGATTTGACAGTCTGTTGCTCCAATGATTGTCCGGGCATGGGGCTGCACCCGGCCGTTCCTGCAGCCATGCACGAGGCGCGGGAATATAACAGTGCCGGCGCCGGCGGCCCCCGGAATATCTCGGGCACCGTCCATGACCATATAATGCCGGAAGCCGAACTTGCCGATCTGGACGGTAAAGACTCCGCGCTGCTTTCCGCCTCTGGCTATGTGTCGAAACGGACGGCTCCGGGAACGCTTGCGCAGAAGATTCCGGGGACTGCGTTGTCCTGGCAGATGCATCAAACCACGCGTCGACGAATTTGTGGCATCCGCCACACTCGCGCGCAGTAGCCATCCCATGGCCTTAGTCCGGGATCATGTGACCGGAGGACCGGATGACCGGATCTCCGGAACGCAGAATGCAGGGACATTCAGGCCCGCCGGATCGCTGTTTCAGAAAAATCCGGAAACGGCTGAGGCTGTGTCAGGCAACAGCCCGGGCACCCCTGCGGAATGCCGGGAACTGTCGGGTCAGAGCGGCACCGGTGATGATTGAACCGAGCGCCAGAAGAGCCGAAATGCTCAGCATGGCACCACCGCTCAGGCCCGCGCCGACAGTGCAGCCGCCGGCGAGAACACCCCCGAGACCCATCAACGCGCCACCGCTCATGTAACGGATGGTCTCTGAGGGAGCGGTGAAGCTCTGCAGGGCCAGTTCACCGCGCAGCGCAGCGCTTGAAAAGCTGCCCAGCAGGACGCCACCGATGAAGCCGGCGCCGAAGCCTGCAGGGATCGAAGAGGAGGCAATGAACCAGAAGAGCGTGTCCGACCAGGGCAGCGTAAAGGCTGCAGACTGCGCGGGCAGCGGATCGAACTCGTCAAAAAGCAGCACGCTGGTGGTCATCCATCCTGCGACCGAAACCAGCCCGATCACGCCGCCGAGCAGGATGTACAGGGGACGTGTGCCGCTCGACCGTGCCAGATAAAACGCCAGACCCAACAGGCCAATGCTCAGCGCGGGCGCAACGCCCGGTACAGATGCAAGCGTGCCAACCGGCAGATCAACGTTAAACGACCCCAGCCCTGTGCGCAGGGGTGCAAGGACACCTTTCAGTGTTGCGTGTGCAACGAGTGCAAATACCGCCAGAACGACGACCGCGCGCAGGTTTCCGGTGCTGCTGAGCACTGTCAGGCGTGATACGCAGCCCCGTGTCAGCACCATACCGGCACCGAAGAGCAACCCGCCGGTTACGATTGCCAGTACCGGAATGCTCCCGGACATCAGCCGATGATCTGAAACGTCCACAAAACCGGTAAAGCGGGCCGCCGCAAAGACACCGATCGCCACGGCGAGCGCTGAGATCCAGACCGATGCCGCCGATGCGTCCGCGCCATCTTCACCGGCGACGGCACGTCTCAGGCAAAAGCGCGAAATCTGAGCGCAGGCCCCGAAAACCGCTCCGATCGCCAGAGCGAACAGCAGGTGCATTGTGTGAACGGGCAACGACAGGTCATATAATTCAAGCAGCATCAGCAGCACTCCTCAGAGTGCCGGAAATTGGGCTTCACGCGATAATTGTCAAGCGCGTGCGCCGGTCAGGTTGTTCCGCCAAAGCTGCGCGCAGGAGAATAAAATTCCGGGGATGTGGTCGCGCGGACGCCGCAGTAACATTGTCTTTCCGGAATGCGCTACAGCGTTCCTATTTCAGGATTACTCAAATTCCATCTGTTCATAAATCCGACCGGCGTTGCGGGTCGCAAGTTCTTCATAGGTGTCGAGATGGGCAAAAGGGGTCTGATCGACGTAATAGGCGTCCTTCAGATCTCCGCCGTTCTCCAGGTGCTCGCCGATTTTCTCGCGCAGATAGACCAGATAGTCCCGCGTGTACCGCCGGACCTGTGCCATATTGGTGGGGTGTCCGTGCCCCGGAATGACATAGGTCGCGTTCAGCGCCTCAAAGCAGCACTCCCAGGTGTCGATCCAGTCCAGCGCGACGGTATCCTCAAAGATGGGCAGCATGCGCTCGTGAAAGGCCATATCGCCGGCAATGACCAGGCCCTGTTCCGGCAGCCAGACCTGGGTATCGCCCGGACCATGCGCCGGTCCCAGATGCAGAACTTCGATGCGAAAATCTCCCATCTCGATGACGCGCTTGTCATCAAAGGTCTCGGTGGGGGCCGCGACAAAGGTGCCTTGTGCCTTATCTTCGTTATACCGCTTCATACCCTCCAGAATGCGCGGCCCGTTTTCTTCAATTTCATGGGCCGCGTCGACATGCGCGAGTATCGGTACACCCTGTTCGGACCAGTAGGAATTGCCAAGAATGGCATGGCCCTGGCCGTTCTCATCAATGACCAGCTTTACCGGCTGGTCGGTCACTTTCATGATTTCCTCGTGCAAAGCCTCTGCCAGAATATAAGCTGCACCTCCGTTGATAACGACCACACCGTCTCCGGTGACGATAAAGCTCAGGTTGTTGTTGTGACCGCTGTTCTCGTAGGTCGGCGGCGCGGTGGCACCAATGGCTGACCAGACATGCGGGATCACTTCGACGGGCTTGGCGTAGAGCGGCGAGCCCGGGTACTGATCGGGAATATCCTCGCTGGCTGCCAGCACGGCAGGAAGACAGATAAGGAGGGCGGCGATTAACCTGTGCATCAGATATCTCCCGAAATGAATTTATAGCCGTTCGGTCCCTGGTCGATACGACCCATGCCGCCGTCGGGAAGGTGAAAACCGATCACCGGCAGCTGTTCGGAGACGATCCTGTCGATCAGCATTTTCCGTGCTTTAACCGCCGTCTCGGGATCCTGGTCTGATCCGCTCAGCCAGTCGGGCCGTCGCAGGGCCACATGGTGATTGCCGATCGCATCGCCAACGATCATCGCGCTTTCTGATCCGTTGCGCACCTCAAAGGCCATATGGCCAGGCGTGTGCCCCGCACTCAGAACCGAGCTGATCCCGGGCAGAATTTCCTCACCGTCTCCGAAGAGTTGCACCGATCCTTCGATGACCTCCATCCGGCGCCTTGCGCCAACGGCCATCGCGACCCTCTCGGCCTGGATTGTGTTCACCGTGTCCGGGCTCCACCAGTAATCCCATTCGGCCTCGCCCATCATATAAGTTGCCTCGTAGAACAACGGCTCATCAAAATCATCCAGCAGCCCCCATATGTGATCGGGATGTGCATGGGTGAAGACGACATGCGTGACATCCTCCGGCGCAAGGCCCAGTGCATCGAGGCTCGCAGTGACATTGCCTGCGGTCGGCACGAAGTCGGGACCGGCACCCACATCAAAAAGAACGACATTCTCTCCGTCGCGGTAGAGGGCCACATTGCACTCAGGTGTCAGTCTTTCCTGCGATACATCGAAATCCTGGAGCACAACTGCCAGCTCATCCTTTGGCATCGGAGCAAAGATGAAGTCTCCCGGCAGCACAAGGCTGCCGTCACTGACGGTCGTCAACACCCCGTCCCCGAGGCTCAGGTCCGACCGGGCATGGCCGGGAAATGCCGCCAGAGCAGACAATGAAAGACCAGATTGCAGTACACCTCTGCGCGTCAGCATAGCGTCATCCTTACAAATTCATTTATTAGAATATGAACGTAAATGTGCGCTGGCGCAACTGCAATATGCCTGGGCAGAGCCGCGTGTGGCAATCCATTCAGGTGCAGATAACACGTCTCTGCAGGCAAAATGGCTCTGCTCGTTCAGCACCTGGCAGTGGTGAGGGCCGGGTTTCGCAGGTCATCCTTCGCCTGCCGCCGCACAGTGCTTCCATGTCCCCGCACGTCCTGCCAGAATGAGGAGGGACAAAAGGACCAGAGCACCGGGTCACGGATGAGAATTGCAAGCTACAACATTCGCAAGGCCGTCGGACTGGACTGGCGCCGTGATCCGCACCGGATCGTGGATGTCATCGGGGAAATAGAGGCGGACATCGTGGTGCTTCAGGAGGCGGACAAACGTCTTGGCCAGCGCCCCGGCGTCCTGCCGCTGGACCGGCTGCGCGATGAGCACGGATTTATTCTTGCCAGACATGCTCTGAGCGGTCAGAGCCATGGCTGGCACGGCAATGCCATCCTTTACCGGGCCAGACGTTTCCGGCCGCCGGGCACAGAGCGCATCCCCCTGCCGGCGCGTGAGCCGCGCGGCGCGATTGCAGCACACTTTGATGTAAACGGCTTTGCTGTGGTCGGCGCGCATCTGGCACTGACCACAGGCATCAGAAAACAACAGCTGCACGCGCTCTGCGCCCACGCCGGCAATTCAGGCATTCCCACCATCATCGCGGGGGATTTCAATCACTGGGGCCGGCATCTGCCGGCAGGCGGGCATGAAGTGATCACCCCCGGCCTGAGCTTTCACGCGAGCCGCCGTGTGGCCGCGCTGGACCGATTTGTTCTGTGCGGCGACGTGACCGCACTGACTTTTGGCGTCCACACATCGCTGAAAGCGCGCCGTGCCTCTGATCATTTGCCGGTTGTTCTGGACTTTGACATCCCGGGAGACCGCAGCAAGTGCTGATTTTACTGACCACCGGCCACGCTCTGCTTGTTGTCGCATTCACGATCCGGATCCTGCTGCGCGATGACCTGTCCCCGCCGGCGAGGCTTGCCTGGTTCATCGTGATCAATTTCGTACCCTATCTTGGCAGTTCTACATATTTTCTGTTTGGCGAGGTCGAAATCGGTCATCGGGCGAGTAACAAACGCAAAAAGATCGTGGCAGATCTCAGGCTGCTTGCCGGAGACGTCCCGGGCGATCCGGAAACCGGTTACGGTCTGATCGAGGCGGCGTATTCGCCCGCGTTTAAGTATGCCGCTTCGATAAACGGACTGCATCCCGTGCCGGACAATCACGCTGAACTGATGGCCACCCCTGACGAAACAGTGGACCGCATGGTGCAGGACATCGACTGTGCGACAAAGCATGTACATATGCTCACCTATATCTGGCTTGATGACCGGACCGGGACGCGCATTGCAGAGGCGCTCATGCGTGCAAGCGGGCGCGGGGTCACCTGTCGCGCGCTGGCCGACGGTCTGGGATCGCGCAAATTCGTCGCCTCCCCTTTGTGGAAGCGGATGGCAGATGCCGGCGTGCACACAGGCGTCTCGCTGTCGCTCAGCAATCCCCTGCGCACGATCCTGACCAGCCGGCTCGACATGCGCAATCACCGCAAGATCACAGTGATCGACGGCCGGATAACCTATTGCGGCAGCAGGAATGCAGCCGACCCGGAGTTCCGGGTGAAGCCGGAATATGCGCCCTGGATCGATATCATGCTGCGCTTTGAAGGGCCGGTGGTGGCACAGAACCAGTTGCTGTTCATCAACGACTGGACGGCGGCAACCGGCGAGAAATTCGACAAACTGCCATCCGGCGATACAGAGCGGAAAGGCGGGTTCCCGGCGCTGGTTGTGGGCGACGGTCCGACGATGCGCCGTGGCGCGACACCACAGCTTTTCTCCAGCCTTATTTCCTGTGCGCGGAGCGAGATCACGATCTCAACGCCCTATTTTGTCCCCGATGCGACCTTGCTGGAATCGCTTTGCGCTGCGGCGCATCGCGGTATTCGTGTGACCCTGATCTTTCCCGCGCGTAATGACAGCTGGGTCGTGGCGGCGGCAAGCCGCAGCTATTACCGCCGGCTGCTGGAAGCAGGTTGCGTGATTTACGAGTTCGAGGGAGGTCTGCTTCATGCCAAAACCTTCACCATGGACGGGAAGATATCTGTGATCGGATCGACCAACCTCGACCTGCGCAGTTTTGATCTGAACTATGAAAATAACATCATACTTCAGGACGAGACTGTTACTGATGCCGTTCGCGCGCGGCAGGAAGAGTATATTTCCAGCGCAGAGCCGGTTGGTCTGCCGCACGTTCTTGCATGGTCACCACAGCGCCGGATCTGGAACAACATCGTTGCGACGGTCGGACCAATCCTGTGATGGCCGAGCGAACGGTCCGCCGGGTCATGCCGCGCATTTGCCGGCGCACTCCGGGCAGACCGAACCAGAGCAGGTGCCGTCGCCGGAAAATGCACATGGTGCTCGCGTCCCGGCGCACAGGACGCGCTCCTTTAGGGGGCATACCAGGAAAGTGCCGCCGGCCTGTCTCAACTGCTGTGCGTGCTGCGATCCGGCACTACGCCGGTTAAGCCGTCAGCCGGATCAACGAGCAGATCAGAGCTGCACCCCTTTTGTCAGGGCGCCGTCAATGACAAGGTTGGTGCCGGTGGTGAAGGCCGACGCAGGACTTGCGAGAAACACCACACCACGGGCAATTTCCTCAGGGCCCGCCATGCGCCCCATCGGGTTGAGGCTCATGGCCTCGGCAAAGAGCTCAGGGTTGTTCTGCTCAATCGACTGCCAGATGCCACCTTCGAAATAAGTGTTGCCGGGCGAAACTGTGTTTGCGCGGATGCCCTGTGGGGCCAGTTTCATGGCCTGGCCCTGGGCGTAATGCACCAGGGCTGCCTTGAACGCGCCATAGGCCGGCCTGGTGAAGTCGATCTCGCGCCCGGAGACGGAGGAAATCAGCGTGATTGAGGCCGCGTCGGATTTCTCCAGCCAGGGCATGGCCGCATTCACCAGTCGTACCGAATGCATCATGTCCACGGCGAACCCGGCTTCCCAGGCTGCCTCGTCATCAGCAACTGCGAGCGCCGAGACATTCGCCACAACCATGTCGATCCCACCGAGGGCACCGGCAGCATCCGTCACCCAGGTCTCCAGCGCGGCCTTGTCAGCAACATCAACGGCTTCGCCGTACGCAGTGACGCCCTTGGCTTTCAGCGCATCTGTAGAGGCTTTCACAGCGTCCGCATCTCGGGCACAGATCGCGACATGTGCGCCCTCATCTGCGAAAATCTCCGCGCAGTGGCGCCCGATGCCTTTGGTGCCACCGGTGATCAGAACACGGCGTCCTTTCAATCCCAGATCCATTACGTAACTCCTTCAGACGAGATATTTTTTTAACATTGACGCACCCAGCGTGTACTTTGGGTCCACCATATTGCCGACGCGCATTTTCCCGGCCTGTGTTGCCAGAAAATAGGCCTCGGACTCCTCAAAGCCGTAGTCCTCGACCATCCAGCGGACAAGATCACGGTAGGCCATACGCGCTGCATCCTCCATCGGCCGGGCCGATCCGACCGACATGATGAAATCTTCGGTTTCCAGTCGCACACCGGGGATCGCCCAGTCTTTGATCAGATCGATCTGAAGCACGACCGTGGCCGGGATTTCGACCGCCACGCCGCAAAGCTCGCCGTCGCCCTGGCGTCCGTGACAGTCACCGACAAAGAAATGCGCGTCCTGCCGCTGCACCGGGAAATAGACGACCGCTCCCGGGGCCACATCGGGCAGGTCCATGTTGCCGCCCCAGTAATCGGGTTGCAGCGAGGAGACGGCCTCGATCTCCGGACTGATGCCCATGGTCCCGATGAAAGGCTCGAAGGGCAGGGTGATGCGGTCAGAGAAACGGACACCTTCCTCAGTCACGTCCATCTTCTTGACGCGCTCGGTGATGGCCGGATTGAGCATCAAACTGGCATCAGCGACCAGAGCGCCAAAGCTGGGAATGAGCGCCGTGGTGCCGGCAGGTTGCGGACCGCGTGGCAGGACCGAGTGGATATGAACGGCCAGCACATCGCCTTTTTCCGCGCCGGTCACGGCGATGGGCCCGTTCTGCGGATTGACGAAGGGCATGTTCAGCTTTTCGGACGGCAGATCGTCCTCGCTGGTGATCGCACCGCCGAAAGCATCCAGCGTTTCCACCTCGACCACATCACCGGGAGAAATCCGCAGGACAGGCTCGGCATAGGGCCCGTAGACATAATGGAACGTGCCCTGATCCTCCTCGCTCAGCCGGTGTTTTGCACCGGTAGCACCCTTTGCAGCGGCCTTGCGGCCCATAAACGATGTCGAAATCCAGGACATGACGTTCTGTCTCCTCTGGCTGATGTCACTATGGCTCTGAGCTAGCGTGCCTGCAGCGAAAGCACAGGGCAGGCGTCACAGCGCCCGTTCAGTATGTATCTTCATAGGCCGCGCAGCGTGCGGCCGTGTCCATCTCCGCCAGATGCGCAATTTCGGCTTTCTTATGCGCGCAATAGACAGCGGCGAAAGCATCCGGGAACCATCCTGTCACAACCGGATCTGCCTCAAATGCCGACAGGGCCGCCTCCAGCGTTTCCGGCAATCTGACGTATCCTCTGGCCTTGAGCTCTGCGGGCGACAGCAGCGAGAGATCTTCTTCGGTCGGTGCGGGGGCTTTCAGGCCGTCTTCAATGCCCTGTGCACCTGCATGAATGATTGCGGCCAGCGCCAGATAGGGTGAGGCCGCCGCATCCGCGGCGCGGTATTCGATATTGAACTGCCGTGCGATGGAAAGCGGGTCTTTCGCAGTCACCGGGCAGACGCGAAGCGAGGCCTCCCGGTCCCGAAACCCGAGGTTGTTATAGGCCGCGGACCAGCGATGCGGGGTCAGCCGCTCATAGGAAATCACCGATGGCGCTGTCAGAGCGAGAATATTCGGAAGGTACTTCAACACACCCGCCGCGAAAGCATCGGTCATGTCAGACATGCCGCAGGGCCCGTTTTCGTCATAGGTCACAGGCGTACCGTTATCATCCACAAAACTCATATGTATGTGCACGCCGTTGCCCACACCTGCCGGATCCCGGATCGGCGTGAATGTCGCCGCTGTGCCCACCGCACGCGCGGCAGAACGGGTAAGCTCGCGCAGCACAACGGCTTCGTCGGCGGCCCGAACACCCCGGGCCGGTCCCACGACCACCTCATACTGGTCCGGGCCGTACTCCTTCATGATGCTGTCAGGCTCCAGCCCTGCCGATTTCAGCGCAGCCATCACTGTCTCGCAAAGGTCGCGCTGCAGCTCAAACCCCTCACGGGTGTAGGCCTGGTTCGGCACCGGGGTGTCGCTTTTGATCTGGAACTCATGCTCAAAAGCACAGATCAGATGTGCACCCGCAACCCTGTGCAGCCGGTCCAGCGCGGACTTCAGCAATGAGCGCATGCAGAAATCCCAGGGCGCACCCTCAAGCGTGGTGATGTCAGACATGATGAACCGCTCAGTGCGTCCGCCTCGCAGGGTGACATCGGCAGATGCCTCCTGATCCGGGATCAGCAGCAGATCCCCCAGAGCGCCGAAAGGGGTCTCGGCGATCCGGTCAAAACAGGTGATCTGCACATTTGTCGGCGTCCAGCCCAGCCCCCGCTTCAGACGGCGTTCCAGCTGGTCTGAGGGAAAGGCCTTTCCGCGCACCTTTCCGGCAATGTCGCAGACAGCGGCAAATATCAGCGGAACCCCGGTCATGTCAGATCATCCTTTGACGGCTGCCTCAGTTTCTCCCACGCCTCCATCCGGGCGCGTGCCTTGTCCCAGTCGTGCTCGGCGATCTGCGTCACAATCGCTTCGGTAACCGCGAGAGCTGCGGAATAAGTGTCCCAGAGCGTGCCGCTGTCAATGGGCACGGGCAGAACCTCATGGGCGTGTTTCGCGACAGGCGAAATCCATTTGTCCGTCATCAGCAGGATCCGGGCGTTCCTGTTGCGCGCGGCGCTGCACGCAAGGCGCTCCAGCCGCTTTTCATAGCGGCGGAAGTCCACGAGATAGAGGATATCCCCCTGCCGCATGCGCATCAGGTAGTCCGGCCAGATTTCCGGATCGGTCGGCAGGTGGGTGACATCCTTGCGAATAAGCCGCAGATGAAAGGTCAGATGCTTCGCAATCGTGTCGCTGATACGCCCGCCCAGGACATAGATACGCCGCTTCGGATCGGTCAGCAGCATGCAGATCTGCAAAAACTGCTCTTCTGTGATGGCATCGGCGGCCATGGCCATCTGCGAGGTGGATTTGGCAATGAAGTCCTTCAGGAACCCACCCTCGACGGGTCGGTCCGGCGCATGCAGATCGAGCGGCGAGCGCAGGCCCTGCTTGAGCTCCGAGATCAGTTCGCGCTGAAATTCCTGATACCCCTCCAGGCCGATCTTGGTCACGAAACGTGAAATTGACGGGGCCGATACCTCCGAGTGGCGGGCAAGCTCGTGGATCGGATTAAGGCCCGAGAACGGATAGTCCGACAGAATGGTGGCGGCCAGTTTGCGCTCGCGGATCGTGAGGGTATCAGCAGCTTTCTCGATGCGTTCGCGGATGATCATGCGGGGTCCGGGTGCCTTCTGTTTGGGCAAGGGTGTGTGAACTCAGCTTTCACGTCAACTAATTTTGTTGACTCTGAAATTCTTATTTCGTTTCCTGACGGGTGGGTGCCTCCTGAGGGGGCAGGGGCTCGCGCGGGTGGTGTTCGCACGTCTGTCCCTTATCCGGCAACCATCCGTTTCATAAGGAATACGCAGGAAATGACAGCAAGCCCGGAAAGCGTTCTGACGCGGGAAGTGCCGCTCGTGCCTGAACAATCGGCACTTCTTTTCATTGATGTGCAGAATTTCAGCGCCAGACGCGACGGCGCTGAATTCAAAGATATGCCGGATGCGGAGTTCACCGAAAAATACGGCTGGTTTTTCGATGAACTGAAATCGCGCGTGGTCCCGAACATGCAAAAACTGCAGGCCGGGTGCCGCGCGGCCGGGGTCGAAGTGCTCTACACAACCATCGAAAGTCTGACCAGAGACGGCCGCGACCGGAGCCTTGATTACAAAATTTCCGGGTTCAACGTGCCCAAAGGATCCTGGGACGGTAAAGTGCTCGACGACATTGCACCCGGGGATGACGAGATCGTCCTGCCCAAGAGTTCCTCGTCGGTCTTTGTCTCAACGCACGTTGACTATATCCTGCGCAACCTCGGCGTAAAACAGCTCGTGCTGAGCGGTCTGATCACCGATCAGTGTGTGGAAAGTGCCATTCGCGATGCCTGCGATCTCGGCTATCTGGTGACACAGATCACGGATGCCTGTCTGACTTATTCACAGGAACGCCACGATCAGTCTCTGCGCGCGATCAAAGGCTATTGCCGGCAGGTCACCACGCAGGAGCTGCTGGATGAGCTGTCATAAATGACGCGAGCCACGTCAAAGCAGGGTCCGGCACATGGGTGACGCAAACCTTCTGACGTTTCCCGCGCGGCTGCGGGCCGCAAACCTGGTGCGCACGCTGGTCTGCCTTGTGGTCCTGGCAGTGGCCGTGGCGGTGCTGACGCTGGTCTTCGGACGATCCGGGGAGCGCATCGCCGTGCAGATGTGCGTCAATGTTGCGGCAGTTGTCGCGTTGGGCGTCTTCTGCGGGAACACCGGGATCGTATCTTTTGGCCATGGCGCTTTCATGGCGATCGGTGCCTATCTCTCGGGCATCCTGACCATGCCCGCTGGGATTCAACGGACGTCCCTGCCGGAACTGCCCGCGTTTCTGGCCGGGCACGAGCTGTCGCTCTGGATGGCGTTACCTGTCGTGGCGCTCGCGGGCCTCGTATTTGCCGCTATCAGCGGCACCGCCATAGCGCGCCTCATGGGCGCATCGGCGGCGATTGCCTCGCTTGGTCTGCTTATCATAACTCATGGCGTCGCTGTCGGCGCCCGCGAGATCACCCGTGGCAGTCAGACTTTTTTCGGGGTGCCGCGTGTTGTTGATCTGTCGCTGGCCTTTGGCGCGGCAGTGGTTTTTATCCTGCTCGCGCGCGCCTATCGCGAAAGCCCCGCGGGCCTTTTCGCCAGAGCCGCACGCGATGATGATGCTGCCGCAGCGGCCCTCGGAATTAACCCCCGGCGCACGCGCTTTGTCAGCTGGTGTCTTTCGGGGGCTATGTGCACCGTTGCCGGCGCGCTTTACGGGCACATGCTTGGCGCGTTTTCGCCGGCCTCATTTTATCTGTCGCTGGTCTTTGCTCATGTGGCGATGATGATCGTGGGAGGCATGGCATCCGTCGGCGGTGCCGTCACCGGGGTGATCGGGATCACGCTGCTGCAGGACGGCGTGCGACAGTTTGAGGGCGGCGTTGAGGTCTTTGGCGTGGCCCTGCCGGAAGTTTTCGGCCTCACCACAGTGTCGCTGGGGCTGGCGATCCTGCTGGTGATCTGGCTGAGGCCTGCGGGTCTGGTGGGTCGGTTCGAGCTCGGGCCAGGTGCCGGTGCGCGTATCTTTGACCGGATCTCACGGGAGACCAGCCCGGCCCCTGCGCCGGCGCGCGTTTCCGAAGAGATCCTGCAGGCAGAGCAGCTTTCCAAGAGTTTTGCCGGCGTCAGAGCCGTGGATCACATGACCTTCGCCGCCCCCACCGGGCGCGTCACCGGGCTGATCGGCCCGAACGGCGCCGGAAAGTCCACGCTCGTCAATCTCATCACGCGCCAGTATCACGCCGACAGCGGTAAAACTCTTCTGTCGGGAAGGGATCTGAGCACGGTGTCTGCCGAAAACGTGGCCCGCGCCGGTATCTCCCGCAGTTTCCAGAACCTGCGTCTTTTTCAGGGTCTCACGGTCTATGAAAACGTGCTCGTCTCTGCACTGGCCGCCGGGCACCGCGGCGCACAGGCCGCCGCCGTCGCACTGCGCGAACTGCGGGCTTTTGATCTGGGGGACCTTGCTGCGACGCGCGCTGATGCGCTTTCTTATGGTGCGCGCAAAAGGCTCGAGATTGCCCGCGCTATTGCACAGGAGCCGGTCATCCTGCTGCTGGATGAGCCCGCGGCCGGCATGAACCCTGCAGAGACCGATGATCTGGCCGACCGGCTGATGCAGATCCGCGACGAACGCGGCATCGGTATACTGCTCATTGATCACGACCTGCACTTCGTCAACCGGCTCTCGGGTTGGACGGTGGTGATGCACCGTGGCACCCTGATCGCAGAAGGCGCCCCCGAAGAGGTGCGCGCCGACCCGGCCGTGATCGAGGCCTATATCGGTCGAGGTCGCACAGCAGCGGCCATTACCAGAACAACCAAAGAAGAAACTTTCCCGCAACAAGGAGTAAGACCATGACTTTCAAGAAACTGCTTTTGACCACAACGAGCGCACTGGTGCTCACCGGGGCGGCACAGGCCGAAGACTATGTGATCGGCGTGATGTCGGCGCAATCGGGCTATCTGGCACCCTATGACGGACCGGCCTATGCGGGCTTTCAGTTCTGCGTCGATCAGAGAAACGCGGCCGGCGGTCTGAACGGCGAATACATGGTGAAAACCATCGTCAAAGACACCCGTTCCGACATCGCCGAAGGGGTGAAGGTAGTGCAGGAAATGCTGGATGACGGCGCACAGTTCATCGTCTCCTCAGCAGATGCAGACCCCACGATCGCCGCGGCCCAGATCACCATGGCCGACGGTATCCCGACCATGACTTTTGCGGGCACAGCGCCCGTGCTGACCCAGGTGGGCCCGCATGTTTTCGGCAGCTATCCGGCGGATAATCAGCAGGGTGCTGTACTGGCGGCTTATGCCCGCGATCAGGGTCTGCAGAACGTCTATCTGGTGAAATCCCCGGACAGCGCCTATACCCTCGGCGGGCCCGAGTACTTCGGCGAAGTCTTTGAATCGCTCGGCGGCAACATCGTCGGCACATCGAACTATTCCCTGAACCAGCCCGATTTTTCCGCCATCGTGACAACCATCAAGGCCGCTGAACCGCAGCCAGATGTGATCGTCACATGGGCCTGGGAGCCGGATTTCCCGGCCTTTATCAAAGCGCTGCGCGGTGCTGGGCTCGACACGCAGGTCATGGGCGGCGACGTGCTCGACACGCCGACGGTCCGCGGCCTTGGAGACGTGGTGGACGGGGTGGTGCACACCTCTGGCGGCTTCCCTGACGAAGGGTCGGATTACGCCAGGTTCATCGATGATTTCAAAGCCGCGACCGGCACGACGCCGGACAACAACTACTACGTCAACGGCTGTGACATCGTAAACATGATCGAACAGGCGGTCGCGGCTGCCGGCTCTACAGATCCTGGGGCCGTGACCGAAGCCATGGCAGAGATCGAGAACGGCAAGGGCATTATGTCCGATTTCACCTTTAAGGGGACGGACCGGATGCCATTGCGCGATGTGGTGGTGGCGCGGATCACCGGCGATGGTGAGAAGGAGTTCGTGAAACGCACCAAAGCCGATCCTGCAACTCTGCCAAAGCCCTGAAGGACGCAGGCATGGAAACCGCACTCACCATAAAGGGGCTCGATGTCCGGTACGGACCGGTTCAGGCCACGCGCGGCGTGGACCTGACGGCGGCCGTGGGCGGCGTCACAGCGCTTCTTGGGGCCAACGGTGCCGGCAAGACATCCACGGTGATGGCTATTGCCGGGGCGCTGCGCATCTCCGGCGGGTCGGTTTCCATTTTCGGCCAGGACATGACAGGGGCTGCGCCCGACGCCATTGTGCGCGCGGGCGTAGCCATCTCTCCGGAAGGCAGACGCGTTTTCTCGGCGCTCTCGGTCGAGGACAATCTGACACTAGCGGGCTCGGTTGTGGCCGATACGGCCACAGCACTCGACCGGAAGAACGCGATGATGCAGCGTTTTCCGATCCTCGGTGAAAGGCGCAGACAACTTGCGGGCCTTCTGTCCGGCGGCGAGCAGCAGATGCTGGCCGTCGCGCGGGCGCTGATGAGCGGGCCGCGGCTTTTGCTGATGGATGAGCCCTCGCTGGGGCTTGCCCCGCAGATGGTGGACGCGATTTTCGCCATCATTGAAGAACTGCGCGAAGAGGGGATTTCAATTCTGCTGGTTGAGCAGAACGCTACTCTGGCGCTCGATGTGGCGGATCATGCGGTCATTCTCGCAAACGGAGCCGTCGCCGCTGCCGGCGCGCCCGATGACCTTAAAAATGACAAGCTGCTCCAGGCAGCCTATCTGGCGGCCTGACACATGGACCTGATCATCCAGCAATCAATCAATGCAATCAGCCTCGGTGGTGTCTATGCGATGCTGGCCCTTGGCCTTGCGATCGTTTTTTCCATCGTGGGGCTGATCAATTTCGCTCACGGCGATATCATGACCTTCGGCGGCTACGGGATTTTCCTGTCGCTGGCGTTTGGCATGTCGCCGGTGGCCGCACTGGCCATCGGGATCGGCGCGGCAGTGGTGATGGCGCTGACGCTTGAACGCACGGCCTTCCGGGCGATGCGCGGGGCTGATGTGGTTACCCTGCTGATCACCAGTTTTGCCGTGTCTGAGATACTCAAGGTACTGTTTCAGAATACAATATCCGCGCGCCCGGTGCCCATTTCTTTTCCCGCAGCATGGTCCGGCACCTATGAGATCGGAGGGGCTACGATCGGGGTCGTACCAACAGTGTCGATCATCGTGGCCTTCGTGTCGTTGCTCGGGCTGACCCTGATCCTGCGCCGCACTGCGACCGGTATGGCAATGCGTGCCGCAGCCGAAGATCTGGAGATGCTGAAACTGCTGGGTGTGCGGGCCAACCGCGTGGTGGCGATGGCTTTTGCGCTCTCAGGTCTGCTCGCGGGCATCGCTGCAGTGATCTGGACGGCGCAGCGCGGATCGGTCGATCCGATGATGGGGTTCTTCCCCGTGCTCAAGGCCTTCATCGCCACGGTTCTGGGCGGCCTCGGCAGCCTCGGTGGCGCTGTGCTGGGCGGCTTTGTGATCGGCATACTGGAAGTGCTGACCCAGGCGTTTCTGCCTGACGGGCTCTCGCCATACCGCGATGCGATCGTGCTGGCGCTGGTGATTGCTGCTCTTCTCTGGCGACCCGACGGGCTGCTGCCTGCCCAGAATGCCAACCGGTCGTGAACCCCTGGCGGGCAGGGGCTGCAAGGACATGCGCGGGGCAGACATATGGATGACCTGAGTTCCGGGAAAACGTTGCTGGCCGGGGGGGATCCGCCGCCGGTCGAGTGGGTGAACCGCGAGAGCACGGCCCCGGTCCTGTTACTCTGTGAGCACGCAGGTCAGGCGATCCCGGCGGCGCTTGCGGGGCTGGGCCTGCCAAAGGGGGCCGTTGATCTTCACATCGGATGGGACATCGGGGCGGAGCGCCTCGCGCGGTCTCTTGCGGCGAAACTTTCCGCGCCGCTGATCCTGCAACGCTACAGCCGCCTTGTGATTGACTGCAACCGTCCGGCGGGCACGCCCGGCTCGGTCCCGGAAATCAGTGACCATGTCGTCATTCCGGGCAACAGCAATCTCAGCCAGGCGGCGCGCAGAGAGCGTGAAATGCTGATTTTCGGCCCGCTGAACGAGGCAATCGTTGAAGGGTTTGCGCAGGCGCCGCGCCGTGCCGCCTTTTCGATACACAGTTTCACCCGCCAGATGCGCCGGGGCGACAGGCGCGAATGGGATGCCGGGTTTCTCTGCCGTCACGACCTGGCCACAGCGCAGGTCTTTCTCGACACGCTGAGCCGCATGCGTCCGGGTCTCAGCCTTGCGGTCAATGAACCCTATCAGATTGAAGAAGACGGCGACTGGTTTATCCCGCATCACGCTGAGCCGCGCGGCATCGCTCACTGCCTTATCGAAGTCTGTAACGATCAGCTGCACAGCGATGAAGCGGTCGGGGACTGGGCCGGTCTGCTGGCCCGTGCGATCGACGACGTTCTCAGGGTCTGAACCGGCGCTCAGCTCTGCCAGAGCGCAACCTCGGCCAGTACTTTATCGAGGGTTTCGACGATCATATCGATGTCATCAGTTTCGATCGTCAGAGGCGGCCGGATTTTCAGAATATTGTCCTTTGGTCCCTCGCTGCCGATCAGGATGCGATGATCCCGCATCCGGTTCTTCACATAGCTGCAGATGTCAGGGCTTTCGCCGCCCTGCGCGTCGACCAGTTCAACGCCCAGAAACAGGCCCATGCCACGCACATCACCAACGCTGTCGTAACGCCGTGCGAGGCCTTCCAACCCGGTGATAAGCCGCGTGCCCATCGCTTCGGCGTTTTCCTGCAGGCCTTCGTCATCGACGATATCGAGCACCTCTTTCCCGATCCGGCAGGACAGGGTGGAACCGCCGAACGTCGAGAAGAATTCGATCCCGTTATCAAAGCTCTGCGCGATTTCGCGGGTGGTGATGACAACCCCGATGGGATGGCCGTTGCCGATGGGCTTGCCGAGCACCACCATATCGGGCACCGCGCCCTGGTGCTCAAACCCGAAATAAAACGCCCCGAGCCGGCCCAGACCTGTCTGCACCTCATCGGCAATGCAGAC
Source organism: Roseobacter ponti (assembly GCF_012932215.1). Lineage (GTDB taxonomy): Bacteria > Pseudomonadota > Alphaproteobacteria > Rhodobacterales > Rhodobacteraceae > Roseobacter > Roseobacter ponti. The sequence goes on along the minus strand of NZ_CP048788.1, from coordinate 3,088,568 downwards.
ACCACCGGCGGCCCGGATCTTTGCATAGACCGCTGCAAGATACCCTTCCGGCGGGATGATCTGTCCTCCGACGGACGGAAAAGTTTCCGCAATGAAACCGGCCAGAGGAAATCCCCGGGCCTGCAAGGCCTCAATCGCGGGATCCACGAGATCTGCAAAATGCGCTGCGCGGTCCGGATCGTCGCGTCGGAAGGAGCCGCGATAATCATCGGCGACCTCCACCAGTTCCACCCAGTCCGGCTTGCCGGTCCCTCCGGGCTTTGCGAACTTATAGGCCGAGATATCCACGGCCCCGGTGGTGTTGCCATGATAGCCGTGGTCCGGCGTGATCATGCCTTTCGCGCCGGTATGGGCCCGTGAAAGACGCAGCGCCAGTTCATTCGCCTCCGATCCGGAATTGACGAAGTAACAGACCTGCAGACTGTCGGGCAGTTTCGACAGGATCTTTTCGGCGAAGGCGGTCTGCAGGGGGTGCAGATAGCGTGTGTTGGTGTTCACTTTTCTGAGCTGATCGGCGGCCGCGGCCTGAATGCGCGGATGGGCGTGGCCCACATGCGGCACGTTATTGTATGCGTCGAGATAAACCCGCCCCCATTCATCGAAAAGGTGATGCCGCCAGCCGCGCATCAGCATCAGCGGCTCTCGGTAGGTGAGGGAAAGATTGCCACCGAAATGCGCGCGACGGCGGTCTCTGACACCTGCATGGTCGGGGGGAGCATGCGTCACTTTTTCGTCCGGCAGGTTCAGCAGGCAGGCCGGGTTCGGACAGAGCTGCTCCCACATCTGCAGATCATCGGGGTCTGCGACCCCCGGCCACAGGGGGGCCATGCCATCAGCCGTCATCAGCAGCTGAAAGTGCAGATGCGGTGCCCAGCCACCGTTTACCGCCTGCGCGCCGAGAGTGCAGAATGCCTCTCCCTGCTCAACGACTGAACCGGACTTCAGCGATGGCAAAAAACCGGGATCAAGGTGGCCGTAAAGCGTAAAGAACGCGTCTCCCTGCGGCGTTTCGTGCCGCAGGATAATCATCCCGCCATAATCAAGCGCGCCCTCGCGGTTTTCCGCAATCACAACTTCGCCTTTCAGCGGGGCGTGGACCGGCGTGTCCGCAGGTGCGAAAACATCCACCGCCATATGCACCGAACGCCTGTCGCCGGCCTTGTACCTGCCTGTGCGAAACGCCTGATCGGTGTAGATGAGCCGCGGCTCGCGGTAACAGCCCAGCCAGAGATCTTCACCCGCCACGTCCTCCTCGCCCAGCTCTGCGGCTTCAGCAGCAGTCATCTCAAACGGGTTCTGCGGCCGGGCCGACCGGTCGGCGGAGAGGTTTCCCATCGGAGCTTTTGCCAGATCTTCTTTGATGATCGGTGCGAAGCTGCCGCGCGCCTCATTGAGCCACGCCAGCACACGGTCCGCACCCTCTGCGACCGGCAGGCCGCAGGCCGCGCGCAGCCGCGCCCTGAGCAGAGCCGGATTAATCGCAACACTTTCCAGAAACCGCCATGCCGGGGCCTGTGAAATGGTGATGTAAGGATCATCCGGTGTGGCTTTTGCCATGATCGTCGAATTCACAACGCTGACCGCAAGACGCGCGCGCAGCAGTGGCCAGAGCATGTCCACCTCATCCGCTGTCAGGGGCGAGACCGCGTGATATCCGGCCACGAGGCGGGCCAGAGCACGCTCCGCATGGTCGTTCTCCAGCACCATATAGGCCGCGGCAATCGCGAGGTCACAGATGCGCGGTGCGCGGCACATGTCCCCGAGATCAATGAGGCCCGAAATGCGCAACGGGCCGCCCATCGCCCCGTCCACGAGGATATTGTAATCATTGGCGTCATTGTGAACAGCCTGCTGCGGCAGCGCCCTGAGCGCAGGCTTCAGTTCTCTGAACTCCGCGACTATCCCTGCAATCAGCTCCCGGCGCGCCGGATCTTCAACGCAGTTCAGGTCGTCTGCGATCCGGTCTGCTTCCGGCAGGTTCCATTTGAAGCTGCGGTTCAGGCCCGGGTGCTCAAAATCCGCCAGTGCCGCAGCGCACCCTGCCAGAACCCCGCCAGCCTCGTCAATGAGCCCGGGGCTTTCAGGCGCAACCCTCGCATAGCAGCGCCCCGGGAGTTTTTCGAGAACCCAGACAAGTCTTGGTGCGCCGTCTTCCCCCTTGATCGTAACCCAGGGATCGCCGGCCGCGCTCCGCACCACACGCGGCACGGGCAGGGCGGGAGCTTTCTGTTTCAGGTGCTCCAGCGCCCGGACCTGCATGTCGACCAGCCGGGTCTCGCAGCCCGGCCGCATCACTTTCAGTATGTAGTCTTTGCCATCTTCGCCGTTCACGAGGAAATTCAGATCAAATTCACCGTCCAGCCGGACAAGCTGTGCTGTGATCTGCCACCTGTGGTGAAGGGCGCCCGCCCAGTAATCTGTCAGCATCACATTCCTCTGATCCGGCTTCGCCGCCGGTTCAGGTCAGCAGAGCTGATTTTCGTAGTTTTCTCGCCGGCGCCACGACACTATTCTGTTGATCGCTCAGATGCGCCTTTGGCCACACTACCGGCGGGAGATGCGATAGCAAGGCGGTGCCGCCACTTTCCGGCACCGGTACCGGTCGCAGGGATATGCCGGGGTCGGGCGGGGTATGCAGGGCTTAAGTGCCGGCGGCGGGGTTGCCCGGTCCTGACCGGTCAGGCCGCAGCCGGATGCGGGAGAAACACTGCACCGGAAAGACAGGTCCGGTGGCCCTGCAAAAGCTGTCAGAATGCGGAGCGCTGTCTGCACGGGCTTCGCATGGCCCGGGCTTTATGGGTCAGAAAACCGGCGGTAATCCGGTCGGAAAATATACCCGTACGGGCGCCTTAACCATACCGGCTGCCGCCTCAGTTCGCTGAGCTATCCCGAAATATCTCAGCAGCACTGTTCCCCGGTTGCAGGGTTATCTCAGCGCGCATAGGCTTTGTGGATATGACATTTTTAATAACTGCTCTGTGGCTTGTCGGCGTGGCGATCGTCTGTGTCACAGTTCTGTCGCTCGTCCCGTCTTCGCGCTGGTGGGTCAGAATGTGGGAGTTTCCACGCCTGCATATACTCCTCGCCTCGGTGGCTATGATCTTTGCTGGTATGGCCTTACCGGAAAACCAGCGGTTTGCCTTCATGTCACTCATGGTTCTGACGGCGCTCTATCAGGGCCGGAAAGTCTTTCCTTTCACGCCCCTCGCGCAGGCCGACGTCGCGGTATGTAACGCAGACGGGCGGGATACGCTGACAATGCTCGCCTCGAACGTGCTGATGGAGAACGACAACCATGCGGCTCTGACTGATCTCATTTCGCACAGCGATCCTGACGTCCTGTTGCTGATGGAAACCAATGAGGTATGGAACACAGCGCTCAGTGCAACGCTGTCGCGCTACCCGACAGTTGTACGCCACGTGAGGGACAACCACTACGGTATGATATTCGCAACGCGTCTCAAAACCGGCGCTGCTGAAACGATCTTTCTGTCGGATGACAACACGCCGACCCTGCTGGCTGATCTGCAGGCGCCTGGCGGAGGATGGTTTCATTTCATCGGGCTGCATCCGCGTCCACCGGTGCCCGGAAACACAACGCAGGAGCGCGACGAGCAGATAAAACGCGCGGCCACACTGACGCGGCATTCCGATCTGCCGGTGGCAATTATGGGCGATTTTAACGATGTCGCCTGGTCCTGGTCTGCAATGCGGTTCAAACATCACGGGCAGTATCTTGACCCGCGCATCGGTCAGGGCATCCTCCCCAGCTTTGATGCAAATCACAGAATTCTGCGCTTTCCGATTGATCAGTTCTACCTCACCGAAGGGATTGATCTTGTCTCCTTCCGGCGCGGTCCCCGGATAGGATCTGACCACTTCCCGATGCTTGCTGTGATTGCGGTCAGTCAGAACGCCGGACGGCGAAAAAGCGGATGACATTATTGCTGTCTTTGGCCGTTTGCCACATTGATGCGGAGGAAAAGCCGATCCGCCTTTCCGGGTCGTTCTGCGCGCCCTGAACAATACCGGTGCAGAGCGCGATAAGTAGCCCCTGTATGAGCAGTTGAGCAAAATGAATGCTCCCGACGCGGCTCCGCGCCTTCCCGGGCTGGGCGTTCCACAGGTTGCGAAACAGGTCCGTGGGAAGAGGCTAAAACCCGGTAATCCCCTCCGGTTTTACGCATCGTCGCGTGCAGAACCGACGGGAACCGCTCTGCAACTGCTGTGAACATTTTCGTGAGGCATGTGGGCAACCGGGTCCCTTTCTGCCGCCAGGCGTCCGTTTGCGACCACCTCTTTCGGAGCGGCACGGGCGATGCGTTTGGGAAAGCATAACCTTATCAATGAACTAAAGGTATTCCGGCGGTCTCATACACTTGCAGAGAGACGCGCAGTAAGAGCGCGATGCGCCTGCCGGCGAAGGTATGCGACCAGCACATACCGTCTATGGTTTGCGCTTTGGCGCCCGTGCTCACAAGTGGTGCAGTGCGGCGATGATGCCGCGTCACTTAACGGAGACTAAAATGAAACCGCAAATTGCCTTCACCTCGCCAACTCAGGCTGAGATCGACCGGGCCATTGCACGTGCGCACCAGATGCGCAGCGAGTATATCGCACAATCGATCAACGCGCTGATCGCAAGGATCAGCGGAGCAGTCGCGCGCGGTCAAAATCCGACCGGCGCAAGAGCGTGACACCAGACACTATGAAATCAGATGGCACCGTGCCGGGACAAACCGCGTCCGGGCACCGGGGCCTCTGATCTGAACCGAACAGTGCGGCAGCCGGCCGCACTCTGAAACGAAAGAGAAATGACATGACAGCTATCACACACACCAGACCGCATTTTCTGCACGGCACTTTCGCGGCTCTTGCGGGCGTAAGAGCCCGCTTTGCGGAAAACAGACGCAGAAATGCCGCGTACAACAAAACTTTCAACGAGTTGTCAGCGATGACCTCGCGTGACCTTGCCGACATCGGGCTGAACCGGTTCGACATTCCGCGGATCGCCGCAGAAGCGGCAGACATGAAATGACCTTCGGGTCGTCGTGCGACACAATATTGCCAAAGCTGGCCCGCGTTTTTCGCCAGCGTACAGCACCCCGTTACGCCGTGCGGATCTGTCCTTATGACACACATCTGCACGGCGTCCGGCTCTGCCGTTCTCCGGTGGCAGGGATCCTCTGAAGGCCTGGTTTGTTGAGGTCAGGAAACTGGTCCTGCCAAATCTCAGGCGCTGGCGTCTGTGCCATGATGATAAGGACAGCCATATTGTCCTTTCAGAGGCGAGTTCGAACTGGTCTGACACCACCGCAGAATGGCATCAAATCGTTGCAGCCTGAATTCGGATCGGTGCCGGTCTTACACCCTGCCTGATTACCGTGACAAAACCGCTCCTTGCCCTGAGCGGTAAGACATCGCCTGACCTGGCCACCTGCGGGGCTGGTCTCTTCTGAGTTATCGGGAGATGCGTTATGTCTCATCACACGCGGACGCCCGCTTAACGCCTACTCGGGCAACCCGGCGCGGCGCAGAAGATCAGTCAGATGGTCCAGCGATTCCGTCTTGCGATAGGGCGCGATGAAGCGGATGTTGCGCAGTCGCAATTCGGGCTGCAACAGCAGCGCTTCCTCGACTTCCCAGCGTGCATCCTCAACGCGTTCCAGTCCCATGTACGTCGCGGCAAGAAACAGGCGTTGTCGCAGTGCTTCGGGGTTTCGTTCGAGCGCCTGAAGGCCCAGTTCCAGACTTTTCTCATAGTTTTGCTGGCTGAACTGGATTTCAGACATGGCGTTCAGATACGGGAATGGTGCGCGAGGGTTTAGCCGTAAGGCATACTCGAAGGCTTCCCAGCCGGCCTGCGGGTCTCCCGCATAGTGGCTGTTCCATCCCAGAAGTCCGTAACCGTCGGCGTAATTCGGGTCGATCCGGATGGCGCGTTTGAATGCCACTTCCGCGTCGTCGTATTCCCTTCGAAACATGTGCACGAGGCCCAGCGAGGTATGAACCTGCGGAAGGTCCGGGTCGATCTCAACTGCCTCAAGAGCGATCCGGTAGCCCTGCTCCAGCACCTGCTCGTTATCCAGAAGCGCGACACCTGCACGGTTCGTGTATGTGGTGGCGAGCAAAGCCTTTGCCAGTGCGAAATCCGGATCGATGCGCAGGGCGCGCAGCAGAAAGGACTGCGCATTTCTGCGCGCGTCTTCGTTGAAACGCCAGATCTCCTCGTAGGCGCGCAGGTAAAGATCATAGGCTTCGAGACTGTCCGTATAGCGTTTCGACAACCGGCGCCGTTCTTTCTGCGACAACTCGACGTGGAGTGCGTCGATGATCTGGGCGGTCACATCGTCCTGCAGCGCGAAGAGGTCCTCAAACTCGCGGTCCAGTCGCGCACCCCAAAGCTGGATGCCGGTGTTGGCGTCGGTGAGGTTGGCGCTGATCCGTACGTTCTTACCTGACCGCTGGACGGACCCTGCCACGACGTAGCGCACCCCAAGTTCCGCCCCGACCGAGCGCGCGTCCATCGACTCGCCGCGGTCGCGAAACGAGAACGACGTATTGCGTGCGATCACCAGAAGACCGCTCACCTGGCTCAGGTCCGAGATCAGGCTGTCGGCCATGCCGTCGCTGAAATAGCTTTGCGCGGGGTCGCCCGAGAGGTTCTCGAAGGGCATGACGGCAAGAGAAGGTCGGCTTTCGGAGGCGAGCGACGGCACAGGCGACGCGGCAGGCGCGAGCAAATCTCGTACCTGCGGTACGAACCACCACGCCGAGCCGAGCAGCACGACCACTGCCACAAGCACGGCAGGCACCCGCCACCGCCACGACGATGCCGAGCGGGGGCGGGGCACAGCACCACCGCCATCGGCAACCCTGAAGACATGCACAGGCTCGGGGATATTCTTGACGCGCTGCGGTCCGAGGTCTTCAAAACCAACGCCTTCAAGGTCACGCAACTGTGCCCGTGCTGCCCCGGCAATAAGGATTGTGCCTGGCTCTGCCAGCGCTTCCAGTCGCGCCGCCACGTTCACGCCGTCGCCGTAAAGGTCGCCATCCTGCACAATCACTTCGCCCAGGTTCACACCAATGCGCACCTGCAGCGGTTCATCTCCCGGGCGCGCGGCATTGAACCCGGCAAGCCCGCGCTGGATCGCGCGTGCCGCCAGCACTGCCCCTGAGACGCTCGGGAACTCAACCAACGCTCCATCGCCCATGAGCTTGACCACACGTCCGCCATGGCCTGTGATGGCACCCTCAAAGACATCGACCCGCGCGGCGGTAATGTGGGCCAGGGTTCTGGCCTCGTTTGCCGCCATCTGGCGGCTGTACCCGACGATATCCATCATCAGGATTGCGGTCAGGCGTTTTTCCACCGACTCGGGCATCACTTCTCCCATGTACCTGAGAAAGACTAACCGCAGTTCCTGAGGCATCCAAGCGGCTGGGAAAATCCTGAAACTGTATCCGGGCTCTACAGGTTCTGCGCCTTACACTTCGGCTTGATGTTCCTGATGCTAAGGTCGCTACTGCGTTGTGATCTCAGGCGATAAGGGTGGTGTGTGTGTCAGCTGCAGTAAGGATCTGGCCTCGCCATTCAGCAATAAGTGCCGTCAGCTTATGCAGGAGCCGTTCTACCGATCCTGTTTCCCGACAATGCAGTTTGATCCCAATAAGAATGCCGGGTCGGAGTTTCATACGACACAACACGGGTTCCGGCTGGCTACATCCCGGGCGGCACGATCACCGGAAAAGGGGGAGAGATTGTCATTCCGGATGACGTGATGACGGCGCAGGACACCCACTCTCAGGCCGCCCGTGACAGCAGGTTTCAGATCTGTCAGGAAACCATAGCCAGGCGGCTGAACGATCCGAAAACAGGCGCAATTATTCTCATCGGACAGCATCTGCGTGGAGACGATCTCATCGGTCGCCTCAAACAGACGGGGACTGGGAGGTGCTGAATTTTCCTGCAATCGCGCTTCAGAATGAATTCATTGACTACAAACCAGGCGTCAATTTCGAGCGGTGCAAGGGCGAACCACCGGATCCTGACAGGCTCGGTCCTGAAGAGCTTGAGCAGATCCGCGCGGAGATATACTGCCAGAAGTATCTCCGTTTAGGACCAGTTTTTACCTGCTTTGATTACACAGACGGGCTGGATGGTTCCGTTAGTTCCATCAGTGCGGTTTTGGCCAGTCAGGTCTGAACTAACCTCTGACATGTTACATTGACAGTCAGCCTGCAGTCAGTACCATGAATATGATTCGCAGACAGTTCCGGTTCGCAACAGAATGGAGATTACTATCGGGCATTTCGGCATCTCTACGGCGCTGCTCACCCCGTTTCATCCGGACGGGCACATCAACCTGCGCCTTCTTTGCAGCCATGCAAATCATATGCTTCAAAGCGGAACCCAGGGCGTCACGCTGTTTGGCACCACCGGTGAGGGGGCCTCGATTGGCCTGACCGAACGGCAGAGTGCCATTTCGGCCATGATCGAAAGCGGAGTTGCGCCCGGCGCAATGACGCTGGGCCTCTGCGCGTCGGCAATTTCGGATGTAGTCGCGCAGGTTTGGCAGGGCTGTGAATTTGGTATTACGCGATTCCTGTTGTTGCCGCCGTTTTACTTCAAGAATGTTCATGACGAGGGGGTGTTTGAATGGCACGCCCAGCTTTTCGAAGCGGCGGATACCTCGGCACAGTTCATCCTTTACCACATCCCGCAAATTACACAGGTGCCCCTGTCTGTGGACCTGACCCTGCGTCTTTGCGATGCGTTTCCAAAGCGCGTGCTGGCGATCAAGGACAGTGCCGGACAGTGGGGTAACACGCGCGCCCTGCTTGAAAGCGGCAAGGTTCCGGTTCTGGTCGGCGACGAAAGGCTGCTGCACAAGGCCGCCGCGATGGGGGGCGCCGGGTCCATCTGCGGAATGGCGAACATTTATCCGGCAAGAATGCGAACCCTTTTTGAATCCCAGGCAGAAGACGTCGATCTGTCGTCTGAAGTTGATCTGATTGTGTCCCAACCGGTCATCCCGGCGTTGAAGCAGGCGATGGCAGCCAGAACCGGAAACCCGGATTGGGTCCATCTGCGCGCGCCACTACAACCATTGACCGCCGACGCCCGGGCAGTGATTGAGGCACGATTTTCAATCAGGGCAGACGTGACATGACGGTCCCGGTTTCCTTGCGCCTTCGGGACCATGCCTATTCCAATTTCACCGAAATGCTTCTGGCGCGCGATATTCAGCCCGGTCAGATCGTCTCGCAGCGTGAACTGGTCGAATTGACCGGAATGCCCCTGGGCGCCATTCGCGAGATGATCCCCCGGCTGGAAGCAGACGGGCTGATCAAGACCGTCCCGAAGCGGGGTCTGCAGGTCCTGTCCATCGACCTTGATCTTGTACGCAACGCCTTTCAGCTGCGCAGCATCATCGAAGGTGAGGCGATCCTGCAATTTTGCAGAACCGCGCCGCTGGATGTCATCGACCGGCTGACCCGGGAGCATCAGCAAATACGCGACACCGCCGCCACATCGGTTTCGCCGGATATTCTGCAAACCGCTCAGCAGATCGACTGGGCCTTCCACGACCAGATCATCGATGCGATGGGAAATGCGATCATTTCCGATATTCATCGGGTCAATGCCATCAAGATCCGGCTGATCCGCAACACTGACACCCGGATCCTGCCGGAATTACTGGTCCCGGTTTTCGACGAGCATCTGGCTATCCTTGCGGCGCTGAAAGACCGCGATGGCACTGGCGCGGTTCGCGCAATTCACGCACATATCGAAAGCGCAAAGAAACGGGCGCTGGGGATGTGACACACAATCCCGCCGGGTCGCATTCCGGCGGATACATATGCGGACATACACCGCAGTCTGAAAACGGAGGAACTTTCATGATCACGAAATTCACACGCCGCATGCTGTTGGCGATTAGTGCTGCCGTCATCGCAGCCCCGGTCCTCGCGGCCGACATGACCACGTTGCGTATGTCGACACCGGCCTCGGAAACCGATCAGCGTTCGGTTGCGCTGGCCGGGGTTTTCGCGCCTGCTGTGGCAGAATTTGCCACCTACGAGCCGCATTATAACGGCTCGCTGATCGCACAGGGTTCTGAACTGGAGGCGATTGCGTCCGGTGATCTTGAGATGTCGATCACCTCGGCACAGGAGCTCGCGCAGTTTTTCCCTGAGTTTTCGATATTCGCGACCGGTTACGTGCACCAGGACGCGGCGCATCAGGTCGCGGTTTTCAACGACGCGGTGATGGACCCGTTCAAGCAGAAGGTTGAAGACGAGCTTGGGGTAAAACTGCTTGCGGTGATGTATCTTGGCCAACGCCACGTAAATCTGCGCCAGTCCAAAGAAGAGCTGACGGTGATGGCACCTGCCGATCTGGCAGGCGTCAACCTGCGGATGCCCGGAACCGACGCCTGGCAGTTCCTTGGCAAGGCACTTGGCGCGAACCCGACACCGATGGCCTTTACAGAGGTCTACACGGCTCTTCAGACCGGCTCCGTTGACGGGCAGGACAACCCGCTGCCGACAGTGGTGGATGCCAAGTTCTACGAGGTAACAAAACAGATCGCGTTGACTTCGCACCTGGTTGATCTGAACTATGTCGCCTTTTCAAAAGCCGTTTGGGATGGTCTGAGTGCCGACCAGCAAGCCACAGTTCAGGCCGCAGCCGAGGCTGCTGCGGAAAGCGGTCGACAGGCGCAGCTTGCCAAGGAAGCGAGCCTTGTTTCGTTTCTGCAAGAACAGGGCCTGGACATTTACGAGCCCGACCTGAAGGCCTTCCGCGAGCATGTTCAGGGCCAGTATGCAGGCTCGGAGCTTGCGGCAAGCTGGCCTGAGGGTGCGTTGGAAAAGATCAACGCGCTCGGCAACTGAGCCAGTACAGGACCTGAGCGGGGAAGGGCGGGTCAACCCGCCCTTCCTTTGATTTGGATCAGCACCGAATGACCCGAACCAGGACGCATCAATGAGGAAATTACAGGCGGTCGTTGGTCACTTTGCCCGGGGTGTCGCCGCCGCGATCATGGCAGCGATGTTCGTGACATTCGTGTTGCAGATCGTCGTTCGGTACACCGCACGCCTGGAATGGCTGCCAGCAAAGTTTCCGATCCTTGACCCGTCTCTTTACGGATGGACGCTGGAACTTTGTCTGTTGCTGTGGGTGTGGCTTGTGTTCTGGGGCAATGCCTTTGTCGTCAGAGATCGCGATCATGTCACATTCGACATTCTCTACCACGCCGTGCGCCCGTCCGTACGCCGCTGGTTCATTATCATTTCCGGGATAGCCATCTGCGTTAGCCTCGTTCTGTCGATCGGGCCGACATGGGAAAAATTCCACATACTGCGGTTAAAAAAGACAGCGACCCTTTCGGCCATATTCGGCGATTGGATCCGGATGCGGGACGTCTATTCCATCTATATATTCTTCCTGATCGCCGTTGGCCTTCGATACGCTTGGGCAGTGTATCGCGCAGTTCGTTTCGGGGTGGAAGAACCCACTCATGACACCGCGAAAGACGCACCGCGATGAGTGTCGAGTTCATCGTCTGCATCGCCACTCTGTTCTTTCTGGCCGGGATTGGCGCACCGATCGCCTATGCGATCATCGTGGCCTCGATCGCCTATCTGTTCACCGCAGGGCAGGGCATCGGCATCCTTGGCAAAGTTCTGATGGATGGATTGTATCAAAGTTTCATCCTGCTTGCGGTGCCGCTGTTTATCGTTGCCGCTAATATCATGAACGCGGGCACGATCAGTGACCGGTTGCTGGCATTCTGTGTTGCCTTGGTAGGACGGTTTCGCGGCGGCCTTGGGCACGTCAACGTTGTGGCCTCGCTGATCTTTTCCGGCATGTCCGGCTCTGCCGTCGCTGATGCGGCGGGCATCGGCAAGATCATCATAGAGATGATGACAAAAAGCGGCCATTACACGCGCGGCTATTCTGCCGCGATCACCGCGGCCTCTGCCACAATCGGCCCGATCATACCCCCGTCCATACCGATGGTGCTTTATGCACTGGTCTCCAACACATCCATTGGCTACCTCTTTCTGGGTGGCATTATCCCGGGCCTGCTGATGGGCGCAGTCCTGATGTCGATGAACACTGTGCTGTCACACCGTCGCGGCTTCGCGTTGGAACAACCGGTTCCCTTGTCAGAACTGCCCCGCCGTACCGCGAATGCGTTTCCCGCCCTCCTCATGCCCGCGATACTGCTTTACGGCATTTACGGAGGCGTGACGACGCCGACCGAAGCGGCCGCCGTAGCGGCCTTTTACGCCCTCATGCTCGCTGCATTCTTCTACCGCGCCCTGAGCTTTCGCGCGCTTTACGGGATACTGGTGGAAAGCGCGCGCTCCTCGGCTGCTGTTGGTTTGGTGATCGGCGGCGCCCTGATCCTGAATTACGTTGTGGCATCCGAGAACATTCCCAGCCTGCTCGCAGAACGCCTTGTCGGGCTGGACATCCATCCGCTGATGTTTCTGCTTGGTGTCAACCTTTTGCTGCTGCTTCTGGGATGCGTTCTGGACGCCACGACCATTATTCTCGTGATTATTCCGCTTTTCCTGCCGACCTGTCGCGAACTGGGCATTGATCTTGTCCATTTCGGTGTCGTCGCCGTGGTGAATTGCATGATCGGTCTGATCACACCACCCTACGGAATTTTATTGTTTGTGTTGAATGCAGTCACACGCATTCCGCTGTCCGAAATCATCCGCGAAATCTGGCCGTTCCTGATTGCGCTGCTTGTCGCGCTTCTTGGACTGGTCCTGTGGCCGGGGCTGGTGCTATGGCTGCCACGGCAATTTGGATACGCGGGATAAATGCCCGGTTGTCTGATCCCGGCATCAGGTGATCTTCTCTGCAGGTTTTGCATCAACATGTCGGCGTTCGACCGGACAAAGCAAAAGACAGCTTTGCCAAATGCTGGGAAGGGACACGACCCCGTTTCTCCGACGACGGCAAATTGATGCAGATGTCTGGCGAAACCTGGCCGTGCTGGCAGGACCCGGACGGCTATGAGTGCATCGAGACAGGGTATCGACCCTGGGAAACCGGTGCAGTGCTGCTGGCCGCAGTGACCAAAGAGCACGCCAGTGTCTGATCGAGGGCTCGCTATTCAGACGCGGGACGGTGTCATGACCATAACACTGAACTGAACGGACAAGCCGAACGCCATCGACACGGCGATGATCTCGGAACTGTACGATATCGTGTCCCTCGTTGATAAGGACCGCACCATTTTCGCTGTTATCCTGACCGGCGCCGGACGTGTTTTTTCGGTCGGTGCTGATATCGCTGCATTTGCCGGTCGTGGCCCGGTTGACACCTGCCGCGACCGGGTGCGAGGCGGCCATGTCCCGATCGGGCGTCTGGCTGGCCTGCGGGTGCTCACCATCGGTGGGCTGGCAGTCTCGAGTTGTCCGCTCCGGGGTGGAATTTCCCTGTAAACAGGGAAAATACAGGGAAAGACCGCACATTTTGCCGGTATCTGGTTTTGGTGTTCATATTTTGCAAAACAAAACAGCGACTTGGTGCGATTCCCCTGAGCAATTTAACAGGGGAATCCCCTTCCGGCATCAGCGAATTATCCTGGATAAACAGGGACGTGTTGCTCGGACTGATCCACGCAGCATTATGTGTATCCTGTCCGAATTTCTAAAGCCGTCGTTTGAGCGTATCACAGCGAATGTCCGGTGCGAGCCCGAAGCGACTACAATGGGAAACTGAAAAGCGGTTCGCGGCTCTCACCATCTAAGAGTGCCGTGAGTTCATTTGTGAAGAAGAAATCCACAGAAGCGCCTGCCGTTTGGGGGTCAAAATTTGTTGTTATGTGGGCGAACTCGTCTCCCAAATCATACCCATATACTATGTTAAAAATGACATACTCTTCGCCGTCCTCAAGGACCGCGATGGTTGGCGTGCCATCCCTTTCAACCAGTTTGTTGATCAGAGCTGTATCACGCACTTCCTGAGTAGACATGAGCTGCCTCCGCACCAACTTCTTGCGGCAGGCTAAGGCGGGAGTTTTAAACAGTCAAATGACTGCTTCGTCCGCCTTGCGGTCGCCTGGTTTGGCCACCACTCCTCAATGACCAGCGCGAAATTACATCAAAAATGCCTTGCTATGCAGGAGCTATCCACACAGGGCATTTCCTGCGATCGTAGTCGGCCGGACAGCGATGCTGTTACCATCACAATCGCCCGACCTGCTACCGCGAAACTCGCGATTCCGGACTTTTCAGGGGAACGGGCAGAATATCGTAGACTGGTCGGTCCTGGGTAAAGCGGCACCTCTGAAACGGCCGGAATTTCCCGCAGAAAATTCCCTTTTATAAACTACATCAATTACTTAGAGGGTGGTGGCTGGGATGGTAGGATTCGAACCTACGGTACACTGTACCAAAAACAGTTGCCTTACCACTTGGCTACATCCCAACGTGAGCCGGTAATTAAGCCGAAGCGGCTCGACGTTCAAGACCCGATTTCCACTAATTCAGCCGCCACTGATGCTGTTGCCGGATCGGGGCCCGGGCGAGGACGGTCACGCGCTGCGCATTCAGATACAGCGGCGCATCAGAGGCGCGCGCCAAAGGCCAGGGCTCCAGAACAGCCAGGTTGCACCGGATGCGCGCCAGTCCGGAGGCACTACCACCTGCAGGCGAAGAGAATTTAAAACCTCAGTCAGTCGCGCAACTCGTCCGCGCCGACGCCCCAGAGTTTGTCTTTGGGTGCCCAGCCGCGATAGCCGCCCGAGCGCAGCTGGCACCATCCGGGTTCGCATTTACCGAGGCGTGCTATCACACCAAGCTCAAGCGCTGCTGCCACCGGCGCCTGATGGTCGGGCCGCTGATGCAGCGTCAGCATATCCTGCTCGACAATGACCGTTCTGACGCCGGACAGCAGTGAATAGTGCACCCAGCCGCCGACGCCGTCCCGGTCCTCGACGCGGCGCCAGTGGCCATGCTCTGCTGTGATGCGCAGTGGCATGTCACGGCGTTTGTACACCCAGTCGATCCGGTGCGTGAGCGACGGTCCGCGCCGCACATTGCCCTCTGACGCCTTCATCGACACGAAACGGGGCAGGGGCAGGTTTGTCACTTTTCCGGTCTGTGTCGCCGGCGAGGCGGCGGCAAACAGCCCGCACAGCAATACGGCCGCACACCCGCGGCGAAGCAATTGTTTCATGAAGTTGCCTGTATCGTGCATTTTGCTCTTGTCCGGGGCGCGGGGTTCTTGTGCCTCGTCACATCCTGGGCCACCATGTCATACAAAGCACAAAAGCGCCATGTCCCGGGAGTGTCAAAATGTCTGATCAGCGGTTGAGTGTTGTCGTTACGCGACGATTGCCCGAAGCGGTGGAAACCCGCCTGTCAGAGCTCTTTGATGCGAAGCTGCGGGAGAGCGATGCGCCCATGAGCCGGGATGAGCTGAGCGAGGCGATCCGGTCTGCCGACGTTCTGGTGCCAACGGTCAGCGATACGATTGACGCAGCCCTGCTCGGCCAGGCCGGCGACCGTCTGAAGCTGATCGCCAATTATGGCGCAGGGGTGGATCACATCGATGTTTCAACCGCCCGGCAGCGTGGCATCCTTGTGTCGAATACGCCGGGTGTGCTGACCGATGACACGGCTGATATGACCATGGCGCTGATGCTGGCCGTTCTGCGCCGCATCCCCGAGGGGCTGGCGGTGATGCAGGGCGATACCTGGGAAGGCTGGGCGCCGACGGCGTACCTCGGCGGGCGCGTGGGAGGGCGCCGGCTGGGCATACTGGGAATGGGGCGGATCGGTCAGGCGGTCGCGCGCAGGGCTGCGGCCTTCGGGATGCAGGTGCACTATCACAACCGCCGCCGCCTGCGGCCTGAGGTGGAAAAAGCGCTGGAGGCGACGTACTGGGAGAGCCTTGATCAGATGGTGGCGCGCATGGATGTCATCTCGGTCAACTGCCCCGCGACGCCCTCAACCTTTCACCTGATGAACGCGCGCCGGCTGAAACTGATGAAACCCGAAGCGGTCATCGTCAACACCTCTCGCGGCGAGGTCATCGACGAAAACGCCCTCACACGCATGCTGCGTTCAGGCGAGATCGCGGGCGCCGGCCTCGATGTTTATGAGCACGGCACTAAGGTCAATCCGCGCCTGCGTGAGCTTGGCAATGTCGTGCTGCTGCCGCACATGGGCTCTGCGACCCGCGAGGGGCGGATCGAGATGGGCGAGAAAGTTATCATCAATATCAAAACCTTCGACGACGGACACCGGCCACCGGATCAGGTCGTGCCTTCTATGCTGTGATCCGCTCCTCTGACCCCGAAAGGACAGTCATGCGTATTTTTCCGGTTACCGCCGCTTTACTGATTGCAACGCAGGTGCACGCCCAGCAGGCCGCCGACGCAGTGCAGCCCGAGCCCGCGACGCAAGGCGCCTTCGAGGCGCTCTCAGAGGAGATCGCCGCCGCCTTCAAGGCCAAAGCCACGCGCACGCCGGTGCAGGCCAGCGACTGGATGGTGGCCGCCGCCAACCCGCTTGCGGTGCAGGCCGGTGCGGATGTGCTGGCCGCCGGTGGCACGGCAGCGGATGCCCTTGTTGCGGTGCAGGCAATGCTGGGTCTGGTGGAGCCGCAGTCTTCAGGGCTGGGGGGCGGCGCCTTTCTGGTCTATTACGATGCGGGCTCCGGCGAACTGATGACGCTCGACGGGCGCGAAACCGCCCCGCTGGCGGCCACGCCGCGCCTCTTTCAGGATGAAAACGGCGAACCGCTGGGCTTTTTCGACGCGGTCGTCGGTGGTCTCTCTGTCGGCACACCCGGCACGCCCGCGCTCATGCAGGCCGCGCATGAGCGCTGGGGCCGCATGGACTGGGCCGGGCTGCTGCAGCCTGCGGCGAACCTCGCGGAGCAGGGCTTCGCGGTCTCGCCGCGCCTTGCCGGTCTTGTGGAAAGCGACGCCGAACGCCTCGCGCGCTTTCCCGCAACGGCGGCGTATTTCCTGCCGGGCGGAACACCGCTCGCAGTGGGTCAGACCCTGACCAATCCCGCCTATGCGCAAACACTCGGGGCCATGGCAACAGGCGGTGCCGCAGCCTTTTACACCGGTGAGATCGCCGCAGATATCGTCAGCACCGTGCGCAGCGCCAAAGGCAACCCCGGCGTGCTCTCCGAAACTGATCTCAGCATCTACGAGGTCAAAGAACGCGCTCCTGTCTGTGCCACCTACCGTGCGCATGACGTCTGCGGCATGGGGCCGCCATCCTCGGGCGGGCTGACAGTGGGCCAGATCCTCGGGATGCTGGAAGGCTTCGATCTCAGCGCCGGGCCGGGCGATGCGGAGGTGCGTCGGCTCATCGGCGACGCCTCGCGGCTGGCCTTCGCTGATCGTGGCCGCTACATGGCCGACAGCGATTTCGTGCCCGTGCCCGCCGCCGGGCTGATAGATCCGGCCTATCTGGCCGATCGCGCCGCCGCACTGAACGGCGAGAGCGCGCTGGAAGACGCAGCCCCGGGCACGCCGGCATTTGATCACGCTCTGCTCCAGGCCGATGATGTGTCCATCGAACTGCCCTCGACCTCGCATTTTGTGATCGTGGACGCCGAGGGCAGCGTTGCCTCCATGACCACCACCATCGAAAACGGGTTCGGAAGCCGGCTGATGGTGCGCGGCTTCCTCCTCAATAACGAGCTCACCGACTTTTCCTTCCGCTCACACAGCGAGGGTGTGCCGATCGCTAACCGCGTGGAGCCCGGCAAACGCCCGCGCTCGTCTATGGCGCCCACTATCGTGATGAAAGACGGCGCCCCGGTCCTGGCCATCGGCAGCCCCGGTGGCAGCCGCATTATCGGGTATGTGGCTGAAAGCATCATCGCGCATCTCGACTGGGGTATGAACGTGCAGGAGGCGGTCTCCGTCCCTCATGCCGTGAACCGCTTTGGCACATATGATCTCGAAGAGGGCAGTACGGCCACAGCGCTGGAGCAGGATCTGACGCAGATGGGATATGAGGTGAACATCCGCGCGCTGACATCCGGGCTGCATGCGATATCACTGGGCGAGACACTTCAGGGCGGTGCGGATCCGCGCCGCGAAGGGATTGCGCTGGGGCAGTGAGCCACAGCGCCGGGAGGAAAGAGACATGGTTCAGGTAACCACGCTGCCGCGCAATGAGACCGGCATCCGCACCGTGATCGACGTGCTGAAACAGCAGTTCGGCGAACGCCTGCAAACCGGCCGGGCCGTGCGCGAACAGCATGGCCACACCACCACCTGGATCGAAAACCAGGCCCCCGATGCGGTGGTCTTTCCGACCAGCACCCAGGAGGTCTCTGACCTGGTGAAGGTCTGCGCCACCCATGACGTGCCGGTGATCCCCTATGGCACCGGCACCTCGCTGGAGGGTCACGTGAACGCCCCCGCCGGTGGCATCAGCATCGATCTCAGCCAGATGAACCGCGTGATTGAAGTCAACCCGGGAGATCTCGACTGCCGCGTGCAACCGGGCGTGACGCGCGAGGACCTCAACACCCATCTGCGTGATCAGGGCCTCTTTTTCCCCATCGATCCCGGTGCCAATGCCTCGCTCGGGGGCATGGCTTCCACCCGCGCCTCCGGCACCAATGCGGTGCGCTACGGCACGATGAAAGACAACGTGCTGTCGCTTGAGGCTGTGATGGCCGACGGGCGCATCATCCGCACCGGCACCCGCGCGCGCAAATCCTCCGCCGGGTATGACCTGACCCGCCTGCTTGTGGGCAGTGAGGGCACGCTGGGTGTCATCACCGAAATCACCCTGCGCCTGCAGGGCATTCCCGAGGCCATGAGTGCCGCGCGTTGTTCCTTTCCGTCGGTGGATGAGGCCTGTCAGGCGGTTACCTCCGTCATTCAGTACGGCGTGCCCGTCGCCCGGATCGAGCTTCTCGACACCACGATGGTCAAAGCCATCAACGGCTATTCAAAACTCAATCTGCCGGAAACGCCGCTTCTGCTGCTGGAATTCCACGGCACGGAGAACAGCGTGACCGAGCAGGCGGAGATCTTCGGCGCACTGGCCGGCGAGGTCGGCGGCCACGGGTTCGAGGCCACCACGAGCACCGAAGAGCGCAACCGCCTGTGGAAAGCCCGCCACGATGCCTACTGGGCGATGCTGCAGTACCGCCCGGGCGCCAAAGGGGTGGCCACCGACGCCTGCGTACCGATCTCACGACTGGCGGAATGTGTCACCGCGGCCCAGCTCAAAGCCGATGAACTGGGCCTCATCGCCCCCATCGTGGGCCACGCCGGTGACGGCAATTTCCACGTCACACCGCTGGTTGATATGGACAATCCGCAGGAGGTGGAAAATGCTGACATCTTCGCATCCTGGCTCAGTGAGCTTGCGATCTCCGTGGGCGGCACCTGCACCGGTGAGCATGGCATCGGGCAGGGCAAACAGGCCTATCTGGAAAAAGAGCTGGGCGAGGCCACGGTGATCATGAGCGCCATCAAGGCTGCTCTGGATCCGGCCAACATCATGAACCCGGGCAAAATCTTCCCCGCACGCCCCTGAACACGGCTTTACCGCCGCTCAGACAGGCGCCATGTCGCTTTCCCGCTATGACCGGTCGGGCGCGTTTTGCGCCTTTTCGCGATCTGCGGCTAATGATCCTGCATTGATGCCAACGCGGGAGAGCATGTCATGAAAACGCAGGTCAAAGCACTGGTAGTCGGCGGGGGTGCCGTCGGCACATCGATTGCCTATCACCTCGCGCGCGCCGGCTGGGACGACGTGATGCTGCTCGAACGCGATGAGCTGACATCCGGGTCCACATGGCATGCAGCGGGGCTGCTGCCCTACTTCAACATGTCCTTCGCGACCACGCATATCCATGACTATTCCATCCGCTTTTACAAAACCCTCGAAGAAGAAACGGGCCTGAACGCGGGCTTTGCCGTGGTGGGCAACCTGCGCATGGCACAGACTGACGAGCGTATGGACGAATATATGCTCTATGCTTCGACGGCCGAGACCTGTGGCGTGCCCTATCAGTGGATGACACCCGATGAGATCAAAGAAAAATGGCCGCTGATCAACACATCCGACCTTAAAGGCGCGCTTTATCACCACACCGACGGCTATATTAACCCCGCCGATGTCACCATGGCGATGGCCAAAGGTGCCCGCCAGCGCGGCGTGATGATCGAACGCAAATGGCAGGCGGATGCCTTTCACTGGACGGGCACGCACTGGGAGGTGACTGCCACGAAAATGGTCGAGAAGGGCGGCAACCTTGTGCCCTCCGACGAGCAGATCGTGATCACCGCCGAGCATGTCGTCACCGCGTCGGGTAACCATGCGCAGCGCACGGCAAAGATGCTGGGCATAAAGATGCCTGCGATCCCGGTCGAGCATCAGTTCATCGTCATGGATCAGGACCCCGATCTGGTGAAATTCCGCGCCGAAGGACATGTGGAACATCCGGTGATCCGGGATGCCGACGCACAATCATACGTGCGCGAAGAGCGCGGCGGCTGGATCCTCGGCGTGTACGAGCCCAAAGCGCCCGCGCGCTTTGAATACGGTGTGCCCGACAGTTTCCGCGCTGATCTCTTCCAGCTCGATCTGGAGCGCATCGAAGAGCAGTATCTGGCGATGATCCACCGCATTCCCTCCTGTGAGGAAAGCGGTCTGAAGGATGATTTCAACGGCCCGATCTGCTATACCCCGGATGGCAACCCGCTGGTGGGTCCGGCACCTGGCCTGCGCAACATGTGGCTCGCTGAAGGGTTCTCTTTCGGAATCACAGCGGCCGGCGGCACCGGCTATTATCTCGCACAGCTGATGGTGGAGGGTGAGGCCGGGATCGACATGGCGAGCCTTGATCCCAAACGCTACGGCGACTGGATGACGACTGAATATGCCGCGCGCAAGAACGAGGAAGCCTACGAACACGTCTATATCCTGCACCACCCGGACGAAGAACGCCCCGCCTGCCGCCCGCTGCGCACCGCCCCCGCCTATGACCGTCAGAAAGCGCGCGGCGCCCAGTTCGGTCATGTGAACGGCTGGGAGCGGCCCAACTATTTCGGTCCGGTGGACGCACCCGACAGTTTTGATCACGACGCGCGCAGCTTCCGGCGCGGCGGCTGGTGGCAGCACGCGGTGGAGGAGGCGAAAGCCATCCGCGAGGGCGTGGGCCTTATCGATGCCACCGCCTTTACCAAGCATCTGGTGCGCGGCCCGGGTGCGACCGAATTTCTCAACTGGTTTACCTGCAACAAACTGCCGTCGGTCGGGCGCATCAACCTGACCTATGCGCTGACGGGCCACGGCACGACGCGCACCGAATACACGATCGTGCGGCTCGCGGAGCATGAATATTACCTCGTGAGTGCCGGTGCCTGGACGGCCTATGACGCCGATTACCTGCGCAAGGCGATCGGGGATAAAGCCCCGGACTTCGGCTATATCGAATGCCATGATGTGACCACGCAATGGGGCGTTTTCGCCATCGCAGGGCCGAAATCCCGCGATGTGCTGAATGACATCATCAAAGATGCCGACCCGGCCACGGTGCTCTCAAACAAGCGCTTCCCCTGGCTCACC
Source organism: Roseobacter ponti (assembly GCF_012932215.1). Taxonomy (GTDB): domain Bacteria; phylum Pseudomonadota; class Alphaproteobacteria; order Rhodobacterales; family Rhodobacteraceae; genus Roseobacter; species Roseobacter ponti. Next base: position 3,066,968 of record NZ_CP048788.1, on the reverse strand, counting down.
ATGCGCAACATCGAGCTGGGCATGTGCCCGGTGCGCGCGATCCGCGTGGCCTATACCGGCGAGCTTGGCTGGGAGCTGCATCACCCCATCGAGATGCAGAACTACCTCTTTGACCAGCTCGAAAAAGCGGGCGCGCCGCAGGGTATGAAACTCGTGGGCGCGCGGGCACAGAACTGGCTCAGACAGGAGAAATCCTACCGCGCTTTCGGCAATGAGCTTGGCCGCGACGCCACCCCGCTGGAGGCCGATCTGCCGCGCTTTGTGGATCTCAGCAAAGACTTCCACGGCAGGGCAAAGCTTGAGGAAACCGGGGTGCGCTCAAAATGCGTTACCCTGCTGATCGACGGGCCGGAAGATGCCGATCCCTGGGGCCGCGAGGCGCTCTATCATGGCGAGACCCGCGTGGGACGTCTGACTTCGGGCGGCTATTCCGTGGCCTTCGGAAAATCCATCGGGATGGGCTATGTGACGCCTGATCTGGCGGTCGCGGGCACAAAACTGCAGGTCAAAATGCTGGACCGTCTCTGGAACGCCGAGGTTACCGAAGACAGCCCCTATGACCCGAAAAACGCCCGCATCCGCATCGACGGCTGACCCGGTCAACTGCGTAAGCAGCTGACCCGGTCAACTGCTTTGGCAGCTGACCCGCCGCCTGGCGCAGGACACCTCCCGGCACGCCGCCCTGCCGGGCTCATCCGCGCGTCGCAACGAAAGCCAGGTTGTTGGCCGGCATCTCGTGACAGGTCACGCCTGCTGCTCCCGCAGCCCGCAGCCATGCGGTGATCTCACCGTCATCCTTATACCCGATCGCAGGGTCAGCGGCGCGCAGATCGGCGTCGAACCGCGCGTCACCCGCGCTGGTCAGCACCCCGTCCCGGCGAAAGGGACCATAGCAGATGAACCGCCCGCCGGGGGCCAGCGCCGCCATTGCCTCCGCCACGACAATCTGCGCTGCGGGGCCCGAAATCAGATGCAAAAGATTGACCAGCACAATCAGCGCCTGGCCTGCATGATCCGCTGACCAGCCCGCCCGCGTCGCATCGAGATTTATCGCAGGCAGGACCGTACCGGCCGCGCAGTCCTGCGCCCGGGCGTCAATGCTGGCACGGCGCGCGGGATCAATGTCCGACGGCTGCCAGATCAGACCGGGCAGGGCGTCGGCAAACACCGCCACATGCTGTCCGGTGCCACTGGCGATCTCCAGCGCATGGCCTGTCCGTGGGGCCTCGGCCTGCAGAAAAGCGCTCAGCACACCGGCATTCCGTGCCGCGGCAGGCGCGTGCATCTTTGCCCCGTCACCACCGCTGGCCACGCTCGCATTTGGCGGAAGCTTCCCGGTCATCTGAGCCGCCCGGGCGTCAGCGCATCCACAACACCCGCGTCCAGGCCGCTGGCCCGCCCCGCCACAAGATCGGCCAGCAGCTGCGACGCCGCAGGTGCTGTCTGAAACCCGTAGCCGCCCTGTCCCGCGCACCACACAAAGGCCGGCTGATCCGGATCCCGGCCCAGAACCAGTGTCCGGTCGGGTGCAAAACTGCGCAGCCCGGCCCAGCTCGACAGCATTCGTGTGACCGGCGCTGTCACCATTTCCTCATAGCGCGCGATGCCCTCGGCCAGCGTCAGATCCTCCGCCCAGGCATCCTGTGGCGCGACCGGCTCCTCATCGGCGGGAGAGACCAGCAGCGCGCCCGCATCAGGCTTCGCGTACCAGCTCTCACCGACCCCGAAAAACATGGGCCAGCTCCGTGGATCATGCCCGTCAGGTGCCGGAACGCGCGCCATCGACCGGCGGTAAGGCACGATCCCGCAGGGCGCGACCCCGGCCATGACAGCCACTTCATCGGCCCAGGCGCCTGCCGCGTTCACGAGCAGCGCTGCGCTGAACTCCCCGACGGGCGTGCTGACCTGCCACTGACCGCCGTCAAAGCGGATGTCGTTCACCCGCGCGCCGGTCATGATCGAGCCGCCGCCTTCTCGCAAAGAGCGGGCGAACCCCTGCAACAGCCGGTCGGTATCGATGTCATGAGCGGCGTCGTGATACCCGGCAAAAGCCACGGTCTGCGGATCCAGCACCGGCACCATGGCGCGGGCCTCATCCACGCCGATCTGCCCGAGACCAAGAGAGGTCAGGTCACTCTGAAAGGCCTCTTTCTCATCTTCCCGGGCGAGGATCATCAGCCCGCGCGGGCTCAGACAGCCGCCGAAACTGTCGCGCAGAAAGTCAAAACCCGCGCGGTTCAGCGCGCGCACGCTTTCAGCACCATAATTGAGCTCAATAAGAGCCGCCGACCGGCCCGAGGCGTGATATCCCGTCGCGGCTTCAGCCTCCAGCACCGTCACCTGCGCGTCCTCTGACAACCGTGCAGCCGCCGAAAGACCGGCGATCCCGCCGCCGATCACCAGGATGTCGGTCATTCCTGTTCTTCGAGCCGGTCAGTGGCCGGGGGTGGTGTCGGCGACAGCGCCGAAAGCCGCGCGTAAAGAGCGTCATCCATCTCAAAGGCCATCGCATCGAGCGAGGGGGCCAGCTGCTCTGCACTGCGCGCCGAAATGATCGGTGTGGGGCCCATGGGATGACGCGCGGCCCAGGCCACGGCGAGTGTCGCCGCCCGGGTGCCGGTCTCCTCTGCGATGGCACTCAGACCCTTTGCCGCCTCATGCATCCAGTCCGGGCCATAGCGCGCGGCATAGCGGTCGTCCTCAGTGAGCCGGCCGGCGTCACCGGTGACGTATTTCCCGGTCAGAAGCCCGCCGCCCAGCGGTGAATAGGGTGCACAGGCCACGCCCATATCCGCGCACATCGGCAGGATTTCCACCTCGGCCTGACGCTTCACGAGGTTGTACATCGGTTGCAGGATATCCACCGTGATGCCGAATTTATCCGCAATGGAAATCGCTTTCACCACCTGCCATGCGGCGTAATTCGACACTCCGATATAACGGATTTTGCCGGCCTCTTTCAGTTCCGCCAGCGCCTCCATCGTTTCATGCAGATCGGTGTCCGGATCAAACCGGTGCATATAAAGCAGATCGACCATATCCATGCCCAGCCGCCTGCGCGAGACATCGAAACTCGTGAGGATATTGTCGCGGGTCCCGCCCCCGGTATAGGCCGCTTTGGTCGCGATGATCAGACTGTCGCGCCGGTCGCCGGGCATGCTGCCCAGCAGCGTCTCCGAGGCGCCGTCGTTATAGACATAGGCCGTGTCGAAATGGTTCACGCCGGCCGCGACGGCCGCCTCGAACATGGCGCGCGACGCAGTCTCATCCGCGCGTCCGCCGAACTGCATGGTGCCAAAGGCGAGGCTGCTTGCGGGGGTGCCATCGGGGCTGGTCAGAACGTTTGTCATGCTCAAAGCCTGGCATGCGCCGCAGGGGCATGCAATGCTCAATCACGCGCCGGACGGGCGTGCGAAAACGGGGGCCCGATCATGATCATCACTGACGCTGCAGAGCTGAAAAACACTGCCCGCGATGCCGCCGGTCCGGGCTGGACCAGCCTGCGCCTGCTGGTGCGCTCGGACGGCATGGGGTTTTCGATGACCGAGACGCATGTGCTGCCCGGTGCCGTGCTGAACCTGCAGTATAAAAACCACATCGAGGCCTGTTACTGTCTGAGCGGGCAGGGCACGGTAACCGAGACCGACAGCGGGCGCGTGCATGAGATCCGCCCGGGCGTGCTCTATGCCCCCGACGCGCATGAGCGCCACGAGGTGCAGGTCACGGGCGATGTGCCGCTGCATCTCATCTGTGTGTTCTCGCCGGCGCTTCAGGGGGACGAGGTTCACGGCCCCGACGGCAGCTATGCCGCCCCGGACTGATCCGGCACGAAACCAAGGACGAAGCTCAGGACTTTGCCCCGGCTCATCTCGCAGGGATAAAGCCGCGCGCCGCTTTTCAACCGGTAGAAATTGAGGCTGATATAATCATTGCCGCCCGCTTCTTCCGCGAACAGTTTCACGGACCGTCCGTTGTTGAAAACTGACTTTACCGCGCGGTAACGCCGACCGTGGTACCGGCCGCTGAGGCTGCCCGCGGGCAAAGCATCGAGGGCCTGTTCAAAATCCGAAAGGGCCTCGGGTATCAGGATTTCTGTCCGATCTTCGGCTCGGTTCCTGCGCGGATCCTTGCAATGTTCGCCCGGTGCCGCCAGAAGACGATGGCAGCCATCAGAGCCACGTAAAAGGCCGTTTTCCCGCCGTCCAGCACCCAGGCCAGCGGGATCCCGGCCGCCGCGGCCACAAGCGCGCCCATCGACGAGATGCGCGTGGCAAAGGCACCGGCAAGCCAGGCAATGCAGCAGCCCGCCCCCACCGGAAAATGCATCGCCAGCACGATCCCGAGAAAGGTCGCCACGCCTTTTCCCCCCGCAAAGCGCAGCCAGACCGGATAGCAGTGCCCGATCATCGCCGCGAGCCCCGCAATGAGATAGAGATCACCGCTGCCGTAGGCCCGTGCCAGCAGTACCGCAACGACGCCTTTGCCGCCATCAAGCAGCAGGGTGAGTGCCGCCGCCGGCTTGTTCCCGGTGCGCAGCACATTCGTCGCACCGATATTGCCCGAGCCGATCTCGCGCAGATTGCCAAGCCCCATGACCCGGGCCACCAGGATGCCAAAGGGCACCGACCCGATCAGATAGCCGACACCGGCCCACCAGAGCAGCATGGTCATCACGTATCCCTCATAGCTCATCTGTCCCTTTCAAAGACCCGCGCACCGGCCACCCATGTGCCCAGGACACGACCCTGCATACGGGCACCATCAAAGGGTGTGTTGCGCGATTTCGAGCGCAGTGTGGCGCGGTCCATCAGAAACGGCGCGTCGGGGTCAAAAAGCACCAGATCCGCCGGTGCACCCCTGGCCAGACGCCCGCTTTCCAGACCCATCCGCCGCGCGGGATTAAGCGACATCGCGCGCCAGAGCACGGGCAGATCAATCAGCCCTGCATGATAAAGGCGCATGGCCGCCGGCAACAGCGTTTCAAGCGCCACCGCCCCTGAGGCCGCCTCCTCAAAGGGCAGGCGTTTGCTTTCTTCATCCTGCGGCGTGTGCATCGAAGAGATCACATCAATGAGCCCGGAACTGACCGCCTCCGCAATGGCAAGACGGTCCTGCTCATCCCGCAGCGGCGGCTTCAGTTTGAAAAACGTCCGGTAATCCGCCACGTCGAGCGCATTGAGCGTGAGGTGATGGATTGAGGTGCCCGCGCTGATATCGAGCCCGTTACTGCGCGCCCGTTCCAGCGGCGGCAGCGCTCGGGCACAGGTGATCTGATCCGCATGATACCGCGCGCCGGTCATCTCCACGAGTGCGATATCGCGGTCCAGCCCCATGCGCTCGGCCATCACCGAGACCGCCGGCAATCCGCGCAGCGAGGCGAATTTTCCGGATGTCGCCGCCGCCCCGCGGCTGAGCCCCGGATCCTGCGGATGGGCAATGACCAGCGCATCTAAGCTGCGCGCATAGGTCAGCGCACGGGAAAAGACGCGTGTGTCGCTCACCACCCGGTCGCAATCGGAAAAGGCCACCGCGCCGGCGTCCATCAGAAACCCGATTTCCGTCATTTCCCGCCCGTCGCGCCCCTTGGTCAGCGCGGCCATGGGCAGCACCCGCACCGGCGAGGCCTCATTGGCGCGGCGGGTCACAAATTCCAGCGTCTCGGGGCTGTCGATCGCGGGTGTCGTATCGGGCCGGGTGATCATCGTGGTCACACCACCCGCCGCTGCGGCGAGCCCGGCGGACCGGTAGCTTTCTTTGTGCCGTTCGCCGGGTTCACAGACCTTCACCCCGATGTCCACAATCCCGGGCGCGAGATATTTCAGGCCGCAGTCGATCACCTCTGCATCCCCGGGGGCGGGCGCCTCAGCGGGCATCAGAGCCGTGATCCGGCCATCCTCGACGAGCATGCCGCCCGTGGTGACCTGCGCCTTTTCCGGATCGACAAGACGCGCGTTCAGAAACGCAAACCGGCTCATGCGCTCACCGTCCCGGCAGAGACGCGGCTCACGACCCCACCCAGATCATCAGCCCGACCACCGCAAAAGCAACGATCAGCGCGATCATGGCGATGCGTCCGGACATCTTCGGGTCTCTGGGTTCGTTCATCGGATCCTCCGCGGGCTCATGTCAGCAGCCACCAGACCAGCAGGCCCAGCAGCACCAGAATGGCAAAGACGACCATGGCACTGCCGGCACCGCTGCGCGCGGGCGGGGCAGGTACCACGCCGGGCACGCCGGTATAGGGCATCGCGCTGTCGGCGGTCAGTGCCGCGGGCACACCCTCCTCCGGCCGGTATTCCTCATAGGTTCCGATCAGTGTGAGGTCAGGCCCCGGCGACAGCCGGCTCTCAGCGCCGCCAAAGCTGTCGGAAAAAAGCAGCAGCACATACCCGTCCAGCGCGTCGAGCTTTGCACGGTCGGTCGCGATAATATCTGCATCAACGGCGTAGCCTTCGATGAGATAGGCGCCCAGACCAACGCCTGCGAGATCAGACACCGGGAAAATCTCGGTTGAGGCGGTGTTAAGATGCGGGTCGCCAAGAAGGTCCCGCGCCACATCGGCCCGCGGTGCCGCATCAAGGGCCGCGCGCATGTCGGCGGGTGCGCGGCTCACTGAAAACACCCGGATTTTGCTGCCTTCGTTGCGTTCAATCGCGATTTTCCCGCTCATACAGCCTCCGTCCGTGTCAGGCGCAGATTGCGCGCCAGCAGATCCATCGCCGCCATCCGGACCGCGACGCCCATTTCCACCTGATCCTGGATGACCGAGCGGTTGATGTCATCCGCCAGCGTGCCGTCGATCTCAACACCACGGTTCATCGGCCCCGGGTGCATGACAATGGCATCGGGCTTTGCAAAGGCCAGTTTCTCTTCGTCGAGACCATAGCGGTGATAATACTCCCGCTCGGACGGAATAAAGCCGCCGTCCATGCGCTCTTTCTGCAGTCTGAGCATCATGACGACATCAACGTCTTTCAGACCCTCTTTCATATCCTCAAACACTTCCACGCCAAACTCCGAGATGCCCGCAGGCATCAGGGTTGGTGGTCCGATGAGGCGGATACGGTTTTCCATCTTGCCCAGCAGCATGATGTTCGAGCGCGCTACCCGGCTGTGCGCAATATCGCCGCAGATCGCGACCGACAAGCGGTGCAGCCGTCCCCTGGCGCGCCGGATCGTCAGGGCATCAAGCAGCGCCTGGGTGGGATGCTCGTGCCGCCCGTCGCCGGCGTTCAGCACCGCACAGTTGACCTTCTGCGCCAGCAGATCGACCGCCCCCGAATGCGGATGCCGCACCACCAGCAGATCGGGATGCATCGCATTGAGCGTCAGCGCCGTGTCAATCAGCGTTTCGCCCTTTTTCACCGAACTGGCCTGCATCGCCATGTTCATCACATCCGCGCCCAGCCGTTTGCCGGCGATCTCAAAGCTCGCCTGGGTGCGTGTGGAGTTCTCGAAAAACATATTGATCTGCGTCAGACCGGCCAGCGCATCGGCGTGTTTATCCGGCTGCCGGTTCAGCGCCGCATAGCTGTCGGCCAGATCAAGAAGGACCGTGATCTCATCAGGGCGCAGAGCCTCGATCCCAAGCAGATGGCGGTGCGGAAACGTCATGAAGATCCTCAGGTGATTAGATGCCTTATAAGGAGCGTGCCGGATACGGGCAAGCCGCAGATCAGGCACACAAACGGTGCACAGCCTGTGCACATCCGGTGCACGCATTGTGCACATGCTTTTTGCGGTGTTCTGAAAAGCGGGCAGTTCAGTTTCCCTGCCGCACCGCATAGAGTGTCCGCATGGAATCAGCGGAATTTCACTATGCGCGGGCGCTGCTGGAGTGGCAGGTCGAACTCGGGGCGACCGAGGCCATCGGCGACATGCCGGTCAACTGCTACGAGCTGCCTGATACGATGCCGGGAACGGCACCGAAGCAGGCAGCACCTGCAGCCCCGGGGACCAGGGCAGGCGCTGCTGCAGGGTCGCCGGCAGCGGTGGCCGCGGACCCGGTTGCCGAAGCGGAAAGGGCCGCGATGGCGGCCACCGATCTCGACGGTCTGCGCGCGGCACTGGCGGGCTTTGAGCACTGTGCTTTGAAAAAGGGAGCGCGCAACCTCGTGTTCAGCGATGGCAGGCCCGGAGCCGCTGTGATGATCATCGGCGAGGCACCGGGGCGCGATGAAGACCGCGAGGGCCGCCCCTTTGTCGGGGCCGCAGGACAGCTGCTTGACCGGATGTTCGCCGCAATCGGTCTGGGCCGGGGCCCTGATGACACACCCGTCTATATCACCAACGTGCTGCCCTGGCGGCCCCCGCAGAACCGTGACCCTTCACCTGAGGAAATTGCAATGATGCGGCCGTTTTTGTTGCGGCACATTGAACTTTCGCGTCCTCAGGTGCTTGTAATCATGGGGAATATCTCTGCACAGGCGCTTCTGGGCAGGCGCGGCATTACCCGCCTGCGCGGGTCCTGGACCGAGGCCTGCGGGCTGCCTGCGATGCCCATGTGCCACCCTGCCTATCTGCTGCGCACACCGGAGGCCAAGCGGGACGCCTGGGCCGACCTGCTGGAAATCCGCGCGCGGCTGACAATTGCCTGATATGCCGCAAAAACACCTGACGAGCAGGAGACATTTCTTATGAGCCGTATTGATGAAACGATGGAGTTCATCCCGGTCCGTATTGCGGTGCTGACGGTGTCGGACACGCGCGTTGCCGAAGATGATAAATCAGGCGAGGTCCTCGTGTCGCGGCTTCTCGCCGCAGGCCATGAGCTTGCCGACCGCCGCATTCTGCCGGACGAACGCGCAGAGATTGCAGAGCAGCTGCGCGCCTGGTGCGAAGACGGTGCCATCGACGTGGTGATCACCACCGGCGGCACCGGGCTGACCGGCCGGGATGTAACGGTCGAGGCGCACCGCGACGTCTATGAAAAGGAAATCGATGCCTTTGGCACGGTTTTCACCATGGTTTCGATGAATAAGATAGGCACCAGCGCCGTGCAGAGCCGGGCGACCGGCGGCGTGGCCAACGGGACGTATCTCTTTGCGCTGCCCGGCAGCCCGGGGGCCTGCCGGGATGCCTGGGATGAAATTCTGGCCAGACAACTCGATTTCCGCCACCGGCCCTGCAATTTTGTGGAAATTATGCCGCGTCTCGACGAACATAAGCGACGGAAATAGCCGGCGATCGCGTAACACCTTTGTGCCTTGGTGTTTTCAGGCGGCGTTCCAGGTTATAAGGAACGGCGCGCTTTTGTGCTGAGAAAGGTATCTATGCGGTTTCTGCGGCAAAGTATGATCGGCCTTTTCCTTGCGTCAGTGACGCTGGGACTGCTGGTCTGGGCTGCACAGATGATCGTGGGGGCTCTGGAAGTGCGGTTCGCGGATGCGCCTGACGCACCTCCTGCACGCGAGCGTGTCTTTGCGGTGAGCCTAGTACAGGCCGAGAGTGAGACGATCACACCCGTCCTGCGGGCATTTGGCGAAATTTCCGCGCGCCGTACGCTGGAACTGCGCGCGGCGACCGGTGGACGGATCATTGAGCTTTCCGACAGCTTTGAGGATGGTGGCACCGTGCAGGCCGGTGACGTGCTGCTGCGCATTGATCCTGCCGACGCTGAGGCTGAGGTCGCGCGCCTGAGTGCTGATCTGGCCGATGCGCAGGCGGAAACCCGTGAGGCCGCCCGAAGCCTGACCCTGGCACAGGATGATGAACGTGCCGCCGAAGAGCAGGCAGGCCTGCGCGAAAGGGCCTTTGCCCGCCAGACTGATCTTGCCCAGCGTGGCGTCGGCAGTGCCGCGGCCACCGAAACCGCAGAACTTGCAGCCGCCGCGGCCCGCGCCGTTGTAATCTCGCGCCGCCAGTCTGTGACGCAGGCCGAGGCGCGTGTGGATCTTTCGGCCACGCGGCTGTCGCGGGCACAGATCGCGCTGGAAGACGCCCGCCGGGAGCTTGCCGACACGACCGTAACCGCTCCTTTTGCCGGCACGCTGAGTGAAACGGCTGTGGTCGCAGGGGGCCTGGTGAGTGAGGGTGAGCGCCTTGCCGATCTCGTGGATCCGGACGATCTGGAGGTGGCTTTTCGTATCTCCACGGCGCAGTACGCCCGGCTGCTGGGACCATCAGGGGATCTTTTCCGGGCACCCGTTACCGTTTCGCTGGACGTCACCGGCGTCGATCTGACGGCAACGGGGCGCATATCGCGGGTCAGTGCCGGGCCGGGCGAGGGACAGACAGGGCGTCTGCTCTTTGCGCGGCTGGGGCGTGCGCCGGGATTTCGTCCTGGCGATTTCGCAACCGTCGAAATAGCCGAACAACCACTTGAGGATGTCATCCGCCTGCCGGCCACGGCGCTCGACAGTGCCGGAGAACTGCTGGTTGTCTCAGAAGATAACCGGCTTGCCGCTTTCCCGGTCGAAGTCCTGCGCCGCCAGGACGATGATGTGCTGGTGCGCGCGCCGGGGCTGGTCGGACAGAATGTTGTGAGAGGGCGCACACCGCTCCTTGGTCCGGGCGTTTCTGTGCGCACCCATCAGCCCCTCGCCGGGCGCGATGATCAGGCAGCACTCACGCCGTCTGCGACCGGCGGTGCGCCCGGATGAGCCGGCGGATGCCAGCCGCGGCGGGTGGCATTCTGTCCTACTTCACGCGACACCGGACTGTGGCCAATCTGGTTCTCGTCCTGATGGTCCTGGCCGGTGCGGTCTCCGTGCCGAACATGCGTACCCAGTTTTTTCCCGATGTCATTCCACAGGAAATAACCGTCACCGTGCCCTGGGAGGCCGCCGGCGCGGAGGACGTTGACCGCGGCATCATTGAGCTGTTGCAGCCGGTGCTTCTGGCGGTGGACGGTGTCGATTACACTGCCTCAACCGCCTCCGAGGGCAGCGCGAGCGTGCGCATCTCTTTTGAGCCCAACCGCGACATGGATCAGGCTCTGCGCGATGTGGAAAGTGCTGTGAACGCGGTCACCGGCCTGCCGGAAGGCGCCGAAGACCCCGAAGTACGCTTCAATGCCTGGCGCGACCGCGTGACCAATGTTGTGATCACCGGACCTGTCGGCACCGAACAGCTGGTACGCTATGCCGACGAATTCAGGGTACGCCTCTTTGAGGCCGGCGTGACCCGGACCAGCGTGCGTGGCGTCGCAGATCCGCAGATCCTCGTCGAGGTGCCCTCGGTCAGACTTATCGGCAACGATATCTCCATGGAGGAGATCGCAGCGGCGATCAGCGCCGAAGTGGCCACAGATCCCGCAGGCAGCGTCGAAGGGGCAGGCGCCAGGGTGCGCGCGGGCTCTGAAAAGCGCACCAGCGAAGAGATCGCGGCGATCGTTCTGCGCAGCGGTACGGGGGGCAGCCAGCTGACGATCGGGGATGTGGCATCGGTCGAACGCCTCGGTTCAGATCGCAGACGCAGCTTTTTCGTGGGCGATGATCCGGCCGTCATGGTGCGCGTCGACCGCTCCGCCGAAGGCGATGCGATCCGACTGCAGGCCCGTGTCGAAGAAGTTGCCGCGGAAATGGAGGCAACACTGCCTGCCGGTGTCACGCTGGATCTGCGCAATACCAGGTCCGAGGCGATAAGCGCGCGGCTTACCACGCTGATCGACAACGGGCTGATGGGGCTCGCTCTGGTTGTCGGGCTGCTGTTTCTGTTTCTCAACGCGCGTTCGGCCTTCTGGGTCGCGGCAGGCATCCCTGTGGCGATGATGGCGGCGATATCGATCATGTATATGGCGGGGCTTTCCATCAATATGGTGTCGCTCTTCGGGCTGATCATCACTCTGGGCATTGTGGTCGATGATGCGATTGTGGTGGCGGAACATGCCGATTATCGCGCCCGTAACCTCGGTGAGCCCCCTTTTGTGGCGGCTGAGAACGCCGCACGCCGCATGGCCATGCCGGTCTTTGCCGCAACGCTCACGACGGTGATCGCCTTCTTCGGCCTGACGCTGGTCGGCGGGTGGTACGGCACACTGGTGCGGGACATTCCGCTGACCGTGATCGCGGTGGTTATTGCCTCGCTGGTGGAATGCTTTCTGGTGCTGCCCAACCACATGGCCCATGCTCTTGCCGCAAAGGCAAAGGAGCGCTGGTATGACTGGCCCAGCCGCCAGGTCAACCGTGGCTTTCGCATTGTCCGCGAGCGTGCGTTCCGCCCGCTGATGGCCGGAGTGGTGGCGGCGCGCTATGTCGTCCTCGCGGGCGTTCTCGCCATTCTTGCCTCGCAGGTGGCGGTCTTTATTCGTGGTGATATCCAGTGGCGGTTCTTTGATGCACCGGAGCGCGGCACGATCCGTGGTAATTTCATGATGACCGAAACCGCCTCCAAGGATGACGCGCTCGCGATGATGCACGAAATGCAGCGTGCCACCGGTGCCCTGCGCGCCGATTACACCGAGCGCTACGGGACCGACCCCGTCGACACCGTCATCGCTCAGGTCGGCGGCGCTTTCGGACGCGGGCTCAGCGGCGCGGGATCGCGCGACAAAGACCTGCAGGGCGGCATTTCGATCGAACTCATCGATGCGGACGCACGCGAATTTACCAGTTCGGCCTTTGTCTCCGATCTGCAGCAGCTCGTGGTCCGCCACCCCCTTGCCGAGACAGTTGCCTTCCGCGGTGAACGCCGGGGACCGCAAAGCGATGCCATCAGCGTAAAGCTCTCGGGCGCTGGTGCCGCCGGGCTGAAAGCCGCCAGTCTGGAGATGCAGTCCGAGCTGGCAGATTACCCCGAAGTCAGTGCGCTGCAGGACAGCCTTTCCTATGACATCGACGAGCTGCTTCTGGATCTGACACCTCAGGGCCAGGCGCTTGGCTTTACCATTGACGAGCTCGGGCGCAGCCTGCGCAACAGGCTGGCTGGTATCGAGGCTGCAACCTTCCCCGATGGCACACGCAGCACTGAAATCCGCGTGGAACTGCCGGAAGAAGAGCTGACGGCTGATTTTCTGGCGGGTACTCAGATGCGCACACCCGATGGCGGTTACGTGCCCCTGGCCGATATCGTGACGGTCGAACGCCGTGCCGGCTTCCGGTCTGTGCGCCGCACCAACGGCGTGCGCGAAATTACCGTCACAGGCGATATTTCGGAGGATGATCCGGAGCGCGCCACAGAGGTCACGCGCTTTCTGCGCGACGATCTGATGCCGCGCATCGCGAGCACCTATCAGGTCGATTATGAAATCGCGGGCCTCGCGGAGGACGAAAACCGGTTCCTGTCGGACGCGGCATCAGGCATGCTTTTGTGTCTGGCCGGTATCTATGTAGCCCTCGCCTGGGTATTCGGGAGCTGGAGCCGTCCGGTGATTGTGATGGCGATCATCCCCTTTGGCCTCGTTGGCACGATTTACGGGCACGCTGCCTGGGAAATACCCCTGAGCATGTTCACGGTTGTCGGCCTGCTGGGCATGACGGGGATCATTATCAACGATTCCATCGTGCTGATCACCACCATTGACGACTATGCCGAAGACCGCGGTTTGATCCCCTCGATCATCGACGGGGCGACGGACCGCCTGCGCCCGGTGATGCTGACGACGCTCACCACGGTGCTGGGCATGACGCCACTGCTTTATGAGACCAGCAGGCAGGCACAGTTCCTCAAGCCCACAGTCATCACGCTGGTCTACGGCCTGGGGTTCGGCATGATCCTCGTGTTACTGGTCGTGCCTGCTCTGATAGCGGTTCAGCACGACATCAGCAGGCAGATCCGGGCGATGCGCCGCGGCCTCGGGGCGCCGGTCCGCCGTATCCGCATGAGTTTTATGTTACTCTGGGGCCTGGTGCTCGCCTGGGGGGCTGCAACGCTCGGGTGGACGATCATTACCGGCAGCATGATGCCCGGTCTGCGCGGTCCTGTTCCTGTCGGAGCCGACGAGACATCCGTTGCCGGTGCACTGATGGTCTTTCTGGCAGGGGCCGCTGTGATTTCGGCTTTGGGGTATGCCGCAGGGGCTGTGATGCTGCGTGCCCCGGGCAGCGCGCGCCGTCAGCCGGGTGTGCAGCCCTGAATATCCACGCCGTGTGCCCCGCCCAGCACGGTGATCCGGATGGCCGACCGGTCCAGTGCAAATGCACCGTCCCGGGCGTGGATCATTTCCGAAACTGCGATTACGTCACCGCCCTGACGGCGGGTCTGTGCTTCGCTGACCCAGACACCGGGAACGCCCGGCTCGAGAACCACAACCTCGGCACCACCGGCCGCAGGCAGGCTGACGCGGGCCTCAACCCGCAGGCCGTCTGATGTCGGCTCGATCCGGCAGGTGGCCGCCGTGACGCCGGCTTCGCCGGCACTCAGCGGGCGCTGCGCCAGGGCTGCGGCAATCGCCGGCACCGGTTTGCCGCCGGTATCATTCAGGGTTGCTGCCATATCAAGCTGCCAGGGCACGCAGACATCCGAGCAGACCCCCAGATCCATGCCGACGCTGAGATCAACCGCCTGGCCGGAGGTTACGGGTGAAACATAAAGAGGGATGACCAGATCGCCCGAATACCCGATCGAACGCATTCCGTTCTGATCGAAAATCTGCGGTGTGGGCCAGGACACGGACACACTTCCGAGATTGCGCGAGGCGGACCAGTCAAAGCTGGGCGGAATGCCGGCATCACCCGGGGCCCGCCAGTAGGTCTTCCACCCCGGCGCCATTTGCAGGTGCAGCGCCGCGACATAGGTTCCGTCCGCTGTGACCCATCCCGGCAGGACCTGAGCAGTCACAGGAGCCGCGGCCCCGTCCCAGGCAGCGGCAGGCAGGGCGCAGAGCGCGGTGAAAGCGGTGGCGAGCGCAAAACGTGTCATACTACCGATATGGCCGCAGCGCTCTGAAATGCCAAGTCACGATCCGGTCAGCCATGTTTCGCCGGGCCGCGCCGGGGACTTGTGTGCCACATCACTCCGCGCCATTGTATCCGGCATGACGGACAACGATCAGCATGGCGACCAGATGGATCTGACGGGCAAACTGCTGGTTGCAATGCCCGGCATGGGCGATCCGCGGTTTGAGCATTCAGTGGTGCTGCTTTGTGCCTATTCGGACAAGGGGGCCATGGGGCTGATCCTGAATAAACCCAGCCCGGATATCCGCATGAGCGATGTGCTGGACCAGCTTGAAATTACGCCGGTCGAAGACGCAGCGGCCATGGTCGTGCATTTCGGTGGCCCGGTAGAGACCGGTCGCGGCTTTGTGCTGCATTCGCAGGATTATCAGTCGCATCTGCACACGCTGCTGGTGACCGGTGGCTTTGCGATGACTGCGACCATGGATATTCTCGAAGAAATCGCCCGCGGGCAGGGGCCTGAACGCGCGCTGATGATGCTGGGGTATGCGGGCTGGGGGCCGGGACAACTGGAATCCGAGATTGCCCGCAATGGCTGGCTGACCGCCGACGCAAGCCGCGCGCTGGTCTTTGACACGCCTGCGCGAGCCAAATGGACGGCGGCACTGGAATCTCTTGGGGTCGACCCGGTCCTGCTCTCTGCGGATGCCGGGCGCGCCTGACAGCACCTGATTGTCAGCGCGGTGCCGCAGCCCGCCGCAGCCTGTCATTAATCGCTTCTCCCAGACCGTGTTCCGGCACCGGTGCCACGGCGATCGGACGCCCCGTGGCATCGAGCGCATGCAGATGATCAAAAAGCGTCGCTGCGGCCTCCTGCAGATCACCTGTCGCAGAAAGCGTCAGATCGCCGGGGATGTCGCCAAAGCCAAGCATCACCTCGCCCGGTCGCGGCCGCGTCGCATTCAGCCGCACAGGCGCACCCGGGGCATAGTGCGATGCGATCTGTCCGGGGCTGGTGATGGTATCGCCGCCCGGGGATGCAAGCGGCTGTCCAAGGATACTGCTCACCGCCTCTGCCGGCACTCCGCCCGCGCGCAGCAGCAAAGGTGCCGGGTCAAACCCTACGATCGTGCTTTCCAGGCCGACCGCGCAGGGCCCGTCATCCAGCACCGCCGCGATCCTGCCATCCAGTCCGGCCAGAACATGAGAGGCACGCGTCGGGCTGATCCGTCCCGAGGGATTCGCCGAAGGTGCCGCAACCGGGCCGCCGAAGGTCTGCAGCAAAGCGCGGGCCGCCGGATGCGCCGGCACCCGGATTGCCACGGTGTCAAGCCCTGCGGTGATCAGCGATGCCAGACCGTGCCCCTGTTTCAGTGGCAGCACCAGCGTCAGCGGACCAGGCCAGAACGCCCGGGCAAGCACTGATGCGGCATCGTTCCAGACCGTCAGTTCCCGTGCTGCGGCGACGTCAGGCACATGCACAATCAGCGGGTTGAACGACGGTCGCCCCTTGGCCGCATATACCGCCGCGACCGCCGCCCCGTTGCGCGCATCCGCGCCAAGCCCGTAAACCGTCTCAGTGGGGAAGGCGACCAGTGCGCCGGCCCGCAGAAGGGCCGCTGCCTGCTGCAGTCCCGCGGCATCTGCGGCGAGGGTAACTGTTGGGTCTTTGTGCATAAAAATTGTGACGCCGCGTTCTGGTTGCTGTCGAAGACCCGTCGCTTCATGATTGCCCCGGGGCCATATAACCTGTGCCCTCATTTGCCAAGATACCATGCCCGACGTCCGGAGAATATGAAGATGCCTTATCACGCGCCTGTCGAAGACTTTGCGTTCATTCTCAAACACATTGTTGATTTTGATCAGCTGCGTGAGACAGAGCTTTTTGCGGACAGCACAGAAGACGTAACCCAGGCCATCCTGACCGAAGCCGGCAGGGTTTCCGACGAGGTCCTTGCCCCGTTGCAGCGCCCCGGTGATCTGCATCCGGCGCGGCTGGAAAACGGTGTTGTGCGCACCTCGCCCGGCTATGCCGGCGGCTGGTCCGCAATTGCCGACGGCGGATGGATCGGGATCACAGCCGATCCGGAAAACGGCGGTATGGGTCTGCCGGTGACGCTGGCCTCTGCGGTCAATGACATGATGAGCGGTGCGTGCCTGTCGCTGCAGCTTGCCCCGCTGATGTCGCAGGGTCAGATCGAAGCGCTCGAACATCATGCCTCAGATGCAATCAAGGACCTTTATCTGCCGAAACTGATCGCGGGCGAATGGTCGGGGACCATGAACCTGACCGAACCGCAGGCCGGGTCGGATGTCGGCGCACTGAGCACAAAAGCCGAACCGAAGGGTGACGGCACCTACGCGGTCAGCGGACAGAAAATCTACATCAGCTGGGGTGATCATGATGTTGCGGAAAACGTCTGCCACCTGGTGCTGGCCCGGTTGCCGGGCGCGCCGGCCGGCACCAAGGGCATCAGCCTCTTTATCGTGCCCAAATACCTGCCGGATAATGCGGGAAATCCGGGCGTGGCGAACAGCCTGCGGGTGGTGAGCCTTGAGCACAAACTCGGTCTGCACGGCTCGCCCACCGCGGTGATGGAATATGACGGTGCCACGGGATGGCTGATCGGCGCGGAGCAGGGCGGCATGGCTGCCATGTTCACCATGATGAATAACGCGCGCCTTGGCGTCGGCATCCAGGGGATCGGTGTGGCCGAAGCCGCGTTTCAGCACGCATGGGCCTATGCCACCGACCGAAAACAGGGCCGGTCGCGGCGCGAAAACGCCAGTGGCACAATCACTGATCATGCCGATGTGCGCCGGATGCTGAGCACGATGAAGGCCGAAGTCTTTGCAGCCCGCGGGATCGCGCTGAGCTGCGCCATGGCGATTGATCTGGCACGGGCAACCGGAGATGCGGAATGGAAGGCCCGCGCGGCCCTGCTGACCCCGATCAACAAATCCTTTGGTACGGAAACCGGGATCGCGGTGTCGGATATGGGCCTTCAGGTACACGGCGGCATGGGGTTCATTGAGGAAACCGGTGCTGCGCAGTTCTGCCGCGATGTCCGGGTAACGGCGATCTATGAGGGCACCAATGGCATCCAGGCGATGGACCTTGTCGGCCGCAAGATGATGGACGGTGGCGAAGCAGCTTTCCGGCTTCTCGACGAGGTCGCTGCCTGTGCGTCCGAGGCGCGCGCGGTTCTGCCTGATCTGGGCGAGGCCGTCTGGCAGGCTTGTGAAACACAACGCGAAGCCACCGAGTGGCTGGTTGCGCAAAGCGACCCGGATGACCGGTTTGCCGGCGCGGTCCCCTACCAGCGGGCCTTTGCCCGGGTACTGGGCGGATATGTGCACCTGCGCGCGGCTCTGGCCGATCGTGGCGGCGCGCGTGAAAAGCTGGCGCGGTTCTATATCACCCGTCTGCTGCCCGAGCATGAGGGGCTTCTGGCCCATGCACAGGCCGGCGCCGAAGATCTCTACAGCCTGACCGACGATGATCTGGCGGCCTGATGAAGGACCGCCCGACCGAAGGCCTGCGCTACCCTTTTGAAGAGCCCCCCGCCGGGGGCGCCGCCGTCGAGGTCGCTGATGGTGTCCTGTGGATGCGCCTTCCACTGCCGATGAAGCTTGATCACGTCAATGTCTATGCGCTGGATGACGGCGACGGCTGGACGGTGATTGACACGGGCTTTGCCTCAAAGCGCAGCCGCGCGATCTGGGAAAACCTGATGCAGGGACCGCTGGGCGGAAAGCCAGTGCGCCGTGTTATTGTCACTCACCATCATCCGGACCATATCGGGCTTGCGGGCTGGTTTCAGACCACGCAGGGGGCTGAGCTGGTCACAACGCGAACCGCCTGGCTGATGGCGCGCATGCTGACGCTGGATGCGCAGGATGTACCGGTACCCGAAACCGTGGCTTTCTATCGCAGCGCCGGCATGGCCCCGGAGGTGCTGGCAAAACGCGAAAGCGAACGCCCGTTCAATTTTGCGGATGTTGTGGCGCCGCTGCCGCTGGGTTTTACCCGCATCGCGGACGGTGACAGCATCACAATGGGCGGCCGGACCTGGGACATTCACACCGGTCACGGACATGCACCCGAGCAGGCGACGTTCTGGAGCCGGGACGACGATCTGGTGATCTCCGCTGATCAGATTCTGCCCTCGATCAGCCCCAATATCGGGGTCTATGCCACTGAACCGATGGCTGATCCGATCGGCGACTGGCTGGAAAGCTGCGAGCGGTTTGCGGGTATGGCGCGCGACGATCATTTTGTGCTGGGCGGGCACAAACTGCCCTTCACCGGTCTGCCCCTGCGTATGCGCCAGCTCATTGACAATCACCACGGCGCGCTGAAACGACTGATGACCTTTCTGGATACACCTCAGGCGGCGGGTGATTGTTTCATGCCGCTTTTCCGGCGCAACATCGGCGACGCGGAATACGGTCTGGCACTCGTCGAAGCGGTTGCGCATCTGAGCCACCTGTACCAGACAGGGCAGGTCACCCGCGCGCGCCGCGATGACGATGCATGGATTTATCAGCGCAGGGACTGAAAATGGGCAAAAAAGCAGGAAAATCTGCAGGCAAACCAAAGCTGCATGAGGTTCACACCGATCCTGCGTGCAGGAGCGCCTCTGACATTCTGCTGCCTGACGTGATGAAAGGTCCGGCGGAGGAAAAGAAATCCCCGGCCAGATGGGCCTATGAGCGCATGATCCTCTATATCCGCAACTTTGAGCAGGACCTCGACAACGATCACGAGGTCGCCATGGGCTTTGCCGGCGGTGATGCCGGTGTGCTGCGCATTGAGGGAATGGGGTATTTCGACCCTGACATCGTGACGTTTTACGGCACTGATGCCACCGGCGGGCGCACACAGCTCGTCCAGCACGTCAGTCAGCTCAGCGTAATGCTGCGGGCCCTGCCCAAACCGCATGAGCGTGCGAAACCTGCGCGTATTGGCTTCCGGCTGGTGCAGGATCTCGAAGAGGGTGGCACCGGCTGAGCGCCCGGTCTGCGCGTGCGGGTCACAGAGTCGCTGCGCACAGCTATGCGCGTGACAGCGGTCACAGAATCCATTAGGCCTCTGAACAACGATTACAGAAAAGGGCTGCGGCAATGGCAGATTACAAGCACGGCGAAATGAACACGGATGTTCAGGAAAAGACATTCGACGGTTTCATGCGGTTTACCGCACGGACGGTAATTGTCATCATTCTTCTTCTGGTCGGCATGGCGATTTTCATCACCTGATCCACCGAACTCCGGGAGAAATCCATGCGTATCCCTGCTTTGCTTGCGGTTCTGGTAATGTTGACGGGATGCGCGGTTTCCGCCGCCTTTGAAGCCACAAATGATGAAATCCGTGATGTGGCGTTTCGGGCCGGTGGCCCGCCCAGCCTCACGGTTATTACCGTTATAAACAACACATCCGGTGCCGGCGGGCATACGGCGCTGATGGTCAGCGGCTCGCAGCGGGTGATCTTTGATCCGGCCGGATCCTTTCTGCATCCCGACGTGCCTGAACGCGGCGATGTGCTCTATGGCATGTCACCTGCCTGGGTGCAGGGCTATAAAAGCGCGCACGCGCGCAACACCCACCATGTCGTCACCCAGACAATTGAGGTAACACCGGCACAGGCCGAACGTGCGTTGCAGCTTGTGCAGAGCAATGGTGCGGTTGCAGGATCGTTCTGCACCAATGCCACGTCGCGCATCATCAGCCAGGTGCCCGGGTTCGAAGACATCAGCGTCACATTCTTTCCGACAAATCTCATGGATCAGATCGCAACACGACCGGGTGTGGTTACCGACCGCTATTACGAAGATGATGAGGGCAATGTGCGCGACGGTATCCCGGATGCAGTGGCGAGCCCGGCCTAACCCAGCAGCCAGAGCAGACCGTAAAGCGTGCCCGCACCACAAACGATCGCCGCAATCACATTCTTTGTCCACAGACCGACAAGCACAGTGACAGCGGCCGCGATCATGCGCGGCGCATCCGGCGCACCACCGGTGGCCTGGGGCCAGACAACCTGCGGCACGGCAAGCGCCGGCAGCACCGCAACAGCGGTATAGCGCAGATGACGCAGCAGCCAGGGCGGGATCGGGCGGTCACCGACCAGACCGAGAAACGCAAAGCGCAGCAGATAGCTGCCCAGCCCGAGGCCGATGATCACAATCCACAGGGTGGACGCATCAATCATGCTGCGGCCCTTCGTGCATCTGCCCAGAGTTCAGCGCGCGCGCCGGCCATCATGCCCGAAATACCCGCGATGATCAGGCCCAGCGAATACGGCACGCCCGCTGCCAGCAGGCTCACGACCACTGCCACGAGGGCAGCAATCACATGCGCGGGCGTGCGCAGCATCGGAGCGATCATCGCCAGAAAGGTAATCGGCAGCGCAAAATCCAGCGCCCAGCTCTCGGGGATCTGTGTGCCGATAAGTGCCCCCGCGACCGTAGCACCATACCACACCGGCACCACCGGGCAGACCGCGCCGGCGAAATAGGCGACGCGCGCCGGGATGCTCATATCAGGCGCTTTTTCGAACTGAACGATGGAACAGGCATAGGACTGATCGAGCACGAAATAGGCGGCGATCGCCCGCTGCCACAGCGGTGCGGCCCCGATCCAGGGCGTCAGCGAAGCCGAGTACATCGCCATACGCAGGTTCACAGCCAGTGCCGAGGCCAGAACGATCACGGTCGGCGCGTCTTCGGTCATCAGCTGCAGGGCAGTGAACTGCGCAGCTCCCGCGATCACAACAACCGAAAATACCAGAATTTCCAGCACATTAAGCCCGGCCTCAGCAGCCAGAACCCCGAAGAGTACCGCAAAAGGGCCGACAACCAGCACAAAGGGCGTGCCATCCCGGAAGCCTTTCCAGAACGCGCGCCGGGGCGTGAGTGTTTTCGCGGTGGTGGAGGGCATGAGATGCTTTATAAAGTTATGCGGGAGGCCTATCTCAGAGCCCGGGGGGATGCAATTGGCAAGGATAGATGACACCAGCGATTACCTGATCGCACCTGACCCGCAGGCGCCGCGGCTGACACGGGCCGTTGCGGGTACGGATCAGGACGGTGTGGCCGTGACGGCCAGCGTGGTTGAGGAACGGCCGCTGACGATTTTCCTCAATGCACAGGAGATCGTGACCGCTATGACAATCGGCGATTATCCCGGTTATCTGGCGCTGGGGTTTCTGCGCAATCAGGGCATGATCAGTGATGCCGACGAGATCACCGGCACTGATTATGACGAAGAGCTGGAAACGGTAATCGTACGCACTGCGCGTAAGACGGACTATGAGGAAAAGATGCGCAAAAAGACCCGCACCAGCGGCTGTGCTGTGGGGACGGTCTTCGGCGATATGATGGAGGGGCTTGAGGGCGTGGAACTGGCGCCTGCCCCGGTGCGCACAAGCTGGCTTTACAGTCTGAGTGCGCGGATCAACCGTACGCCGTCGCTATATCTTGAGGCGGGCGCCATTCACGGCACTGTGCTCTGCTCTGCGAACCGCCCGCTGGTCTATATGGAGGATGTGGGCCGGCACAATGCGGTCGATAAAATCGCCGGCTGGATGTTGTCGGAAAAGGTCGCTGCTGATGATAAGATCCTTTATACCACAGGCCGTCTGACCTCCGAGATGGTAATCAAAACAGCGATGATGGGCATTCCGGTTCTGGCCTCCAGATCGGGTTTTACGGCCTGGGGCGTTGAGATCGCCCGCGAGGTCGGGCTGACACTCATCGGCCGGATGAAGGGGCGCCGGTTTGTCTGTCTTGCCGGAGAAGAGCGCCTGGTGCGCGACGCGGACCCCTCGGATGTGCCCGATGAGCCGCGTCGCGCCGGCCGCAGGGGGGCGGCATGAAACAGCCGCCGGGTGTGATCCTCGCCGGTGGTCTCGCAAGCCGCATGGGCGGCGGCGACAAGGGGCTGCTGCCGCTGGGCCGCACGACACTGCTGGGTCATGTCATCGACAGGCTGGCCCCGCAGGTCGCAGGTCTCGCCCTGAATGCAAACGGAGATCCGGCGCGGTTTGCAACGCTCGGTCTGCCGGTCCTTGCCGACAGCATTGATGGCTATGCAGGCCCGCTGGCCGGCGTGCTTGCCGGTCTCGACCGGGCGGCAGAACAGGGTGATGAGATGATCGTCACGGCGGCGGCTGACACGCCGTTTTTCCCGGCTGATCTGGTGCCGCGTCTGCTGATGGCGGCCGAAGGCATGCAGCATCCTCTGGTGCTCGCCGCGACCCCCGATCCCGTGCGGGGCAAGGTCCGCCACCCGACCTTTGGTCTCTGGCCGGTGGCGTTGCGCGATGATCTGCGCGCCGCTCTGCACGACGGGCTGCGCAAGGTCGTGCTCTGGACGGACCGTCACGGCGGGCGGGAAGCGCTTTTCCCGGTGGCAGGCTTCGATCCCTTTTTCAACGTCAATACACCTGAAGACCTCAAACGTGCAGAAGGCCTCTTATGAAGATTTACGGCGTTGTCGGCTGGAAGAACGCGGGCAAGACGGGGCTTATGGAGCGGCTGGTGTCGGAAATCTGCGGGCGCGGGTTTTCGGTCTCGACGGTTAAGCATGCGCATCATGTTTTCGATGTGGATCACCCGGGCAAGGACAGCTATCGCCATCGCACCGCCGGAGCCAGTGAGGTGCTGCTGGCCTCGCGCAGACGCGTTGCTCTGATGCACGAGCTGCGCGGCACACCCGAGCCTTCACTGGATGAACTGCTTTCCAGACTTTCGCCGGTCGATCTTGTGCTGATCGAAGGTTACAAACGTGATGCGCACCCAAAGATCGAAGCCTTCCGCGCAGAGACAGGCAACCCTCTGATCGCACCTGATGATCCGACAATCCGTGCCGTTGCCAGTGACACGCCGATGAAACTCGACCGCCCGGTTTTTGACCTTAACGACGCGCCGGCGATTGCTGATTTTATCCTGCAGGAGACTTGCCTGTGACGGGCTTTCAGAGCTTTCTGACAGTAGACTGGTCTGCGGCCTCAACCCGTGGGCCGACCCGGCCGAAAAAGGACGCTATCTGGCTGGGGATCGTACGGAACGGCGAACCGGCAGAGCCTGAATACTGCCGCGACCGGCACAGCGCAGAGGCACGCATCGCTTCGATCATCAGGGAGGAACAGGCCGCAGGACGGCGCCTTCTGGTCGGGTTTGACTTTCCCTTCGGCTATCCGCGAGGCTTTGCCCGCAGGGTGACAGGCTCAGATGATCCGCTTGATCTCTGGGACTGGTTCGAGGCCCGGATCACCGATCACCCTGACAGTACTAATAACCGATTTGACATCGCCGAAGAGATGAACGCGATCTTTGAAGGGGCAGGGCCGTTCTGGGGCAAATCGCACAAAGACCGCTGGCCCGGCATTCCCTACCGCAAAGAAGGCATCCGATATGATGTGGTCTCAGAGCGGCGCAGCTGCGACCTGAAATCAGGCGCCTCATCGAGCTGTTTCCAGCTTTTCTACAACCCCACCGTCGGCAGTCAGATCCTTATGGGGCTGCCGGTTCTGGCGCGCCTGCGCAGACTGGCGGGCGTAGCGGTCTGGCCGTTCACCGACTGGCAGGAAGCACCTGTTGTGCTGGCCGAGATCTGGCCGGGACTGATTGAACCGGCAGTGCGCACAGCACTGGCGACAGCCCCTGCCGGGTCCATCAGGGATGCCGTTCAGGTGACGGCTCTGTCGCGTGCGCTCTCCGCACTCGGGGCGCCTGAGTTGCAGGCGATGCTGGAGGAGTATCCGGACGAGGCGTGCGAAGAAGCATGGATTCTCGGGGCCGGCCACGCGGCGCGGTTGTCTGAACTGGCCGCCACTGATCGCGACGTGCCCCCCCTGCGCAACGACTGCTTTGCTCTGCCGCCCGGTGTCCACTGGACCCCGGTGGACGAGGCGCTGGACCATCTGAAGCGTAATCTCACTCCCGTTACCCCGGTGCGCCGCGTGCCGGTGGGGGAGGCGACCGGGCGCATCACCGCAGCAGGGGTGCTGGCCGCACGTGCCAACCCGCCGCTGCCGAATACGGCTGTGGACGGGTACGGCTTTGCCGGCGGTCTGCCTGAGGGGTTGCACCGGCTGCCTCTGGCCACAGGTCGTGCCGCCGCGGGCGATGCGCCCGGTGTTCTTACCCCTGGCCACGCCCTGCGCGTTCTGACCGGGGCCGCCCTGCCTGCCGGTATCGACACCGTAGTCCTGCAGGAAGACGTGCGGATCACGGACGGTCATGTTGTGCTGCACGGTCCGGTCAAAGCGGGTGCCAACACCCGCAAAGCCGGAGAGGATATCAAAGCCGGCGCGCAGGTTCTGGCCGGCGGGCTGCGGATCGGTCCGGCCGAGGCGGCTTTGCTGGCAGCAACCGGTACGCGCGAGGTGCAGGTGCATGACCCGCTGCGTGTTGCTGTGCTCTCGACCGGCGCGGAACTGGTCGAAGCTGGTGAAACGGCAGCAGACGGACAGATTTTTGATGCAAACCGCCCGATGCTGCTGGAGCTGATCCGGCGCTGTGACCATACCGGTGTGGACATGGGCCGCGTTGGGGATAACCGCGCGGAATTGCGGGCCCGGCTTGATGAGGCATCGCGCCGGGCGGATGTTATCCTCACCAGCGGCGGCGCATCGGCGGGTGATGAGGATCATGTCTCAGCGCTGCTGCAGGAGACCGGTACGATGCAGCTCTGGCGCATTGCCGTAAAACCGGGGCGACCGCTGGCGCTGGGGATGTGGAACGGAGTGCCGGTCTTTGGCCTGCCCGGTAACCCGGTGGCGGCAATGGTATGCGCACTGATATTTGCGCGCCCGGCGCTGTCGGTGATGGCCGGTGGTCGCTGGTCCGGACCGCAGGGCTTTATGGTGCCGGCGGCCTTCAGCAAAAAGAAAAAATCCGGGCGCACGGAGTATCTGCGCGCGCGGATCCGTGACGGTGCGGCGGAGGTTTTTGCCTCGGAAGGTTCCGGGCGCATCAGCGGGTTGTCCTGGGCGGAGGGCCTTGTGGAACTGCCGCCCGGTGCCGCGACGATTACACCTGGTGTTCAGGTGCGATACATCCCCTTTTCAGGTTTCGGGCTCTGAACCGACCGGGCAGGGGCCCGTCAGTCGAAGGTACCGGCAACGCGCCCGAGCAGCATAAAGGCCCGCGCAGTCCTCGTCTCGGCCAGCGCAGAAATATCCGCATCCGAAGCACCGTCTTCAAAAGCGACGAAGGTCTTGTCAAACCGGCGCAGAAAGTGATGCGCGGCGTCGCGGAAAATCGGGTCCTGTTTCATGCGCCCTGCCGTCAGCGCCAGTGAAGACCGGTCACGGATCCCTCCGAGCGAGGCCACCGGACGGCCCCGCACACCCCGGGCAAACTGACGCCAGACTTCGGTCCGCGCCCGGTCCGGCTGCAGGTCGTCCATGTATATCCCGTCCTGGCTGAGCAGGGTGAGCACATCCTGGGCCGCCTGGATCAGCTGTGCGGCAGGCCGGTCACGCAGCGCGCGGCGCAGCGCTGAGAACCCGGCCTCATCTTCCGAGGTTTCCGGAAAGTTGAGCGCGCGGATAAAATCGGCTGTGGCAAGCGGCGGAGCGATATCCTCGGAAGGGGTGCCAAGGGCAAGCACCGGCTGGTCATCGACCGGCTGCGGTGCAGGTGCAACGCGGGCATTCTGCGGGGCACCCTCGGGCTCGCGTCGCGACGTGAAAGTTGCCAGTACAGTTTCAGTTTTACGCGCAGCAGCAGCAATTTCGTCGAGCTTACGGGTGATAGAGGCCGCATCACTGCCGGCGCCGGCGGCATGGTTCTGTGCGATATAGGCATGGCGTATGGCGTCGATTGCGGTTTGCAGACGCTGGCTTTCCTCGCGCATCACCCGGCTCGACCGTGCGGCTGTGGCGGCGACCCAGATCATACCGACCGGCATAAACACCGACAGCATCACCATCACGAAACTCATGCTGCCCGGCTCCGCATTTCCGTCGCCCGACGGCATCAGCAGGAAAAACAACCCCGACGCCAGCAGCCAGAACACCGAAAGCGCGATGGCGATGATTTCGATGTTGGTGATGCCTTCGGTCTGCGGGCGGTCATAGATGCCCAGCGGCGTTGGCCGCGCCTGGGCCGGTGCATCTTCCTCGTCAGGTCTTTGGTCGGCCATGTCAGCTGGTCCTGTCAGGCGTAAACGATTTTGAGAACCTCGTAGGATTTCTCCCCGCCGGGCGTGCGCACTTCAACGCTGTCGCCCTCATCCTTACCAATCAGCGCCCGTGCAATGGGCGATTTGATGTTCAGCAGACCTTTTTCGATGCTGGCCTCGTGTTCGCCGACGATCTGCCAGGTTTTTTCCTCATCCGTGTCTTCATCCACGAGGGTCACGGTCGCACCGAATTTGATCGTGCCCGACATCTTTGACGGATCGATCACCTCTGCAAGGCCCAGAACACCTTCGAGCTCTTTAACACGGCCTTCGATAAAAGACTGCTTTTCGCGTGCAGAATGGTACTCGGCATTCTCAGACAGATCGCCGTGCTCGCGCGCTTCGGCAATCGCCTTGATGATCGCCGGACGTTCCACGGACTTCAGCTGCTTGAGTTCAGCCTCAAGTTCAGCATGTCCTTTGCGGGTCATCGGTATCTTGTCCATCGGCGCCTTCCACGAATTACAGCGGCCCGCCCGGTGTCGCCGGGGGGCCGCGGATCTCAGATGGTTCCTACCTGACCTGAGGGCGGGGTGAATTGCAAGGGGGTGCAACGGGCAGCCGGCGGGTTTTGGCGGCTGCTGCGGGGGCTCAGGTGTATTGTACGACCTCGTACTCGATCCCGTCATGATCGTGGAAGTAAAACCGAAGCCCCGGTTCATAATCCGCATGATTCACCGCAGTGAAACCTGCTTTGCTGACGGCTTTTTCTGTTGCCGCGATATCATCTACGGTCACAGCAAGATGGTTCAGCCCGCCGCGTGTTGTGTAGCTGTTGTCGCCCTCCTGTGTAGTCCGGGAGGGCTGATAAAGCGCGATATACGTGCGCTCCGTACCGACATGAACGGAAATTCCGCCATCAAGGCTCGGGCCCTGCCAGCGGATGTGCCAGTCAAAAAGCCCGCTCATCCATGCAGCGGTGGCTGTGGCGTCGGAGACGGTGATGTTTGCGTGTTCCAGTTCGGCGGGCATCGGGAATTTCCTTGTTCTGTTGTATGATTCCCGTCATCGTAATTCCTCAAGCTAACTTGAGGTCAAGGGGTCTGTCATGGCGGGACGCGACGGATTGAGCATTGGTGCGCTGGCGCAGAGAACCGGCCTCGCGGTTTCTGCAATCCGCTATTACGAGGAACAGGGGCTAATCCGGCCCTGGCGCAATCCGGGCGGACAGCGGCGGTTCGAACGCTCGGACCTTCGTCGCCTCAGCTTTGTAATCATTGCCCGGCAGTTCGGCTTTACGCTGCCTGAAATTCGCCGGGAGCTTGATCATCTGCCTGGCGGGCGGACGCCGACGAAAGCCGACTGGAAGAGGATATCCACCCGCTTTCGTGCAAGGCTGAACGCGCGGATCGAAACGCTGGAGCGGCTGCGGGATAATCTGGACGGATGCATCGGCTGTGGATGCCTGAGCCTGCCCACCTGCGCGCTCTACAACCCCGCTGACAAAGTGGCGGAGAAGGGCCCCGGTCCCCGCTATCTCATGGGTGACCGGCCCGGCTGACCACGCGGCGGTACGTGCACAAAAACCGGCCGCGAAAAGAGTTGGCGGGCGGTTTTGACGCTCCGTTGCGATTGCATTGTGCTAACGCCTGGTTTAGCCAATCGCGAGCGATTACTGATCCGGGAGTGCCATGCCGGACTGTCACAGAAGGGAAGCCGACCGATGACTGACACGCAACGCGAAGCAATGGAATACGATGTTGTAATTGTTGGTGCAGGGCCAGCGGGACTTTCCGCAGCGATCCGCCTCAAACAGCTTAATGCCGACTGTAACGTCGTGGTGCTGGAAAAAGGATCCGAGGTCGGCGCGCATATCCTCTCCGGTGCGGTGCTGGACCCCTCCGGTCTCAACGCGCTGATACCCGACTGGAAAGCCAAAGGCGCCCCCCTTAACGTTCCTGTGAAAGACGATAACTTCTATATGCTGGGTGAAGCAGGACAGCTGCGCATTCCGAACTGGCCGATGCCGCCGCTGATGAACAACCACGGCAACTACATCGTCTCCATGGGCAATGTCTGCCGCTGGATGGCGGAGCAGGCCGAAGAACTGGGTGTCGAGATTTTCCCCGGAATGTCCTGCTCTGAGCTGGTCTATGGTGAGAACGGCGAGGTCAAAGGCGTCGTTGCAGGCGAGTTCGGCAGGAACCCTGACGGCACCAGGGGCGACAGCTACGAGCCGGGCATGGAGCTGCACGGCAAATACGTCTTCCTCAGTGAGGGAGTGCGCGGGTCTCTGTCAAAACAGGTCATCGAAAAATACGAGCTCAGAGACGGCCGCGAGCCGCAGAAATACGGTCTCGGCATGAAAGAGATCTGGGAGATTGACCCGGCCAAACACAAAGAGGGCTCGGTTACACACACGATGGGCTGGCCGCTGGGCAGCAACGCGGGCGGTGGTTCCTTTATCTATCATCTTGAAAATAATCAGGTTTACGTTGGTTTCGTAGTTCACCTGAACTACAAAAACCCGCATCTTTTCCCGTATATGGAATTCCAGCGTTTCAAGCACCATCCGATGGTCGCGGATCTGCTGGAAGGCGGCAAACGCGTGGCCTATGGCGCGCGCGCGATCAGCGAAGGCGGATACCAGTCAATGCCCAGAATGGTGGCACCCGGTGTCGCTCTGCTGGGCTGTTCGGTGGGCATGGTCAACGTACCGCGCATCAAGGGCAATCATAACGCGATGCTCTCTGGCATGGCAGCCGCCGAAGCCGCATCCGCCGCGATTTCTGCAGAACGCAGCGGCGATGAACTCAACGATTATGAGACCACCGTACGCGAGGGAGCCATCGGACAGGACCTGAAAAAGGTGCGCAATGTTAAGCCGTTGTGGTCAAAACGCGGGCTGACCGCCAGTCTGGCACTGGGTGGGTTCGATATGTGGACGAATACCCTGGGGTTCTCGCTGCTCGGCACCATGGGGCATGGCAAAACCGACGCTGAGGCCACCGAAGAAGCATCAAAGCACAAAGTCATCGATTACCCGAAACCCGACGGAAAACTGTCCTTTGACCGGCTGACAAACGTGGCTTTCTCCTTCACCAATCATGAAGAAAACCAGCCTGCGCATCTGACGCTGAAGGATGCCTCCGTGCCCGTCGAAAGCAACCTGCCGAAATACGCGGGCCCCTCGGCGCGGTACTGCCCGGCCGGGGTTTATGAGTTCGTGGAAGAGGCGGGCAAAGACACCCGTTTTGTGATCAACTTCCAGAACTGCGTGCACTGTAAGACCTGTGACATCAAAGATCCTGCACAGAATATCGTCTGGACCACACCGCAGGGCGGCGACGGACCGAATTACCCCAATATGTGACGCAAAGCGGGTCCGTCGGCGCGCGATCGCCTGTCAGACCGGCAAAACGGTTGTCTGTGCGCAATAGTCGCCCCCCGCAGGTTTGCGGGACCATTGCGCCTGCCTGCGAACGTGCTAGCCTGCCCGCGCAGTCAAAAATAAGGGTACAAACTCATGCCTCGCCTGACCCATACATTTGCCGCCGTGGCACTTTCGCTGTCGCTTGCGGCGCCGCTTTCCGCACAGTCAGTCGCAGGTCCCTATCTTGCCGCGCGCGCCGCAGCCATTGAAAACGATTTTGAACAGGCAGCGTCTTATTTCACCCGCGCTCTGGCCCGTGATCCGCTGAACGTGCAGCTCATGGAAAGCGTCGTGGTGGCGCAGCTTGCGCTGGGGGAGATCGATAAATCCATACCTGTCGCGCGCACCCTGATCAGCACCGGCGAGACCAGCCAGATTGCTGATCTTGTACTGAAAATTGACAGCATCCGCGAAGGCGATTTTGACGGCATGCTGGATCCGCAGACCGAAGGCCGCGGGATCGGCCCGCTGGTGGACGGACTGCTGCAGGCCTGGGCCTATATGGGCAAAGGCGAGGTCAGCGAGGCACTCGCGGCCTTCGATGCGCTGTCCGAAGAAGTTGGCCTGCAGGGATTTGCATTGTTCCACAAAGCGATGGCGCTGGCCTCGGTGGGTGATTTTGAGGGGGCAGAGGCGATCTTTGCCGCCGACAGCGCCGGTGCAGCACTGCAGACCCGCCGCGGTGTTATTGCCCGTGTCGAAATCCTGTCTCAGCTGGAGCGGTTCGACGAGGCGCAGGAGCTGTTGCAGACCATGTTTGCCGGCGCCACGGACCCCGAGATCGATACTGTTGTCGCAACGCTGCAAGCCGCAGAGCCTTTGCCGTTCAGTCATGTAACTTCCGTCCAGGATGGTTTTGCTGAAGTTTTTTATACTGTCTCAGCCGCCCTGCGCGGCGAGACGAGTGCGGAATATACCGTGCTCTACGCTCAGGCAGCCCGCATCCTGCGTCCGGGTCACGTTGATGCCCTGCTGCTGACTGCAGAGCTTCTTGAAAATATGGAGCAGTACGGCCTGGCGATTGACGTCTACCGGCTCGTGCCGGCGGATGACCCCGCCTATCACGCCGCAGAACTTGGCCGCGCCGCTGCCCTGCGCCGGTCCGATAAGCCTGAGGCTGCGATAGAGGTGCTCGAACAGCTTTCTCGCAGTCACGGATTGCTGGCAACCGTGCATTCCGCCCTTGGCGACATTTACCGCCAGCAGGACCAGTTCGACCAGGCGGTGCTCTCGTATGACCGCGCGGTGGAGATTGCCGATGACACCGGCGCTTCAAGCTGGTTTCTGCATTATGCCCGCGCGATCTGTCATGAACGTCTGGGCAACTGGGAGCAGGCAGAAAGCGATTTCCGGGCGGCACTTGAGATCAACCCCGGCCAGCCACAGGTCCTGAACTATCTGGGTTACTCCCTGGTTGAGAAACAGATCAAGCTGGACGAAGCGCTCGGCATGATCGAAGAAGCCGTCGCCGCCAGCCCGGACAGCGGTTATATCATCGACTCGCTCGGCTGGGCGCTGTACCGGCTTGGCCGCTATGAAGAAGCGGTGCCGCATATGGAACGCGCCGTTGAGCTTATGGCGGTGGATCCGGTCGTCAACGACCACCTCGGCGATGTATACTGGGCCGTCGGACGCATCCGCGAGGCGGAGTTTCAGTGGGCCCGGGCGCTGTCGTTCGTCGGCCGCACGGACAGCTCGGATGATGCTGACCCTGATCGCATCCGCCGCAAACTGGAGATCGGGCTTGACGCCGTGCTCTCGGAAGAAGGCTCCGAGCCCCTGAAGATCGCGCGCGACTGACGGGGCGCAGAGCCATGCACACCCGGCGGGTTGTCCGCGTTTCCGCGCCGGCCAAGATCAACCTTGCACTGCACGTGACGGGGCAACAACCCGACGGGTATCACCTTCTTGATTCCCTGGTCATGCTCTGCAGCCCGGCTGATACACTGACCCTGCGTGAGGCATCTGAGAGCTATCTGGAGGTGACCGGGCCGATGGCAGGAGGGGTGCCAACGGATCTCAGCAATCTGGTGCTGAAAGCGGCCGGTGTAGCGGGGATCACAGCGCAGATAACGCTTGAAAAACACCTTCCTGCCGCGGCGGGTATCGGTGGCGGTTCGTCGGATGCCGCTGCCTGCCTGCGCGGGCTCAGCCTGCTGTCCGGAGCGTCCATGCCGGACCCGGCGGATCAGCTGGTTCTGGGTGCGGATGTGCCCGTGTGCCAGCACAATCAGCTGGTGCGCATGCAGGGCATCGGCGGTGATCTGACACTGCTCGGGCCGCCGCCGGACTGGCCTGTGGTGCTCGTTAATCCGCGCGTGGCAGTGCCCACAGCGCGGGTTTTCTCTGGGCTGAGAGAAAAGCAGAACGCGCCGATGCAGGGGGAATTTCCGATGAGCGGCGACAACCGGACACGGCTCGCCTGGCTCGCTGAGCAGCGCAACGATCTTCAGCCACCCGCCATTGCAGCAGAACC
This sequence comes from Roseobacter ponti, assembly GCF_012932215.1. Classification (GTDB taxonomy): domain Bacteria; phylum Pseudomonadota; class Alphaproteobacteria; order Rhodobacterales; family Rhodobacteraceae; genus Roseobacter; species Roseobacter ponti. The sequence continues at coordinate 3,034,146 of NZ_CP048788.1, read as the reverse complement.
GGTGATCGGTGATGTTCTGGCGGCGCTGAATGAGAGGCCGGGCACGCTGCTGGCGCGCATGTCGGGCTCCGGTGCGACCTGTTTTGCGATCTTCTCGGACGTCAGTACGCGTGATGCGGCGGTCAGCCACCTGCGTACCGAACAACCCGGATGGTGGGTGATGCCAGCCAACCGGCTTAAGGCCGGATTTAACCCGGTGGTTCTGCCGCAGGACGGCTGATCAGCGGATGCGCTCGACAACGTAATCCGCCAGATCGGACAGCATTCCTTTGATATCGTGATCGGGCAGGGGAGCCAGCGCCTCACGGGCCTTTGCGGCCCAGCGACGTGCCTCGGCCGCTGTGTCGATCAGCGCGTTGTGCTTGTGCAAAAGTGCTATCGCATGATCCAGATCGCCGTCTTCCTGTTTGCCGCGCTCAATCGTGCGCTGCCAGAACGCGCGCTCTTCGGTGTCCGCCCGCGCCACTGCTTTGATCAGCGGCATCGTCAGCTTCCGCTCGCGGAAATCGTCGCCTATATTCTTGCCGGTTGCGCCGGGATCACCCTGCATATCCAGCAGATCGTCAACAATCTGGAATGCAATGCCGAGCGCATCGCCGTAGTCATAAAGCGCCCGGACCTGAGCATCCGGTGCCCCGGCGATCACCCCGCCCACTTCGGTAGCCGCGGAGAAAAGCGCCGCCGTTTTACCGCGTACCACCTGCAGATAAACCGCTTCGGTGGTTGCAAGATCCTGGCTGGCGGTGAGCTGCAGAACTTCTCCTTCGGCAATCGTGGCAGAAGCATTCGACAGAATATCCAGCACCCGCAGAGACCCCGTTTCGACCATCAGCTGAAAACTGCGTGAAAAGAGATAATCGCCCACAAGAACAGAAGACTTGTTATCCCACAGAAGGTTAGCCGTCGGGCGCCCGCGCCGCTGTCCGCTTTCATCGACCACATCATCATGCAGCAGAGTGGCCGTGTGTATGAACTCGACCGTGGCTGCGAGATGGATGTGATAGGGGCCCTCATAGCCACACAGATGCGCTGCGGCCAGTGTCAGCATCGGGCGCAGGCGTTTGCCGCCTGCATCCACCAGATGCGCTGTGACCTCCGGGATGCGCGGGGCATGCTCTGATGCCATGCGCGTGCGGATCAGCGTATTTACGGCCTCCATGTCGGATGCCAGCCATGCAGCCATCCGGTCATGCGGTTTTTGTGAATTTTCCGACTTCAGCATACTCTTGTCATCCGCAAGTCTCGACATCCCCGCCTGCATTGACGTACATCCCTGATATGAAGGAACTTTTGCGCAGCACCGACCCGACGATTATCGCCTTTGCGACGGCCCTTCTTCAGGGCGAAGATATAGACTGCTTCGCGCTGGACGTAAACATGAGCGTGCTCGAAGGCGGCATAGGAATCTTCCCGCGTCGCCTGATGGTCCGCGCGGATGATCATATCGCCGCAGAACGGGTGATGCGTGACAATGAAATCCCGCTGGGGCGATGACCGAAGAGCTCACACGCGACGCATTTCTGGGCGGAAAGCTCCATCTTCTGCAACCGGTGTCCGGGTACCGCGCTGGTGTCGACCCGGTACTGCTGGCGGCATCGGTGAAGGCCGTGGCGGGCCAGTCTGTGCTGGATCTGGGATGCGGGACGGGTGCTGCGGCACTGTGCCTCGGGGCGCGTGTGCCCGGCCTGAAACTGGCGGGCGTTGAGCTGCAACCCGGGTACGCGGCTCTGGCCCGGCGCAACGGTGGGGAAACCTTTGAGGTCTTTACCGGCGATGTTGCTGATCTGCCGGCCGGGCTCAGACAACGCCAGTTTGACCACGTGATCGCCAACCCGCCCTATTTCGACCCGCGACGGCGTCGCGCGGGGCGCGATGAGGGGCGTGAGACGGCCCTGGGCGAAAGCGTGCCTCTGGAAAAATGGGTGCGGGTGGCGGGGCGGCGTCTCGCTCCGAAAGGCTATGCGCATTTTATTCACCGCATTGAGCGGCTGCCTGACATTCTGGGCGCCCTCGACCACGATATGGGCAGCGTCGAGGTCCTGCCGCTCACGGCACGTGAAGGCCGCAGGCCGGAGCTTGCCATCCTGCGTGCGCGCAAATCGGGACGGGGCGCTTTCGTGCTGCATGCTCCGCTTGTCCTGCACGAAGGAGCCAGGCATACGAAAGATGCGGACAGCTACGTGCCGGCGGTGCGTGCGGTACTGCGCGATGGGGCAGCACTCACTTTCTGAGCAGAATTAAGCAGATTTTAAGGGTTCTCATGCCCATGCTGCGGTTGCGGCGTGACTTGAATCGCATGTTGTGATCAACTTAGTGTCGTAACCGCTGACAAACAGGAGGACTGAATGAGCGTAACCGCACATGTCGATCAACTGAAAAAGAAGCATCAAACCCTCAGTCACGCCGTAGAAGAAGCGCAACGCGCCCCCGGTGCTGATGATCTGGCAATCGCCAGCCTCAAAAAACAAAAACTGAAAATAAAAGAAGAAATCGCCCGTCTGACAAACTGACGGAACAACCGGGCGTGCGCGAAGAGAGCGCGCCGCCCGACGTCCGGCACACCCCGACCCTTCACAGAGAGCCTCAGACCAGCGTCAGCTCATCAGTGATATACGCGGTTTTGCCGATTTCATTCAGCATCCATTCCCGGAAAGCTTTGACCTGGGGTCTGTCTTCTGTGCCTTTGGGGCATAGAAAACGGAAACGCGCACCCGTCCGGATTGCCGTCCTGCAGGGCATAACCAGCCGCCCTTCGGCGATGTCTTTCACCACCAGCGCACGGCGTCCCAGGACCACGCCGACCCCGGCGAGTGCTGCATCGATCGCGTGATCCGCCTGACTGAACCGCGGCCCGTGGTCGGGTTCATAGTCTATCCCCATTGCCCGGAACCAGGCCGGCCAGTCGCAGGGCGGGTCCAGAAACCGGATCGAATCGTCAAAAATAAGCGGCGCTTTGGTGAGGCTCTGCGCATCCGGATACTGCCGCGCCATCGCGGGGGTCATGACGGGTGCGATCCACTCTTCCGCAAGCGGCAGGGAGTAAAGCCCCGGGTCATCACCACGGCCGAACCGGATCGCCACGTCAATGCCATCGCGTGCAAAGTCCATAATCCGCAGAGACGCCGAAAACCGCAGTTCGACCTCCGGGTGCAACTGAGCAAATTCATAGAGCCGCGGCGCCAGCCATTTCGCAGTGAAAGCGGGGCCTGCGGTGACTGTCAGCGTCTGTTCGTCCTGCAAACGTCGTGCGGCGCGCCAGGCAGCGCCAAGCGTGTTGAATCCGTCCTCGGCACCGGGGGCCAGGGCAGCGCCGGCTTCTGTCAGCTCCACCGCCCGGTTCAGGCGGCGAAAAAGCGGCGCGCCCAGATGTTCTTCAAGAGATTTGATCTGAAAACTCAGGGCCGCCGGGGTGACGGAGAGTTCCTCGGCCGCTTTGGCAAACGACATGTGCCTGGCCGCGGCATCAAAGGCGCGCAGGGCTGTGAGCGGAGGCAGGCGATCAGACATACCACTTAAGTATAACTTAACTGAAGCAATTAAAAGTCTCGTTTGTCAGCTTTGATCGCGATGAACATATTGGGGTCAGTTCAGAAAGATTTCAGATAACCCCCGAAAGGAACGGATAATGATCGAAGCTACAACAAACCCGCTGGCCCGCACTGCAATGCAACGCGCACATGAAGAACGTGCTCAGGCGATGCGTGATGCATGGCGCTGGCTGTTTCAGTCATCTTCCCGCTGACTGCTGCAGCAGTCTTACGGGATGAAAAAGGGCCGGCTCCGCGAGGAACCGGCCCTTTCTGTAAAGCTTAGCGGAATCAGACGAAAAACTGCGCGCCGTTCGCAGAAATCGTCGAACCGTTGATGAAGCCTGCGTCATCAGATGCAAGAAACGCCACGCAGCGCGCGATTTCCTCAGGCTCACCCAGACGTCCGGCCGGGATCTGCGCGATAATCGATTCGCGGACTTTCTCCGGCACTGCCATGACCATATCCGTCGCAATATAGCCCGGGCAGATTGCGTTGGCGGTAATGCCGGCGCGTGCACCTTCCTGAGCCAGAGACTTTACGATGCCCAGATCGCCGGCTTTGGTGGCGGCATAATTGACCTGTGCGAACTGACCCTTCTGACCGTTGATCGAGCTGATCACGATGATCCGGCCGAATTTACGCTCGCGCATGCCGGGCCAGACCGGATGGATTGTGTTGAAAACACCCGTAAGGTTTGTGTCGATCACCTCTTTCCACTGATCGGGCGTCATTTTGTGGAAGGGTGCGTCCCGGGTGATCCCGGCGTTGGCGACGACCACGTCAATCGGGCCAAGATCGGCTTCCACACCTTCAATACCCGCTTTGCTGGAGTCATAATCGGCCACGTTCCATTTGTAGGTTTTGATACCTGTCTCATCGGTGAATTTTGCAGCGGCTTCGTCGTTCCCGGCATAGGTTGCGGCAACAGAATAGCCTGCGTCCTTGAGAGCTCTGGAAATGGCGGCGCCGATTCCGCGGCTGCCTCCGGTGACTAGTGCGACACGGGACATATTGGGTACTCCTTGTTTGTCTGGAAATCTTTGTGCGCATATCAATAGGATTCGCGCAACATTATTGCGTAGCTAATCTCGCCCGACGGGCTGTTTCAGTGCAGCGGTTCGCAAAGGCACCGCTGCACCGTTTCAGGATCAGGGCCGTTCGAGGCACATGGCGACGCCCATGCCGCCACCGATGCAGAGCGTTGCAAGACCTTTTTTGGCGCCGCGGCGCTGCATCTCAAAGAGCAGCGTGTTCAGAATGCGGGCACCGGACGCACCGATCGGATGCCCGATCGCGATCGCACCGCCGTTGACGTTCACGACGGACGGATCCCATCCCATATCTTTGTTCACCGCGCAGGCCTGTGCGGCGAAAGCTTCGTTGGCTTCGACAAGATCCAGATCTTCCGCTTTCCAGCCGGCTTTCTCCAGCGCTTTGCGGCTGGCATAGATCGGGCCCGCACCCATAATGGACGGGTCAAGACCTACGGTGGCATAGCTTGCGATCCGGGCGAGCGGTTCGATGCCGCGCTTTTCGGCCTCATCTGCTGACATCACCAGTGCACCTGCCGCGCCGTCGTTAAGACCTGAGGCGTTGGCTGCCGTGACCGAACCGTCTTTGGTGAAAGCAGGACGCAGTTTCTGCATGGCTTCCATGGTTGCGCCGTGACGGATGTATTCGTCCTGGTCAACGATGGTGTCGCCCTTGCGCCCTTTGACGGTGAAAGCAACGATCTCATCAGCAAACTTACCGGCTTTCTGAGCCGCTTCGGCTTTGTTTTGCGAAGCAACGGCGAATTCATCCTGCTGATCACGGCTGATCTGCCATTTTTCAGCAACGTTTTCAGCGGTCTGACCCATATGATAGCCGTTGAAAGCATCCCACAGACCATCCCGGATCATGGTGTCGATATACTTCATGTCACCCATTTTGTGGCCGGCGCGCAGCGAAGCTGCATGCGGCGAAAGGGTCATGTTTTCCTGGCCGCCGGCAGCGACGATATCCGCATCACCGAGCTGAACATGCTGGGCGGCGAGGGCAACAGCGCGCAGACCGGAGCCGCAGACCTGATTGATTGTCCAAGCCGAGCTTTCCTGTGGGAAACCGGCATTGATATGAGCCTGGCGGGCCGGGTTCTGTCCCTGAGCCGCGGTCAGCACCTGACCGAGGATGGTTTCTGAAACTTCGGACGCATCAACGCCCGCCCTTGCGACCAGTTCCTGAAGAACGGCCGTTCCAAGCTCGCTTGCGGGGGTGTTTGCGAAAGATCCGCCGAAGCTGCCAACAGCAGTACGGGCGGCAGACGCGATAACGACATTCGTCATTGTATGTGGTCCTTTGCCATTTGCGGAGAGGACCAGGTGTGTCGGTTTACGTGCACAACAACCCCCTCCCGTTCTGTACGCAGGATCAATATCGCATCAGGTAACGGGCGGCAACAAGCTGTCCGGTCGCACCGCCCGCATGGCAGGGGTGCGCCGGAAACATACCTTTGGCGGGAGATTTCAGACGGCTTGTTTTATCCGCCCCTGAACCATCCAGTGCGGGCGCGTTGTAGGGGCGCCATAGAGATACCCCTGAAGGCAGTCGACCCCGAGGCTGACCAGCATATCGGCATCGGCCTGGGTCTCAACAAACTCGGCGACGGTCATCATGTCGAAGTGTTTCGCAATTGAGACAAGCGCTGATGTCATCGCCTGATTGTCCGGGCACCGGGATACGCCCTGAATGAACTGGCGGTCGATCTTTATAATGTCAAAACAGAAGTCCTTGAAATAGCGCAGTGCGGTGTACCCCGCGCCGAAATCATCCATGGCAAAGCAGATGCCGCGGATCTGCAACCGGTCCATGAAATCCACGACAAGCTCGGGCACCAGCATCGCGGAACCTTCGGTGATCTCGAGCACGAGCCTTTCAGCAAGTGTCGGATCGCGCGAGAGCCAGCGGTCAAGCGTCCGGTTCCAGGCCCGGTACCCGATCGAGCGTGCGGACATATTGACCGACAGGCGCAGATCCTGGTTCTCGTGCAATGCACGCAGCCCGAGCCCAAGCGCCAGCGTGTCCAGCTGCCGACCGGTTTCGGTGTTTTCGATCACATTGATGAAATCGCCTGCGGGGATGACCCGTCCGGTTTCGTCAAGCACGCGGATCAGCCCCTCGTAAAAGGCAACCCGCTCCTGCGCGCGGGCCTGCATGATCGGCTGATAGGCCAGCAGCACCTGTTTGTGCCGTATCGCTTCCTTCACCATATCGAGGGTTTGCTGGTCGCGTCGCGTCACTGCATAATCCAGCGGGCTCCCGGTGCCGGGCTGCATATCCGCCATCATCTTTTTACGGTCTCCGGGCATCGCAGGTCCTCGCTGGTAATCCGTGCAGGACATTGCCCGCGAACTCCTAAAATCAGATTAATATACCTGTTTTGTTCTAATTTGATCTGTGATCTTCTTAAATGGTCCGAATTAGCGAAAGACCGGAACAGCATGACCAGGCGATGCGACTGGGCAGGGCCCGAAGAGATTTATCTGCACTATCACGATACCGACTGGGGCGTGCCCGAATATGACAGCCGCGCGCTCTGGGAAAAGCTGGTGCTGGACGGATTTCAGGCCGGGCTGAGCTGGATTACGATCCTGAAAAAGCGTGAGAATTTCCGCACGGCATTTGCCGGTTTTGATCCGAATGTGATCGCCGGCTGGGGCGAAGAGGAGATCGCCGTTCTGCTGCAGAACCCCGGTATCATCCGGCACCGCGGCAAAATCGAAGCGACAATCAGCAATGCCCGGGTCTGGCAGCAGATTGAGGCTATGCAGGGTTTTGACCGCTTTTTATGGAATTATGTGGACGGCAGGCCGTTGCAGAACGCTTTTAAAACCCAGAAAGAAGTGCCGGCACAGACCCCGCTTTCACGAATAATTTCCAAGGATCTCAAGGCCCGCGGGTTCAAATTCTGCGGACCCACAATCGTCTATGCTTTCATGGAAGCGGTCGGCATGGTGAACGATCATCTGACCACCTGTCATCGCCATGCCGATATTGCGGCGATGGGGCGTTGACTCTGATCGGAACGGGCGTATAAGCGCGGCTTCATTGGTGTTGGTGGCTCCCGCGAGGGATCGCCTGTCAGGCCGCAGGGCCAGAGGACAACGCCCTTCACGCCCTCCGGGGCCATATATCGAAGGAGATCAGCCGTGACAAAACGCACGTCTGCCAAGTACAAAATTGACCGTCGCATGGGCGAAAACATCTGGGGCCGTCCGAAATCCCCGGTGAACCGCCGCGAATACGGGCCCGGCCAGCACGGCCAGCGCCGTAAGGGGAAAATTTCTGATTTCGGCATCCAGCTGCGCGCCAAGCAGAAACTTAAAGGCTACTACGGCGATCTGACCGAAAAGCAGTTCCGTCGCATCTATGGCGAAGCCGAGCGTGTCAAAGGCGATACCGGTGAAAACCTGATCGGCCTGCTTGAGCGCCGCCTTGACGCCGTTGTGTACCGCGCGAAGTTTGTGGCAACCGTTTTTGCCGCACGTCAGTTCGTGAACCACAAGCATGTGCGCGTGAACGGCCAGATCGTGAACATCCCGTCCTACCGTGTCAAAGAGGGCGACGTTATCGAGGTGCGTGACCGTTCCAAGCAGATGGCGGCACTGATCGAGGCCACACAACTTCCCGAGCGCGATGTGCCCGACTATATCGAAGCGGACCACTCCAAAATGAGCGCAAAATTCGTGCGCACCCCGGCACTGGGCGATGTGCCTTATCCGGTGATGATGGAGCCGAACCTCGTCGTCGAATTCTACGCCAAAAACTGACGCGCAGGATCATTGCAGAATTTAAGGCCGTGCCGGGATCCCCGGCGCGGCTTTTTCATATCCGGGCTCAGGCGGCGCGGGCGAGTACGGCGAAACTGGTGCGCGACGGCGGGCCTGAGGGAAAGGTGTAGAGGCTTTCGACGTCAAAACCGGCATCCCGCAGCAGACCTGTTACTTCATCAGTCCGGAAGGTGCGGTGCCGCCACTGCAGCCACACGATCACGTTGCACCAGTGCGGCTTTGAGACCACGAGCCAGAGGCGTGAACCGGGTGCTGCAAGTCTCCTGATGTCGCGCAGCGCGACGCCGGGGTCATCGAAGTGTTCGATGACGTGGGCCGCCAGCAGCACATCATACTGTTCCCGGGCGCCGGACCCGAGAGCGGCTACGCGCAGGCCCGGCGCAACTCCGCGCCGTTTGAGGGCCGCCTCCGCCACCTCAAGCATCGGGCGCGACGGATCTAGCAGCACAATCTCCTCCGGCACGCCGTTGATTGCGGTCCAGGCCTCTGCCATCGCGCCGGTGCCGGCCCCGATATCGATGACCCGCGCGGGGCGGTGCCGCGCTGGCGGCATATGCGATAAAAAGCCCAGATAGGCATCGAGATACCCCAGCAGCCGCATCTTATCCGACCAGGTCGGAGCGGCCGCCGCATAGCGGCGATCAAGATGCGCGGAACGGTCTTTCATGGCGGAAACGATGCCACAGCGCCGCTGCCGAGACAAGCAGGCGGCCATTGACGCCGGAGGCATGCTGTTGCATCAACCGGGCTTTGACACGGTGCCACGCGGGAGATCTGAAATGACTGCATATCCGAATTACGGCCGCATTGACGGCCCCGTCGTCATCATCGGTTTCGGGTCGATCGGCCGGGGCACGCTGCCTTTGATCGAGAGGCATTTCGACTATGACGCCGATCAGATGGTGGTGATCGAACCGAACGCGGATATGCACACCTTTCTCAGCCAGCGCAAAATCCGCCATCTGCAGGAAAAGATCACCAGGGCGAACTACCGCGACGTGCTTGGCGGGATTTTCAAAGATGGCAAAGGGTTCTGCGTAAACCTCAGCGTGGATACCTCCAGCCTTGATATCATGAAGTTCTGCCGCGAGCTGGGTGTGCTCTATATTGATACGGTGGTGGAGCCCTGGGAGGGTTTCTACTTTGAAACCACCGAAAACGCCGAGCGCACGAACTATGCGCTGCGCCAGAAGGTGCGCGACGAAAAAGCAGCCAGTCCCGGCGGGACGACGGCTGTCTCCTGCTGCGGCGCCAACCCCGGTATGGTGAGCTGGTTTGTGAAAGAAGCGCTGCTGACACTGGCGCGTGACACCGGCCGCGACGCGACGCCGCCCGCGAACCGTGCCGGCTGGGGTACCCTGATGCAGGGCCTCGGCGTCAAAGGCGTGCATATCGCCGAACGCGACACCCAGGCACGCGCCATCCCGCGCCCGCGCGGCACCTTCGTGAACACATGGTCGGTCGAGGGCTTCATTTCGGAAGGATTCCAGCCAGCCGAGCTCGGCTGGGGTACGCATGAAACCTGGATGCCCGAGAACGCACACAGCTATGACACCGGCTGTCAGTCCGCGATCTGGCTGGAACGTCCGGGTGCGATTACCCGCGTGCATACCTGGTGCCCGACACCCGGCCCGCAGTTCGGCTTTCTGGTGACTCACAACGAGGCCGTGTCGATCTCCGATTACTTCACCGTTGGTCCCGCAGATGCACCTGATTTCCGTCCGACCTGCCACTATGCCTACCACCCGTCAGATGACGCGGTGCTGTCGCTGCACGAGATGTTCGGCTCCGGCAAACAGCAGACAGTCCACCACATTATGGAAGAAGACGAGATTATCGAAGGCATCGATGAGCTTGGCGTGCTGCTCTACGGACACGAGAAAAACGCTCTCTGGTACGGCTCGCGGCTGTCGAATGCCGAAACCCGCGATCTCGCGCCCTATCAGAATGCCACCGGCCTGCAGGTAACATCTGCCGTGCTCGCGGGCATGGTCTGGGCGCTTGAAAATCCGGATGCCGGTATCGTAGAGACCGACGAGATGGACCACGCCCGCTGCCTTGAGGTGCAAAAACCCTATCTGGGCCCGGTGGAGGCCCATTATACCGACTGGACCCCGCTGCAGGACCGCTGGGAGCTTTTTCCCGAGGATATCGACGAAACCGACCCCTGGCTTTTTCGCAACGTGCTGGCCAGCTGACAGTACGTGTGCCGCAGAACGCGGAACCGGACAGGAGATGACGACATGACCACAGCGCTCCGGCCGCAACCCGGCATTATGGACATCGCGCTTTATCAGGGCGGCGCGTCAAAGATCGACGGCCAGCACGATCCGCTGAAACTGAGCTCCAATGAAAACCCTTTCGGGTGCAGCCCCGAGGCGATACAGGCGGTGGCCGCGGCAGCTGAGACCATGCACCGCTACCCCACGACTGACCACGCACCGCTGCGCGATGCCATCGCTGACGTGCATGGTCTGCCCGCCGAACAGATCATCTGCGGCGTAGGCTCGGATGAGCTGCTGACCCTGCTGGCCATGGCTTATGCCGGTCCGGGCGATGAGGTACTCTATACCGAGCACGGCTTCTCAATGTACCGCATCTTCGCGCTCTCGGCAGGGGCTGCACCGGTTGTGGCGCCGGAAACCGACCGCTGCGTGGATGTGGATGCGCTGATTGCGGCCATTACGCCCGCCACGCGCCTGATCTACATCGCAAACCCCGCCAACCCCACCGGCACCGCGCTTGGCACGGATCAGCTCGCGCGCCTCGCAGACGCGGTGCCTGCGCACTGTCTTCTCGTGCTCGACGGCGCTTATGCGGAGTTTTTTGAGGGCTATGACGGGGGTGCCGGTCTGGTGGCTGCACGCGACAACGTGGTCATGACACGGACCTTTTCCAAGCTCTACGGACTGGGCGGCCTGCGGGTTGGCTGGGCCTTTGCGCCGCGGCATGTGATCGACACGCTCAATCGTGTGCGCGGACCGTTTAACCTTTCAACAGTTGCTCTGGCCGGGGCAGAAGCCGCCATGCGTGACAGGGCTTTTGTCGATAAATGCCTGCGCGAGAACGCCGAACAGCGGGTCCGGCTGACCGGCGGGCTGCGCCAGCTCGGCATTGCCTGTGATGACAGCCGCGCCAATTTCGTGCTGGCCCGCTTTTCGGATGAAGCCGAAGCGCTCGCGGCCGATGCCCACCTGAAGAAATCGGGTATCCTCGTGCGTCTTGTGAAAGGCTATGGCTTTCCCCAGGCCCTGCGTATTACGGTGGGCGGTGCCGAAGACATGACCCGCGTTCTGGATGCGCTGGCAGCTTTCAGGGGAGCGACATGAGCGTCATCTACAACCGTGTTGCCCTGATCGGTCTCGGCCTCATTGCCTCGTCGATGTTCTGGGCGATGAAACGCGGCGGCCTCGCCGGCGAAGTCACGGGATACGCACGCAGCGCTGAGACACGCGATACCGCCCGCCGCATCGGCCTTTGTGACCGGGTCTGCGACAGCGCGGAAGAGGCGGTAAAAGACGCCGATCTCGTGGTGCTCTGCGTGCCCGTCGGTGTAATGGGGGCCGTGGCAGAGCAGATTGCTTCGTCTCTTAAATCGGGCGCTACGGTGACCGATGTCGGGTCAGTGAAACGCGATGTCATTAACAATGTGGCCCCGCACCTTCCGGAAGGCGTGCATTTCATCCCGGGTCACCCGTTGGCGGGGACTGAGCATTCGGGCCCGGAATCCGGTTTTGCTCAACTTTTTGACGGGCGCTGGTGTCTGCTGGTGCCTGTGGACGGCAGTGACCCGGCCGCGACAGCAAAACTGCGCAGTTTCTGGGAGGCGCTGGGATCAAACGTCAGCGAAATGGAAGCGGACCACCATGATCTCGTTGTTGCCGTGACCAGCCATGCGCCCCACCTGATTGCCTACACGATGGTGGGTGTGGCGGATGACCTTGGCCGCGTAACTGATTCTGAGGTGATAAAATACTCTGCGGGTGGTTTTCGCGACTTTACCCGGATCGCCGCGAGCGATCCGACGATGTGGCGCGATGTCTTTCTCAGCAACAAAGACGCCACGCTGGAAATCCTCGGACGGTTCACCGAAGAGCTCTTTGCGCTGCAACGCGCGATACGTACCGGTGACGGAGATCACCTTCACAGCTATTTCACCCGCACCCGGGCGATCCGCCGCGGCATCATCGAGGCGGGGCAGGACACCGATGCACCTGATTTCGGGCGCGCGGGCCCCCGGCAGCCGTGATGAGGCTGGCACTCAGCCTTCTACTGGTGGCAGGGATCGCGCAGGCCGGTCCCGAGACCTCTCCGCGACCGGAACTGCGCCCGGTGGCTGATCCGGTGACCAACCCCGTGACAACGCCTGAGCCGGCACCGGCACCGCCTGCCAGCAGCATACCGGGCCGGCGCGCCGACAGCGCAGCCCCCGTTGAGACGCAGGACGCGGACGGGGCGTCAGCAGAGGCACAGGGTGACAGCAGTCTCAGACCGCAGGCGAGGCCGCGCAAATTCGAACAGCGCGCGACAGAGAAAGCCCGGCTCAAAGCCCGCGGTGCGATCTGTGAAGACCCGGATATTCTCGGAGAAACCGTGGGCAGGGTCGCCTCGGGCGTGCAGGGCTGCGGCATTCCCTCGGCGGTCCGGGTACGCTCGGTTGCGGGCGTTTCGCTCAGCCCCGCCGCGGTGATGGACTGCACCACGGCCCGCACGCTGCGCCACTGGGTGGCCGTCTCTGCCATCCCGCGCGTCGCGGCCGAAGGCGGTGCGGATCTCGTAAACCTGCGCATCGTCGGGCATTACGCCTGCCGTCCGCGCAACAACCGCCCCGGCGCGCGCATTTCAGAGCACGGCAAAGGCCGCGCGATCGATATTGCCGAATTCCGGCTGAGTGACGGATCGGTCATTTCGGTCAAACGCGACTGGAATTCTAAAAAGGGCTTCCGGCCCCTGCGGGAAATGCACCGGGACGCCTGCGGTATATTCGGCACGGTCCTTGGGCCGCAGTCAGACCGGTTTCATGAGGATCATTTCCACCTCGACACAGCACGTCATCGCAGTGGATCTTACTGCCGCTAGCGCAGTATGAAGCGCGGCGCGGGTCCCAGGGGCAGGAAACCCACACGCACCTGACCACGTTCCAGTGTCAGCGTGACTTCGAACCTTTCGGGATTGCCGCCGGCCCCTGCCAGAGCGCTGAGCGCGCGTTCCACCTGAGGCCGGAAATCTGCAGAAAGCGCGCCGGCCGATACCGCCAGATCCAGCATCGCGCGCCAGTTGCGCGCCTGCAGAGGAACAGTACCCCAGGGCATGCCGGAGGCGTCGATTCCCAGATCTGCACTTGCCATAAGCAACAGTTCTCCCCAGCGGATTTCGGCACGGCTCAGATTGATCTGCTGAGGCTGCGGTCTGCGCTCTTCAAGCGCGCGCCGGTCCCAGGGCCGGTCAAACTGAACCTGCATGCGCGCCCCGAAGGCGTCAAACGCCACCGGCCAGTCCTGCGGAATCCGCAGCCGCTGGCGCGGGACCTGGCCGGGTGTCAGCCCGGTGGCGTTCAGGCGCATCGTGTAACGCGCCGGATCTGCCTCATCCTGCACCATTGACACCTCAGTGGCACCGGCCGTCAGGACGGTGCCGGCGGGGTCCTCCAGCGTCCAGGCCGAAGCGCCGAAGCGCAGCGCGCGAAGCTCAAGCGCACTGCCGGGTGTCAGGCGAAGGGCAGCATGCCCATCTTCCAGCAACACCGAGGACCTGCCTTCAGGACTGGCCAGCAGAATCCTGTCGTCGGGAAAGATCACATCCGCCTCGCCCAGCCACCAGGCAGGGCTGGTCAGCCGCAGCACGCTTGCTTCGACAGCAACGCCTGTGGCGGGATCGGCCAGGGCCGGCGCGCGGAGGCTCAGAGCAATCCGGAAAGGATAGCCCGATACTCTGATCGCGGCATAGTCCGCCTGCCAGCCCTCCGCCCGGCGCTGCTCGAACCAGTCGGTGATGCCCGCGCGCAGGGACAGCGCCGCAAACGCCCACCAGCCGGACCAGAGCAGAACGACCAGAACAGCCAGCCACAACAACCGACGCATGACGACCCCCTTTTCCTTACCGTCGATTTGAGGTTTACGCATTGCAAGCGAGGAGAACCAGCACGATGACAATGTGGGTATTCGGATACGGCAGTCTCTTGTGGAATCCGGGATTTGAGGTGGCCGAGCAGGTGGTGGCGACACTGCCGGGGTATGCACGGTCTTTCTGCATGCATTCGATCCACCACCGGGGCACCGAAGAGGACCCTGGGCTGGTGCTGGCACTCGATGAGGACCCCGCGCATGCCTGCGAAGGCGTAGCTCTTGCGGTGGCAGCCGGTCGCGAAGAAGCCACGCTGGCCTATCTGCGCGAACGTGAGCTGATTTCCTCGGCCTATATCGAGCGCGACCTCGCCATTGACCTGCACGACGGGCGCCGGGTCACGGCGCTGGTCTATGTCATCAACCCCGGACATGTGCAGTACTGCGGAGGTATGCCGCTCGAAGAGCAGGCGCAGATCATCGCGCGGGCGCGCGGCGGCATGGGCCCGAATGATGAATATCTCTACAACACTGCCCGCCATCTGAGCGAAATCGGTCTGCATGACCCCGATCTGGAATGGCTGAGCCACCGTGTCCGCGCGCTGCGGGCATAATTTCTTGGCGCTTGTTAATGTTTTCGGTGTAAGCTGCCGCAAGAGCAGAACAATAAAGGTCAGGAGCAGGAACGCATGGCGTTGCCGGACCCCGAAGTAAGACCCGTCTTTTCGCAACCTGTGCGTCAGATTTCACTGATGCTGATCGTCCTGGCGCTGTCAGGCTTCGGCATTTTTCTGGCCCTGCCCAGCGTCCTGCCGGTGTTTGAGGCAAACCCATACCTCAACGGCTTCATCATCTTTGTTTTCGTAATCGGCGTTGTGGCCTGTTTCTATCAGGTCACACAGCTGATCGGATCGGTGCGCTGGATCGAACGCTTTGCCACGGACACGCTGGATGCGAGCATCAGGCCGCCGCAACTTCTGGCGCCGCTGGCCTCGCTGCTGCGCCAGCGCGGTGCCCGCATGCAGGTCAGTGCCACGTCAACACGGTCCATCCTTGAATCTGTGGCGACCCGGATCGAGGAAGTCCGCGAAATCACACGATATATCGTCAGCATGCTGATTTTCCTCGGTCTTCTGGGGACTTTTTACGGGCTTGCCACCACTGTGCCGGCCATCGTTGATACAATCAGCAGTCTCGCACCCGAAGAAGGCGAGGGCGGTGTCGAGGTCTTCAACCGCCTGATGAGTGGCCTGCAGGTTCAGCTGGGCGGCATGGGCGTGGCTTTTGCCTCATCCCTGCTCGGTCTCGCAGGCTCCCTGATTGTGGGCCTGCTGGAACTGTTCGCCGGTCACGGGCAGAACCGGTTTTACCGAGAACTTGAAGAGTGGCTGAGCAGCATCACCCGCGTCGGATTTTCCTCCGGCGATGAAGGGGGCGGTGATCAGCATGTAATGGCCAGTGTGGTCGAACATATGGCCAGCCAGATGGACGCGCTGCAGCAGATGTTCGTGCATGCCGATCAGCGCAGTATGGCGGTCGATGACCAGATGAATGCCGTTGTCGGATCAATCGAAAAACTTGGCCAGCAGATTGCGAACACTGACGGCCCGGAGACAGCGCTGGAACGCGTGGCAGCCGGGCAGGAACGGCTCATTGCGCTCATCGAGGCACAGGGGCAGGGCGGCGATGGTATCGACGCCGAAAGCCGGATGCGCCTGCGGTCAATTGACGTGCAGATGCTGCGCATTCTCGAAGAAATTTCTGCCGGCCGTCAGGAAAGCATGTCTGAACTGCGCATGGACATCTCAAAGCTGGCGGATGCGATCAGACCACGTCGTCCGCGCCCCGCGCCGCGCCCCCCGGGTTCTGAGGGCAGCTGACCATGGCGCTTTCGCGACGCACAGGTGCACGGTTTCAGGCGTCTATCTGGCCCGGTTTCGTGGACGCGATGACCGGCCTTTTGCTGGTGCTGATGTTCGTGCTGACGATCTTTATGATCGTGCAGTTTGTGCTGACGGAACGCATTACAGGACAGGAAAGCGAGCTCGACCAGCTGGCGGGTGAGGTTGCGGCCCTTGCACAGGCTCTTGGCCTCGAAGAGCAGACCACGCAGAACCTGCGCAACCGGGTCGGCGCGCTGGATGCATCGCTCTCAGATGCTGAAAACCGCATCGCAGCACTTACGGCGACCCGCGACGCACAGGCGACGGCACTGGAAACGGCGCGCACGCAGATCACCGGTTTTGAGGCACAGGTTGCCGCTCTGATTTCACAGCGGGACAATGCACTGGGCAACGTTGCTGCGCTTGAGCAGGAGCGCGCAGACCTGCAGAGCGCGCAGGCTGCTTTGATGAGCGAGCAGGAGGCGCTGAACCTCGCGCTCGCAGCTGCGCGCGAAGAGGTCAGCGCGCAGGAGGAAGCCGCGCGTCTGGCGGCGGCCCGCCGGGAGGCACTCGACGCGCTGGTGGCGGACCTGCGCGCGCGAAATGCCGATGCAGAGGCGCAGATCGGGCAGCTTGCACAGGATCTGGACGCCACGGCAGAGGCGCTGAGCGAGGAAGAGGCTGCACGGCTTGCCGAAGCGGCTGCGGCTGAGGCACTGCGCAACAGGCTCGAAGACGCCGATGCGGAACTTACGGCAATGACCCTTGCACTTGAGGCACAGCGCCAGGAGGCAGAGGACACGCTGACGTTGCTTGCCGCGGCGCGGGCGGCCGAGGCTGATCTGGACACCGAACTCGCAGCGGCACTCCTGCAGCTGGAAGGTCTGGAAGGGCAGGGCGAAGAGATAAGCGCAGAGCTGGCACAGATCCGGCTGGAACGCGACGGTCTGCAGATCCGCCTGGAAGCGGCTCAGGCGCAGCTTGACGAGACACAAAGTGCGGCCGCTGAAGAGCTGGCCGCGCGTCGTGCCGCAGAGGCCGCTCTTCTTGAAACACGCGAGCGGAGCGCTGAAGAGCAGGACGCTCTGCGTGCCCGTCTGGCGCAGGCACTGGCCGCGAAACTGGCGGCTGAGGCTGTGGCAGAGGACGAAACAACCGATGCTGAGCGCCGGGCGGCCCTGCTGGCGGAGGCGCGGCGCGCCCTCTCAGAAGAGGAGGCGACAAGCGCGGCCGCACAGCGCCAGACCGAGTTGCTGAACCAGCAGGTTGCTGCTTTGCGCCAGCAGCTTGGCGGTCTTCAGGCGCTCCTTGATGACGCAAAAGAACGGGACTCCGCGCAACAGGTTCAGCTGCAGTCTCTCGGGTCAGATCTTAATACCGCACTGGCGCGGGTTGCGGCCGAAGAGCGGCGCCGCGCGGAACTTGAAGCAGCCGAACGCCGGCGGCTCGAAGCGGAAGCCGCGCGTCTTGCTACTCAGGCGGAAGACCTTGAGCAGTATCGGTCGGAGTTTTTCGGGAGGCTGCGGGATGTGCTTGGCCGCCAGGAAGGCGTGCGGATTGAGGGCGACCGTTTTGTCTTCTCCTCAGAAGTTCTCTTTGAGCCGGCGCGGGCAGATCTGTCGCCGGAGGGCCGGGAAGATGTGGCCAAGGTTGCGCGCATTATTTCCGGCGTTGCAAATGATATTCCATCCGGAATTGAATGGATTATCCGTGTGGACGGGCACACCGACAACCTGCCTCTCTCCGGGCAGGGCGAGTTTGCGGATAACTGGGAACTGAGCCAGGCGCGGGCACTGTCGGTTGTCCGTTACATGGTGGACAATCTCGGCATTCCCCCGCAACGGCTGGCCGCCAACGGATTTGGAGAATTCCAGCCCGTTGCAACCGGAGACAGCGAAGAGGCCCGTGCACAGAACCGGCGCATTGAGCTGAAATTCACGGAAAGATAGTGCGAACGGCGCGGGCGGTTAGTGAAAGAGTGGCAAACTGGTATGGGCCCGCCCCGAAGGCTGGCCTTTCCATGACCTGCCCCTGCTGCCAAAGCCTGGCAATTCCGGATTGTGTTTCCTGTGAAAATGCGGTGCGGGAAACTTTGTCACTGACTTAAATTGTTTTTTTCATTCACCGCCTCGTGATGTTTCTAAGGCGTCCCGCAACACCTGTGCCGTGTATTTCAGTTGCTGTGGAATGGTGACGCGCGAGCCTGCGTGTCACGCCGCGGGCTGCTTGGACTCAGGCGCAGTGGACTCCTGCGATTTATCTGCCCGTCACTCAGGCATCGATCAGTTAAAATCTGCGCGTTTTCGCGCTTTCAGGATACAGGTACGACAGCCCTTGCTGCAGCACACCGGTCGGCCGTTCCCCGCAACCGGCGTGTTCTGAATACTGCTAATTTGATCGTCCGCGCGTGGTCAGAAACAGAAACCTGCTTCGGCATTCAACCCTAGGGGCCATTCCGACAGATTATCCGTCACGAGGCAGGCTCTTACGGCGTCGGGGAGGCTGTAACAGAGGTTCCTCCAGCACAAAAAAGCCCCCGTGAGTGTATCACGGGGGCTTTGCGGTTTCTTATCGGTTGGCCTGGTGCGCGACTACTCAGCGGTCAGCAGCGGTGGTTTGTCCCCTGAGAGGCGCGGCTTGTCCGGCCCGTCGATCTTGAGATCGATCTCGCCGCCCTTTACACCCACGCGAACCACGCCGCCCTTGGCCAGTTTGCCAAAAAGCAGATCCTCGGCCAGGGGCTTTTTGATGTGCTCTTGGATCACCCGACCAAGCGGGCGGGCACCCATTTTGCTGTCATAGCCACGATCCGCCAACCACTCTGCCGCCGGCTTGGTCAACTCGATCGTGACGTTGCGATCCATCAGTTGGGCTTCAAGCTGAAGCACAAACTTCTCGACCACCCGCAGAATGACCTCTTTCGGCAGGGGTGCGAAGCTGATCACGGCGTCAAGACGGTTGCGGAACTCCGGCGTGAAGGTCCGCTCGATCGCTGCAGTGTCCTCGCCCTCCCGACGGTCACGACCAAAACCGATCGCCTCTTTGGCCTGCTCTGCTGCACCGGCGTTGGAAGTCATGATCAGAACAACATTGCGGAAGTCCACTGTCCGGCCGTTGTGGTCGGTCAGCTTGCCATGGTCCATCACCTGCAGCAGGATGTTGTAAACATCCGGATGCGCTTTTTCCATTTCGTCGAGCAGAAGAACACAGTGTGGATGCTGGTCCACACCATCCGTCAGCATGCCGCCCTGATCAAATCCCACATATCCGGGAGGCGCACCGATCAGTCGGCTGACCGCGTGTTTCTCCATGTATTCAGACATGTCAAACCGCAGCAGTTCCACACCCAGCGTGTCCGCCAGTTGTTTTGCCACTTCGGTTTTGCCGACGCCTGTCGGCCCGGCGAAGAGATAGTTACCGATCGGTTTTTCAGGCTCGCGCAGGCCTGCACGTGCCAGTTTGATCGCCGACGACAAAGCTTCAATCGCCTTGTCCTGACCGAAGACCACGCGCTTGAGAGAACCCTCAAGGTCTTTGAGAACTTCGGCATCGTCTTTCGAGACATTCTTCGGCGGGATGCGGGCGATCTTGGCAACTACATTTTCGATCTCCCGGGTGCCGATGGTTTTGCGCCGTTTGGCCGCCACCACCAGATGCTGAGCTGCACCTGCTTCATCGATAACGTCAATCGCACTGTCGGGCAGTTTGCGGTCGTTGATATAGCGTGATGCCAGCTCCACCGAGGTTCTGATCGCATCGGCGGTGTATTTAACCGAGTGGTGATCTTCAAAATAGGGCTTGAGGCCACGCAGGATTTTCACCGCGTCTTCGACGGACGGCTCGTTGATATCAATCTTCTGGAACCGGCGGCTCAGCGCGCGGTCCTTCTCAAAATGCTGGCGGAACTCTTTGTAGGTGGTTGATCCCATGGTACGCAGCTTGCCACCGGCCAGGGCCGGTTTCAGCAGGTTGGAGGCATCCATCGCGCCACCAGACGTCGCACCCGCACCGATTACAGTGTGGATTTCGTCGATGAAGAGCACAGCATCCTTATGGTCTTCCAGTTCGGAGACCACCGCCTTGAGACGCTCCTCAAAATCACCGCGATAGCGTGTTCCCGCGAGCAGGGCGCCCATATCCAGCGAGTAGATCGTCGTCTCAGACAACACCTCAGGGGTCTCACCAGCGACGATCTTCCGGGCCAGACCTTCGGCGATCGCCGTTTTGCCGACACCGGGGTCACCAACCAGCAGCGGGTTGTTTTTGCGGCGGCGGCAAAGCACCTGAATGCAGCGCTCTACTTCGCTGTCGCGTCCGATAAGCGGGTCAATGTCGCCCTCGCGCGATTTTGCATTGAGATCCACGCAGTATTTCTCCAGCGCGCTCTCTTTCTTCTCGCCTTCCGTGACGCCCTGGGCCTCTTCTTCCTGCTCAGGCGCACCAGAAACCGGGCGTTGTTCGCCAAAAGCAGGGTCTTTGGCCACGCCGTGCGCGATGAAATTCACTGCGTCATAGCGGGTCATATCCTGATCCTGCAGGAAGTAGGCGGCGTTGCTCTCGCGCTCGGCAAAGATCGCAACGAGCACATTGGCACCGGTCACTTCCGTGCGGCCCGAAGACTGCACGTGGATCGCGGCACGCTGAATAACCCGCTGAAAAGCAGCAGTCGGCACGGCCTCTGATCCGTCGACATCGGTGACGAGATTGCTCAGATCCTCATCGACAAATTCGACCAGCGTGGCGCGCAGATCATCGACATCGACGCTGCAGGCTTTCATGACGCGGGTGGCATCCGGTTCGTCGATCAGAGCGAGCAGAAGATGCTCCAGCGTGGCAAATTCATGCCGGCGCGCATTGGCCAGGGCCAGCGCAGAATGGATTGCCTGTTCCAGGGTTGTTGAAAATGAAGGCACGGTACGTGCTCCTTCTGATCGGGGTTGTCGGGAGATCCGAACGATACCGGTCCCTCGTCCAACCATAGCCTCATAGTATTAGAGTTTGGTTGATCATCGCCCGGCTTCAAGTTTTTTCTTCATTTTTCATGTCACAATTTGTGTGAAGCGGACATGAATGACGCAATATGGGCGTCAGAAGACATCTTTGCGGGCTCGTATCTCGGCGAAGACATCCACGTCGTCAGCATCGGTCATCCCAAGTGCCGCGCGGATATCGGGGTCAGCGGCACGCAGAAACGGATTTGTCTCCAGTTCGAGCGCCAGGGTTGATGGGACGGTCGGGACACCTTTGGCACGCGCCTCAGTAATCCGCTCCGAGCGCGATATAAGGTCTTTATTATCGGGATCAATGGTTAAGGCGAACTTAGCATTGGCTGCGGTGTATTCATGGCCTGAACAGACCAGTGTGTCAGCCGGCAGCGTCATCAGCCGCGACAGCGACGCCCACATCTGCGCCGCACTGCCTTCAAAAAGCCGCCCGCAACCCAGTGCCATCAGGCTGTCAGCGGTGAACACGGCCGTCGCGTCCGGCACGTGATAAGCAATATGGCCGACTGTGTGCCCGGATACATCAAGGACGTGGACAGTGTGCCCCGCAAACTCAAAACTGTCGCCATCCGACACTGCAACATCCAGATCGGGCAGCCGGCGTTTGTCAGCGGCAGCCCCGGTGACCTTAACGTCATGAGCGACCAGGATGTCCGGCAGGCCCTGGACGTGATCGCTGTGATGATGCGTGATCCAGACATCGCTGAGCGACCAGCCCCGCCGCTCAAGCTCTGCCAGAACCGGTGCCGCTTCGGGGACATCAATCAGCGCAGTCGCCCCGCTCTCCGGGTCATGCAGCAGAAAGGCATAATTGTCCGAAAGGCACGGGATGGTGACGAGTTCGGGGGCCATGGCCATTCTCCTGCAGGTTTGCGACACTATATCTGAATGTGACCCAACACAGGGCCGGCTGCAATGCACCTGGACGTACAGGACCTTCGAAATTTCTATTACCGGTCGGCTCTGGGTCGGGCGGCTCAGGTCAGTCTGCGTGGCCGGATGATGGAACTCTGGCCCGAAGCCAAGGGTCAGACTGTCGTGGGCTATGGTTTTGCCGCTCCGCTGCTGCGACCGTATCTCAAGGACGCGCGCCGTGTCATTGCGCTGATGCCCGGCCCTCAGGGGGTGATGCCCTGGCCTGCGGACAAAGATAACGTCTCTGTGCTGACGGAAGAAACGCTATGGCCGCTGGAAACCGGCCATGTGGATAAACTGGTCCTGCTGCACGGGCTGGAGACCTCAGAACGGGCCTCAGACCTGCTTGAGGAATGCTGGCGGGTGCTGGGCCCGGGGGGCAGGGCGCTCTTTATCGTGCCGAACCGGGCAGGTCTCTGGGCGCGGCGCGACCGCACGCCTTTCGGCTTCGGCCGGCCTTACTCACCCGGCCAGCTTGAGACACAACTGCGCAAACACCAGTTTCTGCCCGAGCGGCATCTGGGCGCGCTTTATCACGTGCCGTCGGCCAAAAGGCTCTGGATGAAAGCGGGGCCGGCGTTTGAAAATATCGGGCGTCGGGTGCCGGCGATGATGGCAGGGGGCGCTTTCATGGTGGAGGCGACCAAACTGGTCTATCCGCCGAAAGGCCAGATCGAGCCTGTGCGGCGCCCGTCAGCCGTCAGTGTTCTCAAACCGGCGGCAAAAGCTGTATAAGGCCCGTGCTGCCCGAAGGACATGCAAAACCCGGATAATGCCCGATTTTGCGCCGTCAGAATCGCAAACGGGCTGATTATTTGAACGATTTTGTAAGTTTTCTGCGCAGCCAAACAGTCGCACCCGGGCCAAGACCCTGTAAACACAGGAAAACCCGTCGCAGAGCGCTTGACGATCTCATGTTGCGGGGTGCGGAACGGTCTGTTACATCACCGCTGATTTCGACGTCTTGACTAGTTTCAAGCCGCGCCAACATGCCTGGTGACGCGAGTGTTTCGCATATCCGGGGCCAGAACATCGGAAGGGTGGACGTGTCAGAACCAGCTTCGATTTCCACAAGCATCGCTGCGCGTTATGCGACTGCAGTTTATGATATCGCGAAAGACGGCGACAACGTTAAAGCACTCGAAGCAGACCTCGACGCGCTGCAGGCGGCAATGAACGACAGCGAGGATTTCCGGACCCTGATCCACTCGCCCATTTATACCCGCGAAGAACAGGCCGGCGCGATCTCGGCGATCGCAGCGAAAATGAACCTCACGGACACGGTGGCGAACACGCTCGCACTGATGGCGCAGAAACGCCGCCTCTTCGTGGTGCCACAGCTTCTCTCTACACTGCGCGACATTATCGCCACAGAAAAAGGCGAAGTGACCGCAGAGGTCGTTTCCGCCAGGGCGCTGACCAAAGCGCAGTCCGAGAAACTCGCCAGGACGCTCAAAGCCTCCACAGGCAAAGACGTGACACTGAACGCGACCGTTGATGAAAGCCTCATCGGCGGTCTCGTCGTTAAAGTTGGTTCGCGTATGATCGATACCTCGATCCGCGCGAAACTGAATTCCCTCCAGAATGCAATGAAAGAGGTCGGATAAATGGGTATCCAAGCAGCAGAAATTTCTGCGATCCTGAAGGACCAGATCAAGAATTTCGGCCAGGAAGCCGAAGTGGCCGAAGTAGGCCGGGTGCTCTCCGTCGGTGACGGTATCGCGCGCGTCTACGGTCTGGACAACGTGCAGGCCGGTGAAATGGTCGAATTCCCCGGTGGTATCCAGGGTATGGCGCTGAACCTCGAAGCCGACAACGTCGGTGTCGTGATCTTCGGCTCCGACCGCGACATCAAAGAAGGCGACACCGTCAAGCGCACCAACTCTATCGTGTCAGTGCCTGCGGGTGATGAACTGCTGGGTCGCGTTGTGGACGGTCTTGGTAACCCCATCGATGGCAAGGGGCCGATCAACGCCTCCAAATCGCTTGTCGCAGACGTCAAAGCGCCGGGCATCATCCCGCGCAAGTCCGTGCACGAGCCGATGGCCACCGGCCTCAAAGCCGTGGACAGCATGATCCCGATTGGCCGCGGCCAGCGTGAGCTGATCATCGGTGACCGCCAGACCGGCAAAACCGCCGTGGCACTTGACGCAATCCTGAACCAGAAATCCTATAACGACGCCGCCGGCGACGACGAGAGCAAGAAGCTCTATTGCGTCTATGTGGCGATCGGTCAGAAGCGTTCGACTGTTGCCCAGCTGGTGAAAAAGCTTGAAGAGACCGGCGCGATTGAATACTCCATCGTTGTGGCCGCGACAGCGTCCGAGCCTGCGCCGATGCAGTTTCTCGCACCTTACTCCGCCACGGCCATGGCCGAGCACTTCCGCGACAACGGCCGCCACGCGCTGATCGTCTATGATGACCTCAGCAAACAGGCTGTGTCCTACCGCCAGATGTCGCTGCTGCTGCGTCGCCCGCCCGGCCGCGAAGCTTATCCCGGCGACGTTTTCTATCTCCACTCCCGTCTGCTTGAGCGGTCCGCGAAACTGGGCGATGATGCGGGCAACGGCTCGCTGACGGCTCTGCCGATCATCGAAACACAGGGTGGCGACGTGTCGGCCTTTATTCCGACCAACGTGATTTCGATCACCGACGGCCAGATCTTCCTTGAGACGGAACTTTTCTACCAGGGTGTCCGCCCTGCGGTGAACACAGGTCTGTCGGTGTCGCGTGTGGGCTCCTCGGCCCAGACATCCGCCATGTCCTCGGTTGCCGGCCCGGTGAAACTGTCGCTCGCACAGTACCGCGAAATGGCAGCATTTGCCCAGTTCGGCTCGGATCTTGATGCCTCCACCCAGCAGCTGCTGGCCCGGGGTGCGCGTCTGACCGAGCTGATGAAGCAGCCGCAGTATTCGCCGCTGACCAACGCCGAAATCGTCTGTGTGATTTTTGCCGGTACCAACGGCTTCCTCGACAAGGTCGCAGTCAAAGACGTCGGTCGCTTTGAAGCTGGTCTGCTGAACCACATGCGTTCCAAGCACAAAGACGTGCTGGACTGGATCACTGATGAGGACCCGAAAATCAAAGGCGATGCAGCAGATAAACTCAAAGCTGCGATCAGCGAATTCGCCTCTGACTTCGCTTAAGAGGTAGGCCCATGCCCAGTCTTAAGGACCTGAAAAACAGGATCGAGTCGGTCAAATCGACCCGCAAGATCACCAAGGCCATGCAGATGGTTGCCGCGGCGAAACTGCGCCGCGCGCAGGAAGCAGCCGAGATGTCGCGCCCTTACACGGAGCGCTTCAACGCGGTGATGTCCAATCTGGCGGCATCGGTGGGCGGGTCGGATTCCGCCCCCCGCCTGCTCAGTGGTACCGGCAGCGACAAGGTACAGCTGCTGATCGTCATGACCTCCGAGCGCGGCCTTTGCGGTGGCTTCAACGCCAACATCGCCAAAAAGGCCAAGACGCACGCGAAAAAGCTGCTTGCGGAAGGCAAAGAGGTCAAAATCCTGACCGTTGGCAAAAAAGGCCGTGACCAGCTGAAGCGAGAGTACAGCAAACACTTTGTCGGTCACGTGGATCTGACCGAAGTCAAGCGTGTCGGCTATGCTGATGCTCAGGGCATCGCCAAAGATATCCTTGCACGCTTTGATGCGGGTGAATTTGACGTGGCTACGATCTTTTACGCAAAGTTCGAGAACGTCGTCAGCCAGATCCCGACTGCTCAGCAGATTATCCCGGCGGATTTCGAAGAGCCGGAGGCTGATGAAGCCTCAACGCTCTTTGATTACGAGCCCGATGAGGAAGCGATCCTCGCGGATCTGCTGCCACGCGGCGTGGCAACTCAGATCTTTTCGGCACTGCTGGAAAACGGCGCCTCAGAACAGGGGGCGCGGATGTCTGCGATGGACAACGCCACGCGCAACGCGGGTGAGATGATCGAAGACCTCACGATCGAATACAACCGCTCGCGTCAGGCCGTCATCACCAACGAGCTGATCGAAATTATTTCCGGCGCGGAAGCGCTGTAGAACATACCGGAGAAACGACATGGCAAATGCGTTAGGCAAAATTACACAGGTCATCGGCGCGGTCGTCGACGTTCAGTTCGAGGATCACCTGCCCGAGATTCTGAACGCGCTGGAAACCGAAAACCACGGCAACCGGCTGGTGCTCGAAGTGGCCCAGCACCTTGGCGAGAACACCGTCAGGACCATCGCGATGGACTCAACCGAAGGCCTCGTGCGCGGTCAGAAAGTGACCGACACCGACGGACCGATCTCGATCCCGGTGGGCAACGCAACCCTCGGCCGGATCATGAACGTCGTGGGCGAGCCCGTTGACGAAAAAGGCCCCGTGAACGCGGATGAGAAACGCTCCATCCACCAGCCGGCGCCTGAGTTCGCTGAGCAGTCCACGACCTCCGAAGTGCTGGAAACCGGCATCAAAGTGATCGACCTGCTGGCCCCCTACGCCAAGGGCGGTAAAATTGGTCTCTTCGGCGGTGCGGGTGTGGGTAAAACCGTTCTCATCATGGAACTGATCAACAACATCGCCAAGGTGCACTCGGGCTATTCCGTGTTCGCCGGTGTGGGTGAGCGGACCCGAGAGGGCAACGACCTCTACCACGAGATGATCGAATCTAACGTGATTGATCCTGAAAACCTCGAGAACTCCCAGGTGGCGCTGGTCTATGGCCAGATGAACGAGCCTCCCGGAGCCCGTATGCGCGTGGCACTGACCGGTCTTACGCTGGCTGAGCAGTTCCGTGACCAATCGGGCACAGACGTTCTCTTCTTCGTCGACAACATTTTCCGCTTTACACAGGCCGGTTCCGAAGTGTCCGCCCTTCTGGGCCGTATTCCTTCCGCTGTGGGCTATCAGCCGACGCTGGCCACTGACATGGGCCAGATGCAGGAGCGTATCACTTCGACCAAAGCGGGCTCCATTACGTCCGTGCAGGCCGTCTACGTGCCTGCGGATGACCTCACCGACCCTGCGCCTGCGACATCCTTTGCGCACCTCGATGCTACGACGGTTCTTTCCCGTGCGATTTCCGAGCTGGGCATCTACCCGGCCGTTGACCCGCTCGATTCCACATCGCGCCTGATGGACCCTGCGGTTGTAGGCGAAGAGCATTATCAGGTCGCCCGTGACGTTCAGGGGATCCTGCAGCGCTATAAGTCACTCCAGGATATCATCGCGATTCTCGGCATGGACGAGCTCAGCGAAGAGGACAAACTCACCGTTGCCCGCGCGCGTAAAATCCAGCGTTTCCTCAGCCAGCCATTCGACGTGGCCAAGGTCTTCACCGGTGCTGACGGTAAACAGGTGCCGCTCACAGAGACCATCGAAAGCTTCAAAGCGGTTGTGGCCGGCGATTATGACCACCTGCCGGAAGGCGCCTTTTATATGGTCGGCGGCATCGACGAAGTGAAAGCCAAAGCCGAAAAAATGGCGGCAGACGCCGCTTAAGGAGCTCTGAGACATGGCAGATACAGTCCAGTTCGACCTGGTATCCCCGGAACGGCTGCTTGCCTCTGCGCGGGTCACCTCCGTGCAGATTCCGGGCGCCGACGGCGATATGACGGCGATGGCGGGTCACGCGCCCACCATCACCACGCTGCGCCCCGGCGTCCTGAGCGTGGAAGGACCCGACGGCGCATCCGAGTATGTCGTTACAGGGGGCTTTGCCGAGATCAGTGCCGACAGCATTTCGGTGCTCGCAGAGCGCGCGATTGCCAAAGGTGACATGACCAGAGAACACCACGAGGCTATGGTGAAAGAGGCTGAAGAGGCCCTCAACCGCGCCAAAGAGACCTTTGAAAACGAGCCAGGGCCGGTGGATGACGCGGCCAAGCTGCTCGCGGACATGGTTGCCGTGGGTGATCACATTAGCGTCTGACGGCGCCTTTGGATGAAATCAAAAGCCCCGCCTGAGTGCGGGGCTTTTTTGTATGGCCGGGTAAGGCCCGGCAAGGCCGCGGGCCATCAGAGTGGCTC
Organism: Roseobacter ponti; assembly: GCF_012932215.1. Classification (GTDB taxonomy): domain Bacteria; phylum Pseudomonadota; class Alphaproteobacteria; order Rhodobacterales; family Rhodobacteraceae; genus Roseobacter; species Roseobacter ponti. The sequence goes on along the minus strand of NZ_CP048788.1, from coordinate 3,005,918 downwards.
CGCTATGAGTTTAATGCGCCCGGTTTTTCCAGCCTTTTCGCGGTGGTGGGTGGCTCGGTAGCGGAACCTTTGCCTGCAGGCGCGGGCGCCACGATTGACGTGGCCTCCGGTATTTCTCAGCGCTGATCTCTGTTCACTGACCTGGACAGTGATGTGAAATGCGGGTCGGTGGGATTAAAGGAAATAAACTCAGTCTTTTACCGGCGATGAAGTGGGTTTTCAGCCCCGTCGCCGGTCACTGTTGCGCCCCCGCTGCAAGAAAGGCTGCTCAGGGCTGGCTCTCGCGCGCCTTCTTGCGCAGCCATGACATAAACACCCGCTGACCCGGATGCATCCGCCCCGGAACCGTCACCAGATGATACCCAAGACCGCGCTCGCGCAGGGCGGCGAGCGGTTTAAGCTGTCCTGAGCGGATCTCCCGCTCCACCAGCGAGCCTGGTTGAAAGGTCACGCCCAGACCCGCAACAGCCGCCGACAGCGTCAGATCATTGGTTGTGAGTGTAGTGACTTTGACCGTGTCGAGATCAATGCCTTCCTGCTCGATGATCCGGCGCCTTTCCATGACGTTGCTATCAAGCAGCCAGGGCAGATCGGTAAGGTCAGACACTTTTGTGACCACACGGTCTCCAATCAGGTCCGGATGCGCCAGCGCCAGATACTGCGCCTCTGTCAGCAATTCAGCATCAAGCCGTGGCCAGTCGCCCTCACCATATCGCACCGCCAGATCAAACCCGTCACGCCGCAGATCAACCAGTTCAACACCCGGATTTATGTTCAGCCGCACCTCAGGATGTTTTGCCCAGAAATCACCGATCCGCGGCATCAGCCAGCTGGCGGCAAAGGTCGGCGTCACGGTGATGTTGAGCGGCCGGTTAGCGCCCTGCGTGCGCAGGTCATCGACGGCATCTGCAATGCTCTGAAAGCCCTCGCTCAGGCGCCCGGCGAGCACCAGACCCGCCGCTGTCGGCGCAACGCCGCGTCCCTGCCGGACCAGCAGACTTTCGGAAAAATCTTCTTCCAGTGCGCGGACATGCTGGGCAATAGCCGCGTGGGTCACGTTAAGCTCGCGAGCCGCAGCACTCAGACTCTGGTGCCGTGCGGCAGCCTCAAATGCACGCAGCGCCGCAAGCGAAGGAATTCCCGACCAGTTCATATGTTAGCCTGACTTATATATTATCAATCATACTGTTTTGCCTGAAGGCATATATGTAGCTTATCAGGGGTTATACCGCGAAAATCAGGAGAGCAACATGTTCGGAATTCTTTCATCTACACTCAGAACCGCAACCCGCGAGGATGTCTGGGGCTACCGGCACCACACGCCTGAAGATACGGGTCTTCTGGCCGAAGCCGACCGGCGCAGCGCCAGGAGCGGATTTCGCTGGCGCGCCCCTGCAACGTGGGTCCGCCGCTGAGCCGCCCACACACACGACAGGGGGGGGCAGGCACACCCCTGTCGTGTCACGGCTTGAGCCCACCGCACAATGCTCCTATCAACACCCGGATACGTGTCGGAGCATCTCAGTCAGGAGCGCAGGAAATGCACAAAACCGTCGTTAACAGCTGGAACGAATGGGATCCGCTGCGCCACGTGATTGTTGGGCGGGCAGATGATTGTCACATCCCGCCCGCGGAACCTGCGCTTGAGGCCAAGGTGCCCGAAGACAGCGACATGCGCGGTCAGTGGGGCAGGCGTCCGCAGGAAACCATCGACCGGGCGAATGAGCTGCTCGATACTTTCGCTGGGCAGCTTCGGGCACGTGGCATCCGTGTCGACCGGCCCGTGCCGATCAATCATGCGCTGCCTGCGAGCACACCCGATTTCCATACGGACAGTCAGTTTGGCTGCATGCCCCCGCGCGACGTTCTGCTGACCGTGGGCTCGGAGATGCTGGAGGCGACGATGTCTTATCGCTGCCGTTGGTTTGAGTATCTGAATTACCGGCCACTGATGCAGAAATATTTCGAGGAAGATCCGAAGTTCCGCCACGAAAGCGCGCCGAAACCGCGGCTGACGGATGCGGATTACCATCCCGATTACCTCAGCGACAAAATCGGTGTGGAAAAGCGGCTGCAATGGGCGGCGGAGAAGTTTTTCGTCACGACCGAAGAGGAGCCGCTTTTCGACGCGGCGGATGTGCTTCGGTTCGGGCGCGATCTCGTGGTGCAACACGGGTTCACCACCAATCTGAAGGGTATTGAGTGGCTGCGGCGGCATTTTCCGGAACACCGTGTTCATGCGGTGAACTTTCCGGGCGATCCCTATCCGATCCATATTGATGCGACCTTCACGCCCCTGCGCCCGGGCCTGATCCTCAACAATCCGCAGCGGCGTCTGCCAAAAGAGCAGCGCGACATGTTTGAGAAAAACGGCTGGGACATTGTGGATGCTGCACAGCCCGCGCATAACCAGCCGCCGCCGCTCTGCTATTCGTCCGTCTGGCTCAGCATGAACGTGCTTGTGCTTGACCATGGGACAGTCTGTGTTGAGAAATCCGAGGTGTATCAGGCCGAACAGATGGACAGGCTGGGTCTGGAAGTTGTCGAAGTGGAACTGCGCGACGCCTATGCCTTTGGTGGCGGGCTGCACTGCTGCACGGCGGATGTGTACCGTGAGGGCACCTGCGAAGACTATTTTCCGCATCTGTGATGCCGGACCGGGAAAGGAACGGGGCTCTTGTTCTCTGAAAAACGCAAACTGACGACTATCTTTGAATGGCTGGGCTCCGGGCTCGCCATTCTCTATGCGATGCTGATTGCCTCGAACACGGGCAACGAGATCACCGGCTTTGCTTTGCTTCTGGTCTCAGCACTGCTCTTTGCAGCCTGGGCAGTCATCGACCGCCGCTGGGCATTTCTGATCCTGCAGTTTTTCTATGCGTCCTCGGCGATCATCGGTCTGATCCGCTGGTCCTGACCGGGCTGCATGCGACGATGGCTTATTCGGCTGCGTACATGCCGTCGTAAATCGGGCTCAGCGTTTCGGCCTCAAAGAGCGACGAGACAGAAGTGCCGTTCCAGATATTCAGGATCGCCTGGGCAAAGACCGGAGCGGTCGGCACAACGCGGATATTGTGCGCTGCTTTGACCTCGTCGGTCGGCGCAATCGTATCGGTGATCACCAGCGATTTCATGACCGAGTTGGTGACCCGCTCTACCGCGGGACCGGACATCACGCCGTGGGTGATATAGGAATGCACCTCTTTCGCACCGTTCTCCAGAAGCACCTCAGCCGCTTTGCAGAGCGTGCCGGCCGTATCACACATATCATCCACAATGAGGCAGGTTTTACCTGTCACATCACCGATCACTGTCATTTCCGCAACCTCACCGGGTTTTTCGCGTCTCTTGTCAACAATCGCGAGTGGTGAGTTGATCCGCTTGGCGAGTTCACGCGCCCGGGCCACACCGCCCACATCGGGGGAGACCACCATCAGCTCGCCCATCCGGTCTCTGAATTCCGTTTTGATGTCGAGCGCAAAGATCGGCGAGGCGTAAAGGTTGTCGACGGGGATGTCGAAGAATCCCTGGATCTGCGCGGCATGCAGGTCCATCGTCAGCACCCGTTCAATGCCGGTGCCGACGAGCATATTCGCCACAAGCTTGGCGGTGATCGGTGTACGTGCCTTGGTGCGGCGATCCTGACGGGCATAGCCGAAATAGGGCAGGACGGCAGTGACGCGTGCCGCCGAGGACCGGCGCAGCGCATCCGCCATAATCAGCAGTTCCATGAGATTGTCATTGGCCGGGTTCGACGTGGACTGCAGGATAAACATATCCTCGCCGCGCACGTTCTCGAACACTTCGACAAAGATCTCACCATCGTTGAACCGTTCCACCCGGGCATCGACGAGGCCCACCTGCATGCCCCGGTGCATTGACATGCGCCTTGCGATGGCCTGGGCCAGCGGCATGTTTGCGTTTCCGGAGATCAGTTTCGGTTCTTGATGCTGAGGCATAAGGGCAGGTCCTGGGCAGCGGCACGCAATGTGACAGAATCGTGATGTTGACACCACCTAACACGGCCTTACCAATCGGCAAAGAACCACACCGCATCAGGGAGCCCGAAATGGCGCATATCGACCTCTTTTTCTCGACGATCTCTCCATATGCCTACCTGGCCGGGAACCGGGCTGAAAAAGTCGCCGAAAAACATGGTGCGACAATCACCTATAAACCGCTTGATGTGCTGGCGCTTTTCGCGCGCACCGGTGGCACGCCGCCGAAAGACCGCCATTTCAGCCGGATCGATTACCGCGCACAGGAACTGGTGCGCCAGGCGAAGAAGGCGGATATGCCGTTTAATCTCAAACCCGCCCACTGGCCGACCAATCAGGCGCCGTCTTCCTATGCGGTGATCGCCGCTCAGAACGCGGGCGGCGGAGATCTCAGCGGGCTGTGTCATGCGCTGCTGCGTGCGTGCTGGGCCGAAGAGAAAAATATCGCTGAGGATGATGTGATCCGCGCGTGCCTGAAAGGGGCCGGCTTTGATCCGGCACTGGCGGACAGCGGTATGCTGACCGGAGCCGAGACCTATGCCGCCAACCTCGAAGAGGCTGTGGAACGCGGTGTCTTCGGCTCGCCGTTCTATATCACCGACGGGGACCAGAGGTTCTGGGGGCAGGACCGGATTGACGATCTGGATGCGCATCTCGCCGGCGATTTGTGAGCCTTCAGGCCTTTTCGCGTACCTTCGGTGTGGGACCACTTGCAGCGCTCGCCATCCATTGCACGCTGGGGCATTCCGGTGCCTGGCGTGGAGTGGGTGCGGCGCTGAATTCACAGCTGACGCTCACCGCCTGCGATCTGCCCGGTCACGGCCGCAGCCCGGACTGGGACGGGCGGGGCGATTTTCACGACTTCTGCACCGATCTGGCGCGCTCTTTTCTGGGCACTGGTGTTCATCTGATAGGACATTCCTTTGGCGCGACTGTCGCGCTGCGTCTGGCTGTCGAAAATCCAGACCTTGTGCGCAGCCTGACGCTGATCGAGCCTGTCTGGTTCGTTGTGCTGGCCCAGGATAATCCTGCGGCTCTCGCCGCGCATGACACGCAGGCCGCCCCTTACAGTGAAGCTCTGACAGCCGGCGACATGACGCAGGCCGCGCGCCTTTTCAACCGCGCCTGGGGCGACGGCTCCAGCTGGGCCGATATTCCGGCGGCAGCGCAGGACTACATGATCGACCGCATGCATCTGGTGCCGGCCCAATCGCCCATGATCTTTGATGACAGTCCCGGATTGCTGCGCCCCGGCAGGCTCGGACGGATCACGGTGCCGGTGCTGATGATGCGCGGGGCGCAAAGCCTTGATGTTACAGGACATATTAATGCAGCCCTCGCGCAGCGCCTGCCGGATGCCCGCGAGGTGACGATCGCACAGGCAGGTCATATGGCGCCCCTGACGCACCCGCAGGCCGTCGCCGATGCGATCCGATCACATATCGAGATGGCTGAGAAAGGTATCGATCTGGTCTGAACTCACTGACCAGTCACAGACCAGACGTGCGGCCAGCATCTCGTCCGGATCATCGCCTTCCAGCGTGCCTTCCCAGATATAATACATCGCACCCGCGTCATGCAGCGCCTGGTGGACGCGACGCGGGAAGGCGGCGAAAATCATATTGGCCTCCGGCTCATGCAGGAACTGCGCGCCGCGCTCACGCAGACCTGTCGCAAGCCGGCGGCAGTGCTCATTCGCCAGTGCCGCCGTCTCCAGCCACAGGCCGTCTTCCAGATAGCCTGCCATCTGCGCGGAAAGATAACGGTGTTTGGAAAAAAGATGCGCCCCGCGTTTGCGACGCAACTCAAACTCCCAGGCCTTAGCGGGATCGAAAAGCACCACCGCTTCGACGCCCAGACAGCCGTTTTTTGTGCCGCCAAAGCTCACCACATCCACGCCTGATTTCCAGGTCATCTCCGCCGCAGAGCAGCCCAGAGCCACCAGCGCATTGGCAAAACGCGCGCCGTCCAGGTGCACCGGCAGGCCGTGCTCGCGCGCAACGCCCGTGAGCGCCTGCAACTCCTGCAGGCTGTAGACCCCGCCGCGTTCCGTTACCTGGGTGATCGAGACCGGCCCGCGCTGGGGCCCGTGCACACCGCGGCTTTCTTCTGCGGTGATACTCCGGCGCAGGTCTTCGGGCAGCATCCTGTCGCCGCCCGGCACCAGCGTGAGCTTGGCCCCGGCCGTGTAAAATTCGGGCGCGTTGCATTCATCCTCGTGGATATGGGCCACCGGCGAGCAGAAGACCGTCTCAAACGGCTGGCAATAGCAGGCCAGCGCCAGCGCATTGGCCGCCGTGCCTGTTGCGGCGAGGTGAACCGCGGCCTCGGGTGCTTCAAAGATATGGCGGATGGTCTCGCGGACGCCGTCCATGATCGGATCATTGCCATAGGGCAGGGCATAGCCCTCGTTGGCAGCCGTCACATGGCGCATCACCTGCGGGTGCGCAGGCCCCGCATTGTCAGAGGCAAAAAACATCAGACGGGCTCCTCAATCACGTATTCTTCCCATTCATCCTCGGGAATGTCGAACTCGCTCAGCGTCATGCCGCGCACCGAGACGCCCGCGTCATGGACCGACTGCGGGGTGCCGCTGATCAGCGGGTGCCAGTCGGGCAGCGGCTTTTTCTGCCAGAGCAACCGGTAAGCGCATGTCTCAGGCATCCAGTAGGCATGCGTGTCCAGATTATCAGGCCGCAGCACGATACAGTCGGGTACGAACTGGTGCCGGATCTCATATTGCGAACAGCGGCAGCTTTCATCATCCAGCAGACGACAGGCGATCCGCGTCAGAGCTACTTCGCCGCTGTCTTCGTCTTCGAGCTTGTTCAGGCAGCACTTTCCGCAGCCGTCGCAGAGCGCTTCCCATTCATGTTGATTCATATTTTTCAGAGGCTTGCGTTCCCAGAAGCGGTGGCGCAGGCCGGTGCGGTTGATCGGATCACTCATAGGGCCGCCAGGATCCCGCGGGCGCGTTCACTGTCGGCATCCATCTGCGTGATGAGCGCATCAAGGCTGTCGAATTTTTCTTCGGGCCGCAGATGCTCGATCAGCGCGACAGACAGTTGCGCGCCATAGATGTCGCCGGTGAAATCAAAGATGAAGGTCTCAAGATTGGGTCGGTTTTCGCCGAACATCGGCCGGACGCCCACAGAGGCCACACCATGATAAATGCCCGCATGAGGCCCGCTGAGCACATCGACAAGCACCGCATAGACGCCGAAGGCCGGTGGATGCAGCCCGTCTATGGACATATTGGCCGTGGGGTACCCGAGTTCGCGTCCGCGCTGTTCGCCACCTATCACGGGCCCTTCGATGCGGTGCCAGTGACCCAGCATTGCAGCGGCATCCCGCGGCGCACCCTCAGTAAGTGCGCGCCGGATCGCGGTTGACGAAATGGTCTTGTCCGAGCGTTCAATCAGATCGGCGATGGTGACACCAAAGCCCATCTTTTCGCCGAAATCCGCAAGATCCTGTGCTGTGCCGGAACGCCCTTTGCCAAAACAGAAATCGGCGCCGATGATCACATGGCTCAGACCAAAGCCATCCGCGATCACCCGCTGCGCAAAATCCTCAGGCGCGAGGGCGGCCAGTGCGGCGTTGAAGTTCATCTCAAAGAGGTATTCGACACCAAGCTTTTCCAGGCGGCTGGCGCGGGCCTCGCGGCTCATCAGGCGAAAGGGCGGCGCATCGGGGGCGAAAAAGACGCGCGGGTGCGGCTCGAAAGTCAGCACGCCCAGCGGCGCGGCGGGTGCAACCTTGCGGGCAAGGGCAATGACCGACTGGTGCCCGAGATGCACACCGTCAAAATTCCCGATTGCCGCGCTGGCGCCGCGGTCTTTGGGGTCGACAAACTGATAATCCCGGAGGGTCTTCATCCGCCTTGGGTAGCGTCAGGGCGCGCGGCACGCAAGCCGTGGCGCGTGTTTTGGCCGCCCGCCCGTGCGGGCTTTGTGCCGGATCAGTCGAATTTCCGCGAAGGCGCCAGAACCGTTGCCTCGCCAACGAGCACCTTTTTGCCATCCACAGAGCACAGGCAGTCCATCCGCACCCGGCGTTTTGCCGGATCGATGTCCGTTACGGTGACTTCGGCGTGTACCAGATCGCCGGGGCGCACCGGTGCAAGAAACCGCAGCGACTGTCCAAGGTACACGGTGCCGTGCCCGGGCAGTTGTTCGCCAATGACAGCAGAGATCAGGCCCGCGGTCAGCATCCCGTGCGCGATGCGTCCTTCGAAAATGGTGTCACGCGCATAATCATCATCGAGGTGTACCGGATTATGATCGGTGGAGATCTGCGCAAACATCTCGATGTCCTGGTCGGTGACCACTTTCTGAAGCGCGCGGGACATGCCCATTTCGATGTCTTCGATGCAGATCGTACCGCGGGGCAGATTATCCAGCATGTCATTCTTCCGGTAATTTTCTGACGTTTGGGGCATGCTACTTGAAATTTAATTACTTTGCAAACGCAGAAAATTGGAAATGCCGAATGTCAGCGCAGGTGACCGATTGTATAAGTCGGGCTGGACATTTCCTTTTCAAGATAATCGTTTAGCGCCTCAGGGTCAGGCTGCTGCGATGTCCTGGTCTCAGCTGCCGCCAGCCCGCCCGAAATAAAAAGCGAATCGAGATCTTCGCCCATTGCCCCGGCGATATCCGTCAGAATGCCGTCGCCTATCGCCAGAATGCGGCTGTCGGGCACATCCGTGCCCAGCTCAGACAGCCTGCGGCGCGCCAGATCATAAACCGGCGGATGCGGCTTGCCGAAATACAGGCTTTCGCCGCCCATTTCAGTATAAAGCTGCGCCAGCGCACCAGCGCACCATTCGCGCACGTCGCCCCGGTCAACCACGATATCGGGATTAGCGCACAGGAGTTTCAGACCACGCTGCTTGGCCAGCAGAAACCGGGGGCGCATCACCGCGGGGTCAGCGAGGCTGTCAAACGGTCCGGTGCACACCATGCCTTCGGCGTCCTCAAGCTCGACGCGCCGGATATCAGCCGGATCTTCCAGAAGCTTCAGCGGCTCGAAAAATTTCAGATCGGTGGGTGGTCCGATGTGCCAGACTTTCTCACCCACAGCGCCGCGGAACATCGCCGAACGCGCGCTGTCACCCGAGGTCGCGATTGTGTCCCAGGCATCATCCGGCACCTCAAAGTGCACCAGTTGCTTACGCACGCCGGCGCGGGGCCGGGGCGAGTTGGTGACCAGAACGACCTTACCGCCCCCCGCGCGATACTCCTGCAATGCGGACACCGCGCCTGGCAGCGCCTTGACGCCGTTGTGCACGCAGCCCCAGAGATCAACGAAAAGCGCGTCGTACTGAGAAGAAACTTCGGAAAGAGAACTGATAATACGGGTCATCAAAGGCACCTGCGGGAAAAATCAACTGCCGGATTTATGGAATACTGCGTCAAAATTCACCAGCATAAACCGGCAACGTCATTCAGAGACGCTCTGGAAAAATCGAGGTGTCCGGCGGTTTTCCTGAAACCACAGTTCGGGCGTAACAGTGGGTTTGAAAAGCTCAAATGACAGGGTGTGAGACCAGGACATCAGGCCAAAGAACATAATGAAGCCCAGCCAGATCAGCGGGATCCTGTTGAGTTGTGAGCGAAAGGGTTGTTTTTTCGTTCTGTGGCCGAAAACGTGTTGCGCAAGTTTTGCAGCAGGCCAGCCGCCAAAGAATGCAAACGCAAGCAGAACCTTCTCAGGTACGCGCGATAGCCCCTGGACAGCGTTAGCCTTGTCCACCTGAAAAAGTGTGAAGGCTGTAACATTCATGAGGAGAATACATCCAGGAAAAATCAGATGGTGCATCCGGGGTGTCGACACCAAAAAAGTAGCAGTGTCATGGCAATCCGGACCTGTCGGGGTCCGAATTACTTATCTTGTCAGACTTTGAGATTCGGGATGATCTGTTTTTTGCGGCTCATGATGCCTGGCAGTGCGACGGTGTCGCCCTCAACCTGCACGCCAAAGCTCTTTTCGGCCACGGATTTCACAAGGTCGTTGGGCACCAGCAGAGTGGCTTCCTCGTTGAGAATATCGACGACAAAGAGCAGCACCTGATCGGCCCCGTCCGCTTCCGCCACGCCGGGCATGGCGTCCATCAGAGCACCTTTGCGATCCAGAACCTGCCCGGGCGATGTCGTCTCGAGCACGGAGACCCGGAACTGTTTGCCGGCGATCTCGTATTCCTTGCTGTCCATCCGCAGCAGTTCAGCTTCGGTAAAGGCCGACACATCCGATTTCGCGGCGAACATTTCGGCGGCGTACTCTGAGATATTGACGTCCAGATCCTGCGCCAGATCCCAGGCGATTGCCTTGTCTTCGTTGGTTGTGGTCGGGCTGCGGAACTCAAGTGTGTCTGACAGAATGCACGACAGCATCGCCCCTTTCACGCTCGCGGGCATCTGCGCCAGATCTTTGCCGATCATCTTCCACATGATGGTCGCGGTACAGGCCAGCGGCTCGATGCGGATGTCAATCGGACCCTTCGTTTCAAGCCCCCCGACCAGTTTGTGGTGATCGATGATCGCCTGAATATCCGCATCATTGATATTTTCGGGCAGCTCTGCGGGGTTGTTGGTGTCCACGATCACAACGGGTGCATCAGCCGCCACGCTTTCAATGATCTCAGGCTTGTCGAGGTCCCACCGGTCCAGCATGAAAAGCGCTTCTGTATTGGGTTCACCAAGCAGGACGGGCTTTGCCTCAATGCCTTTGATCTGGTTGAGATACCACGCCCAGATGATCGGGGAGCCGGTGCTGTCGGTGTCCGGAGATTTATGGCCAAAAACAAGCGTTGTCATAAGTGTACTTTCTGAGGTGTTCGAATTCGCCGGCCTTATAGCATGGGTGTCCGGGATGTCACCCCGGTCTCTGGTGCTCAGGCCGGCTGGCGCGGGGCTTGCGCCAGGGGGCTGACCCGGGCCAGACTGCAAGAGCCGCAGACCCCGGATAAGGTGCCGATGAGCAAACCCCGCGAAACTGATCTTTACCCGCCGGTCAAAGCCTTTCTGGAAGAGCAGGGCTATACAGTGAAGGCAGAGGTCGGCGCCGTTGACGTAATGGCGGTGCGGGGCGGGGAGCCGCCGGTCATTGTTGAACTGAAGCTGGGGTTCTCGCTGGCGCTTTTTCACCAGTGCGTGGCTCGGCTTTCAAGCTCTGATGACGTCTATATGGCGGTGGCGCGTCAGCCGGGGAAGCGGTTTGCGCGGGCGCTGAAAGACAACAGGGCGCTCGCCCGGCGGCTGGGGCTTGGTCTGATCACGGTGCGGGCAAAAGATGGTCTGGTGGAGGTGCATTGTGACCCCGGACCCTACGCGCCGCGTAAATCACCCAAACGCCGGGACGCACTGCTGCGCGAATTCGCCCGCCGGTCCGGTGATCCCAATGAGGGCGGGCAGACCCGCGCCGGGCTGGTGACGGCGTACCGTCAGGATGCTCTGAAACTTGCGCTTTTTCTTTATGAAGCCGGTGCCAGCAAAGGCTCGGATGTCGCGCGTGAGACCGGTGTGGCGAAGGCGACGCGCATGATGGCCGATGATCATTACGGCTGGTTTGAGCGTGTGGAAAAAGGAGTCTACGGGCTCAGACCCGCAGGTGCAGAAGCGGTCGCCGCCTCAGGCCGCATTCTCGGCGCAGACTGATCCCGAAACGAGGAAATTTTTCCCGATCCCGTGGTTGACACGCCCTGCCGGCTTGCCTAGCTATGCGCCGTTAGCACTCACACCATCCGAGTGATAACGGCGGCACGGGGCTGAAGCATCAGACCGGCCGTCAGGGAGAAACTTTGAGCCTTAAGGAGCTACAAAGATGGCATTGAAACCGCTTCATGACCGCGTGCTGGTAAAGCGCACCGAAAGCGAAGAGAAAACTGCTGGCGGGCTGATCATCCCCGAAAGCGCAAAGGAAAAGCCCTCAGAGGGTGAAGTTGTTGCCTGCGGCGAAGGTGCACGCAAGGACAGCGGCGAGCTGATCGAAATGGCTGTGAAGCCAGGCGACAAGATCCTGTTCGGCAAATGGTCCGGTACCGAGGTCACACTCGACGGTCAGGAAATGCTGATGATGAAAGAAAGCGACATTATGGGGATCATCGAGTAAGCCCTGCGCTGCTCTGATCCTTCGCTTCAACGCAATTCTCAAGAGGAGAAAACAAGATGGCAAAAGAAGTCAAATTTGACACAGATGCCCGCAACAAAATGCTCAAGGGTGTGAACATCCTGGCAGACGCGGTCAAAGTCACGCTGGGCCCGAAAGGCCGCAACGTGGTTCTGGACAAATCCTTCGGCGCACCGCGCATCACCAAAGACGGTGTTTCTGTAGCCAAGGAAATCGAACTGGAAGACAAGTTCGAGAACATGGGCGCGCAGATGGTCAAAGAAGTGGCCAGCCGCACCAATGACGAAGCCGGCGACGGCACCACTACAGCGACCGTTCTGGCGCAGGCGATTGTCAAAGAAGGCATGAAATCTGTCGCAGCGGGCATGAACCCGATGGACCTCAAGCGCGGCATCGATCTGGCGACCATCAAAGTCGTCGAAGCGATCAAAGCGGCAGCGCGCGAAGTTAATGACAGTGCAGAAGTTGCACAGGTCGGCACCATTTCCGCAAACGGCGAGACCGAAATCGGCCAGCAGATCGCCGACGCGATGCAGAAGGTTGGCAACGAGGGTGTTATCACCGTCGAGGAAAACAAAGGCCTGGAAACAGAGACCGACGTCGTCGAAGGTATGCAGTTCGACCGCGGCTACCTGAGCCCCTACTTTGTCACCAACGCCGACAAAATGACCACAGAGCTGGAAGACTGCATCGTGCTGCTGCACGAGAAGAAACTGTCTTCGCTGCAGCCCATGGTGCCGCTCCTCGAGCAGGTAATTCAGTCTCAGAAGCCGCTTCTGATCATCGCAGAAGATGTCGAAGGCGAAGCACTGGCCACTCTGGTTGTTAACAAACTGCGCGGTGGTCTGAAAATTGCGGCTGTGAAAGCACCCGGGTTCGGTGACCGTCGCAAAGCCATGCTGCAGGACATCGCGATCCTGACAGGCGGCCAGGTGATCTCCGAAGATCTCGGCATGAAGCTTGAGTCCGTGACTATGGACATGCTCGGTTCTGCCAAGAAAGTGCAGATCACAAAAGACGAGACAACAATCGTTGACGGTGCCGGCGAGAAAGCCGAGATCCAGGCGCGCGTTGCTCAGATCCGCACTCAGATCGAAGAGACCACATCCGATTACGATCGTGAGAAACTGCAGGAACGCGTTGCCAAACTGGCAGGCGGTGTTGCTGTGATCCGCGTCGGTGGCATGACCGAAGTCGAAGTGAAAGAGCGCAAAGACCGTGTCGATGACGCTCTGAACGCGACCCGCGCTGCCGTTCAGGAAGGTATCGTTGTCGGCGGTGGTGTGGCACTGGTTCAGGCCGGTAAGACGCTCGAAGGTCTCACAGGTGCGAACAATGATCAGAACGTTGGTATTTCCATCGTGCGCAAAGCACTGGAAGCGCCCCTGCGTCAGATCGCTGAGAACGCTGGTGTGGACGGTTCCGTCGTCGCGGGCAAAATCCGCGAGAGCGACGATCTGAAATTCGGCTTCAACGCGCAGACCGAAGAATATGGCGACATGTTCAAGTTCGGCGTGATTGACCCTGCCAAGGTCGTGCGCACAGCCCTTCAGGACGCGGCGTCTATTGCTGGTCTGCTGATCACAACCGAGGCGATGGTTGCTGATAAGCCTTCGAAAGAAGGCGCAGGCGGTGGCGGCGGCATGCCCGACATGGGCGGCATGGGCGGCATGATGTAAGCTGCCTGCTCGTCAGGATGAACAGAAAGGCCCGCCTCTTTGGCGGGCCTTTTTCGTCTCAGGCGGGCAGTTCGATAATCCGCGAATAAGCCCCGAGCATTTCCAGCGCGCGCGAGAAGGTTTCGCCGGGATTTTCTTTCACGAGGTAACCCGCGACATTCTGGCTGTAGGCCGACTGAATGTCCTCCGGCATATCCGATGTGGTAAAGACGAAAATCACCAGTCTGTTGAGCATCGGATCAGCTCTGACCGCTTCGAGAAACTCCAGACCGTTCATCCGCGGCATGTTCAGATCGAGGGTCACGATGAAGGGTGGAAGCGTCCCGTTTCCGTCCCCGGCTGCATTCCTGAGGATATCAAGCGCCTGTTGCCCGTCTTTTGCGACGAGCGTTTCGTTGACGATCTTCAGCTTCCTGAGCGCACGCTTCATGGCCATGATGCTGATTTCATCGTCATCAACCAGCAGGAAGGTCGCTTCGACGGTCTTGTGGTGCACTGTTACTCTCCTCCGCAGCGGTGCTTCCGCTTGCCCGGACGCTGGCCCGTGTTGCCGTGTCTGACGCTGCTGCCACAGGTTGGCTGACTGATTACAGACCCCTGGCCGCTCTGAGAGCGGACAGAAGCAGGCGCCGCGCTCTACTCAGTTCCCTCCATAACGCGCGTGGATTAACCCGGGATTAAAGCGCCCGTTTTGATTGTTGCGGCTGGTCTCTCCGCGAAACCGGGCGATTCACAATGCCGGTTTTTGCAGCATTAACCGCGTGTTCAGGAGCGGCTGATACACCCGGTGCAGATATCTCCAAAGGGCTTCGGTCAATGCTTCCATCCGCTTCCACATCATTAGCACGTTCAGAAACCAAGGCTGAGAGTGAGTTTCCCACCTCCTCTGAATTTGAGGATTTCATTTATCTGATCAGTCATGATGTCCGGAATTCAGTCAGGGCACTGATCGAACTGCCGCAATGGATATCAGACGATCTTGCAGAAGCGGGTATCAGGGTGGATGGTCAGGTCGCTCAGAGCATTGACCTGATGAACCAGCATACCGGCCGTCTGGACCGGATGCTTGTGGATCTGCTGACTTTTTCGCGTGTCGGTCGGATGCAGGATGTGACGGAAGTCGATCTTGATGGCGCTCTGACCGAGGTCATCGATGAGATCGGACTGCCTTCAGGTTTCAGCCTCGTGCGGGCGCTTGAGGTGCCATCAGTCCGCATGGGCGAAAGAGATATTCTGACCCTGCTAAACGCGCTCCTGTCCAACGCCGTAAAGCACCATGACAGGCAGGCAGGCAAAGTCGTGGTTGCGGCACATAAAGAGCGGAATACGATTATCCTGCGCCTCAGCGATAATGGTCCCGGTATACCGATAGCTTATCACGAACGCGTCTTTGGCGCGATGACGACACTAAGGCCGCGTGACGAGGTAGAAGGGAGCGGTATGGGGCTTGCGATCGCCCGGAAAATCGCACTGCGGTATCACGGCAGCATCGATATTATCAGTGAGGCCGGACGACGCGGCACAACGATGGAGGTTCGCCTGCCACTTTTGTGAGGCGCTGTCTCTGAACATGCTGGGGAAGCGAACACGCGCTGCGTCGCACCTCAGAACCAACCTCTTCACGGAGCCGGATGTATAGACGCGGCAGCATCTGAAGATCACGCAGGCCCGACTGGTGTTAAGGAAGCATACCGAAACCGGCTCAGGGTTCTTTACGGATGACCTGTCCGGACCGATCCGGCGTCGTCCGTAAATTATCTGTCTTGTCCATCCCGGAATGTCATTGCGCGGCCTGTACCCCGATGAAAATCTGAAAACAGGGGTTATACCTCAGGCGCTGCAATTACGAGGCAGTTGGCGCTTTGTGTTCTTCGCGGTACTCACCTTTATGCGGCTGATTCTCCTGACCTGTGCCACCATGACGGCCTTTGCGGCAAATTCGGTGCTGACACGCATGGCTGTGGACGGGGGCCACATCGGGCCGACTGACTTCGCATTACTCAGGGTTCTTTCCGGTGCTCTCGTGCTCTGGCTCATCGTACTGGCCAGGCGCACGCCACTGCCGCTGTTTCGTATGCGCCGGCTGACCGGCGCGCTCAGCCTTACGGTCTATATGATCGGATTCTCACTTGCCTACATCACGCTGGATGCGGGCCTGGGTGCCCTGATCCTCTTCGGGGTCGTCCAGATTTCGATGTTCCTGCACGGTGCTGTCACCGGGACGGGCCCGTCGAAACGGCAGATTGCCGGCGCCTCGGTCGCTTTCTGCGGCCTGATGCTGGCCCTGTGGCCCGGACCGGGCGGTCGTGCGGACCCGACGGGCGCGCTTTTCATGGTGATTGCGGGGCTGGGCTGGGCGGCCTACACCATCGGCGGCCGCGCCCGCGGGGATCCTCTTGCCGCGACCGGTGCAAACTTCATCCTGTGCTTTCCGGCCCTGCTGCTTATTGCCGGGCTGCCCGGTGACGTGACGCCGACGGGCTGGATTCTCGCTGTTCTGTGCGGCGGTCTGACGTCCGGTCTCGGATATGCGCTGTGGTATCGGGTTCTGCCACAGCTGCAGCAAAGCGTGGCAGCGGTGGTACAGCTGAGCGTGCCGGTTATCGCGATCGCCGGCGGGGCCGCGCTGCTGCGTGAACCGGTGCCGCTGATTGTCGTTCTTGCCGCCGTGCTTGTCCTCAGCGGGATTGCACTGGCGGTTACATCACGATCGTCTCAAGCGGGTCATATCGCGCCCCGCCCGACGGACCAAAAGCCAGATCCCTGAGGCTGTCCGGTTTGACCATCAATCCGGCCAGATCACCTGCATCTGCCCACAGATGACGGTTCACGATGTCTTCCGGATCCTGCCAGCTGTCGGAAATCTCAGATGATCCGGACAAAGCGCACTGAAAGAATATCTCGACCTGATGAAACCCGCTGGCAGGATCGTGAAATTCGTTCACCAGACAGGGCATGCCCACGGTAATGCGCAGACCGGTCTCCTCAAACACCTCGCGCGCGAGGTTCTCGGGCAGCGAACTGCCGGGCTCGACTCCGCCGCCAGGCGCACACATCAGCTCGCTCCTGTTGCCGGGCCAGGCGTTCACAAGAAGCACCCGACCGGCATGAACGATCACCGCCCGGACAGCCAGGCGCGGCGTTTTCATGGCCATTCTGTTCACTTTCGTCTAAATCGCGTCACGTCATTCTTTTGTAACGCGGCCTCTCGCCCTATCTCAATCCTGATGAGACATTTAACCCTTTTGTTTTTTGCGTTCATTGCGCTTGCAGGCCCGGCAATGGCGACCGGTGCAAAATGCGTGGTACTTCTGCACGGCCTTGCACGTACTGAGTTTTCCTTTGCTCTGATGGAAGCCGCTCTTGAGAACGAAGGATATAAGGTTGTGCGTCCGGGCTATCCGTCGACGACGGCTCCTGTCGATGAACTGGTGCGCCGGACAATCCCCGACGCTGTTGCGGAATGTGGGGCTGCAGGCCCGGTCGATTTCGTAACCCATTCAATGGGAGGCATTCTGGTGCGCCAGTGGGTGGCGGATATGAACCCCGACCGGCTGGGTCGGGTTGTGATGCTGGCCCCGCCCAATCGTGGCAGCGAGGTCGTTGACGCCTTCAACGATATAGAAGCTTTTGACTGGATTAATGGTCCTGCCGGCGGTCAGCTGGGCACAGGCCCGGGCTCTTTGCCACGCCGCCTGCCGCCCGCAACCTTTGAGCTCGGGGTGATCGCCGGAGACAGATCCCTCAATCCCTACTTCTCGTCGCTTCTGCCTGGTCGGGATGACGGAAAGGTTTCCGTATCATCCACCCGCCTTGCCGGCATGCGTGATCATATCGTTCTGCCGGTCACCCATACCTTCATGATGAACAATCCGCGCGTCATCGCTCAGACCGTCGCTTTTCTGAAGACGGGACGGTTTGACCATTCCCTGAGCTGGCTTGATGCGGTACTCGATCAGCTCGGCTGTCCGGAGGGCAGCTGTGTGCCGGACGTGGGAACATTCATTGGCAGACCTTAGACTGACAGGCGCGGACGTGCTGACACCGGCGGGTGTTCAGCAGGTACCGCTGAGCATTGCGGGCGGGGTGGTTTCAGACGAGCCTGTGGCGCGCGATGTCGATCTCTCGGGCTATCTGGTGCTTCCCGGGATCGTGGATATGCACGGTGACGGATTTGAGCGCCATCTGGCGCCCCGGCGAGGTGCGATGAAACAGATGGCTGAGGGGCTGATCGCCACCGAAGCCGAACTTGCGGCCAACGGGATTACCACGGCCGTGCTGGCACAGTTCGCCAGCTGGGAAGGTGGCATCCGAAGCCCCGAATTCGCCGGTACAGTGCTCAGTGCTGTGCGCGACACCGCCCCGTCTCTTTCCACCGACATCCGCGGGCAGCTCAGGTTCGAGATTTCACAGCTGGATCTTTATGACGATCTGCCGGCCAGAATCGCCGACTGGCAGGTCGGATATGTGGTTTTCAACGACCACCTGGCACATGACCGGCTGAGAGAGGGACGCAGGCCGCCCGGGCTGGTGGGACAGGCGCTGAAAGCCGCCCGAAATCCTGAAGTGCATCTGGAAATGCTGCAGAACCTGCATGCCGGCATGGCCGAGGTGCCTGCAGCACTGGATGCGCTGTGCGCCGCGCTTGCGGCTCAGGGGGTTCGGATGGGCAGCCATGATGACGCAACGCGCGAAGACCGCGCCGCCTGGCAGACCCGTGGTGTCAGCATCGCGGAGTTCCCGGAAACGATTGAGGCCGCAGAAGCCACAAAAGATGCCGGCGGTACGGTTGTTCTGGGCTCGCCCAACGCGGTGCGCGGCGGCTCTCACAAAGGCAACGCCAGCGCCATTGATCTGATTGCGATGGGCTACTGCGACGCGCTGGCCTCTGACTACCATTACCCCAGCCCGCGCCGCGCGGCGCTGATGCTTGCCGACACCGGTATGGTCGGTTTCACAAAGGCCTGGGGGCTCGTCTCCTCCGGTCCTGCGCGCGCGCTGGGTCTAACCGACCGCGGCACGCTGGAGCCGGGAAAGCGCGCCGATCTGGTCATTCTTGATGCGTCCACGCGCAGGGTTGCAGCAACAATCGCAGGCGGCGTTTTCAGCCACGTGTCGGGACGGATTGCCGAACGGTTTTTCGGCTGATTAACCTGTGATCCGGTTCACGTGGCCCATCTTGCGTCCGGGCTTTGTCTCCACTTTGCCATAGAGATGCACAGCGGTGTTTTTCTCCGCACTGAGCGCCGCAACCCGGTCCATGTCATCGCCGATGAGGTTTTCCATCGTCACATCGCAATAGCGGCTGCCATCGCCCAGAGGCCATCCGGCAATAGCGCGGATATGCTGTTCAAACTGGTCCACGACGCATCCGTTCTGGGTCCAGTGGCCGGAATTATGCACCCGCGGGGCAATTTCATTGACCACGAGGCCGGCTGGCGTGACAAAAAGCTCGACCCCGAGAACACCGGTATAATCGAGCGCATTCAGAATTCTCGCTGCGATCAGAACAGCGTCGGTGCGCTGTGCTGCGTTCAGCCGGGCAGGAACAGTTGTGGTGCGCAGAATGCCGTCTTTGTGCACGTTCTCACCGGGATCAAAACAGGCAACCTCGCCTGCCGAACTGCGCGCCGCTATCACCGACACCTCAAAGCTGAAGTCCACAAACCCCTCGAGCAGGGCAGGCTGGTCCTGCATCTGCGCATATGCGGTGGCGGCATCCTGCGCGTCCTGAAGGCGCGCCTGACCTTTGCCATCATAGCCGAACCGGCGGGTTTTCAGGATCGAAGGGGTGCCGATGAGAGCCAGTGCCTGGGCGAGCGCGCCGGTATCGGCAATGTCCGCGAAGGGCGCGACCTGAAGTCCGAGATCCCGCAGAAAGGTCTTTTCGGTCAGGCGGTCCTGACTGATCCTGAGGGCCTCGCGACCGGGCCGGATCGGGACGATTTCCTCGATCGTATCCAGAGCTGCGGTCGGGACGTTTTCAAACTCATAAGTCACCACATCGACACTTCGGGCAAAGCGTCCGAGTGCTTCTGCATCCTCATAAGGTGCGGTGGTGACGGCATCTGCGACCTGTCCTGCGGGCGGGTTGTCCGAGGGCTCATAGATGTGACAGCGTAACCCGAGGCGGGAGGCCGCTACGCTCAGCATGCGCCCGAGCTGTCCGCCGCCCAGAATACCGATCGTCGCGCCGGTGCGCAGGGGCTCAGTCATCTGCCGGTTCCTCTGGGATTGATGCGGAAAGGGCAGCACGCCAGCCATCGAGCCGGCCGGCAAGGGCATCGTCGCTCAGAGCCAGAATGCCTGCGGCCATCAGCGCAGCATTAGCCGCACCCGCAGACCCGATGGCCATGGTCGCCACGGGAAAACCCCGTGGCATCTGCAGAATGGAATAAAGAGAATCCACGCCCGACAGAGCGCGGGTCTGCACCGGCACGCCGATCACCGGCACGCGGGTCTTGGAAGCCATCATCCCTGGCAGATGCGCAGCACCGCCGGCACCGGCAATGATCACCTGCAGTCCGCGGTCCACAGCCGATTTCCCATAATTCCAGAGCCGGTCGGGGGTGCGGTGGGCCGAGACGATCTTTGTCTCATAATCCACGCCAAGTTCGTCCAGCAGCACCGCTGCCTCTTTCATGGTGGGCCAGTCGGACTGACTGCCCATGATAATGCCAACAACCGGCGTGGTCATATGTGAGGGTTCCCTGAGCCTGTCCCGCGCGAGCCGGAACTATAGTCGAATCGTCCTGCCTGGCAATGCGGTCAGAAAAGTTCAGGCAATGATATCCGGCGTCAGACGGTCTTCGATCTGTGCAATGACATCCTTAAGGCGCAGTTTGCGCTTTTTCAGCCTTTGCAGTGTCAGCTGATCACCCATGCCTTTTTCCGCCAGCGCATGAATGGCCTCGTCAAGATCGCGGTGTTCACGTCGAAAAACCGCAAGTTCGACGCGCAGCACCTCATCGGTTTTCATCGAAAGGTCGGACTGTACGTTCATCGCAGCGTGATTCCATAGCTGTTACCGGTATCATCATAAGGGCTCGGGACTTTATCGCATAGCCCTTGTCTGTGGCGCGACTGCTCCCCATATTCATGTCAGGGATCGCCGTTAAGGGATTCTGAATGACTGTCGCTTGACCTAAAAGGACGTGTCGCATGACGAAAATGACCCTTGGTTCATATCCCCATATGCTGGGATTTGAGCAGCTTGAACGCCTGCTGGAGCGCACTGCGAAATCCGGCAATGAGGGCTACCCTCCGTTCAATATCGAACAGACATCCGATTTCTCCTACCGGATCACGCTGGCTGTTGCTGGTTTTGCCGAAGAAGATATCTCGATCACCGTCGAGGACCGGCAGCTGGTCATCCGCGGTCGCCAGACCGATGACAGCGAAGGACGCGTGTTTTTGCACCGCGGCATCGCCGCCCGCCAGTTTCAGCGCAGCTTTGTGCTCGCCGATGGTGTGGACGTGGGTGAAGCCATCATCGGAAACGGTCTGCTGCACGTAGATCTGACGCGCGCGAAACCGCAGTCCGTCGTCAAAACAATCAACATAAGAAAGGGGTGAGCCATGCACGAACCGTTTGAAGGACACCAGACAGACAGCCGCATCGTTTACGTCAAAGCGATCGATGTGACCGACCTGCCCGACGAGGTGCAGGGCCAGATTGAAGGCCTGGAGCAGCTCTATGCTGTGCATGACAGCGAGGGCCAGCAGCTGGCACTTGTCGCGGACCGCAACCTTGCGTTTCGTCTCGCGCGGCAGAATGACTATGCGCCGGTCGCCGTGCATTGACGCCGCCTGAGGGGTGTTGAAGACTTAAGAAGGGCTGCAGACCGCTGCGGCCCTTTTTTATTTCGGGAGACGGGCGATGGATTATCAGTTCGACTGGGTGGATGCCTTTGCCGCGAGGGCCTTTGGGGGCAACGGCTGCGCGGTCGTGCATGACAGCGCGGCACTGCCTGCGGAATTATGCATGGCTTACGTCTGCGAAACCTCTCTGGTGGAATGTACTTTTACCGGGCCTTCCGACGTGGCGGACATCCGTGTCCGGTACTTTCTCGCGAGCCGTGAGATCCCGTTTGCCGGCCACCCCACCATCGCGACCGTGGCCGCAATGCGGGCCCGTGGCATGGTAGACGACGGGTCGCTGACGCTGGAGACCGGGGCAGGCATCATTCCGGTAACTGTCAGCGGCACCAGGGTCACAATGACCCAGATCGCGCCGCAGTTCGGTGAAACGGTTCCGGCCGGTATCGTCGCCGAAGCTGGCAGCATTTCACCCGGTCAGATCGTCGCGCCGCCGCAGATTGTCTCAACAGGCCTGCCGTTCTGCATCACGGTCCTGCGCGACCGCGCAGCGCTTGAGGCGCTGACCTTTGATCATGGCGCTTTCCAAAGGCTCGCCACGCATCTGGGGCATTCGGAGACGGACCTGATGGAGCCCTTCTGGGTCGTTCAGGACGGGGCGACAGACGCCGGCGATACTTATGCGCGCCTGTTGCTGGCGCCGCCGTCTCCTGCCGAAGACCCCTTCACCGGCTCCGCGACCGGTGCCATGGCAGCGTATCTGTGGTCTCACGGGCTGATCGGTAAACCGGATTTTGTCGCCGAACAGGGGCACACCATGGGTCGCCCCGGTCAGGCACAGGTCAGCGTGCTGGGCCCGCGCGACGCCATCACCGGGGTCGAGGTCAGCGGCAACGGCGTCATCGTGATGTCAGGCACTGTGCATTTTCCCTGACCCGGCTCAGGCGGCGCGGCGCAGGGCTGTCGCCGGGCGCAGCACGAGGGGCAATCCCCCCTTTGGTTTCGGGATCGGCATCCGCTGCCATTCCGGTGCGCCATAAGGCAGGCCGACCCGGTTCCTGCGCAGCAGCGTCGCCACAAAGAGCTTTACCTGCATGGTGGCGAAATGCATCCCGATACATTTATGCGCCCCGCCACCGAAAGGCGTCCAGGCAAAACGGTGGCTGCGGTCCTCGGCGCGCTCCGGGCTGAACCGGTCCGGATCAAAACCTTCGGGACTGGTGTAGAGATCCGGCGACAGCATCGTAACGCCCGGATTGAGCGCCAGCGATGTCCCGGCGGGGATATCAAAGCCCTGCCAGTGAAAATCACGCAGCGCCAGGCGCGGAATAAATGGCACAGGGGGCACAAGGCGCAGCGCTTCCCGGAAAACCTTATCGGTCTCCGTCATCTTTGCCAGCGCGTCCTCATCGAGCGGTACATCCCCCAGATCCGCGACTTCCTGAACCAGCCGGCGCTGCCACTCCGGGTGAGAGCCAAGAGCCGACATCATCACGGTCAGAGAGGTAGCTGTGGTGTCATGTGCGGCCATGATCAGCAGATTGAACTGGTTGACGATCTGCTCTTCATCCCACGCGTGACCGTCATCATCCGTGGCCACGCACATCTGTGAAAAGAAATCATTGCCGCCCGTCTCCCGGCGTTCAGCGATCAGATCCCGGAAAGTGTTGCGCAGAAAATCGCGCCCCCGTACCCCGTGCCACATCGGTGTAAAGGGGATGGCATGGCGGATCGGCGTGACCGAGGCGCGGATCTCGTTTTTGATGGCGCGGTTGATCTTTTGTGCCAGTGCGCCATCGAGCGGCAGCCCCATAAAGACGGCACCACCCATGCGCAGGGTCAGATCCTTGATGGCGGCGTAAAAATCAAAAGGGCGTTCGCGCGGCCAGCTGAGCAGCAGATCGTTCATCGTCTGCTCCATGCGCGCCCGGTATTCCCGGATGGCAGAAGCGCGAAAGGCTGCTGTCATGATCCTGCGGTTCATGCGGTGCTTGTCAAAATCCTGCAGAATGAGGCCGCCCGGGTAGATTTTGCGCAGCGCGTCCCAGCCGCCTTCGGATGAGAAATTTTTTTCCTGATCCAGCAGCACATATTCGAGCGCGTCCGGCCCGCAAAGGTTGACCCTCCAGACACCCAGCATTTTCGTTTTGTAAACAGGGCCGTAACGACGGATATATTCCTGCTGTGTGCCATAACTGTCGCGGGCGATCGTCAGCGTATGGCCAACGAGCGGCGGCAGGGGCGGGCCGGGAATATGGGACAGGGCGGCACGTGTGGGCATATGGACCTCGCTTGAAACGGTTCAGACCGGTCTTCGGTCAGGGCACGTCTGGCGTTATCCATATGTCGTGTGTTTACCGACTTAACCCACCGTACGCAGGCAACACCTGCTCAGGGCGCGCCCGGTCTGCGTGCTACTCCGCGGCGCTTTCGGAGACCTCAGCGCCGTAGCCCAGGGGCAGGGAGGTCTCTTCGCCCTCGTTTTCTGCCAGAAAGCGCTCCGCTTCGAGCGCCGCCATGCAGCCCATGCCGGCAGATGTGACCGCCTGGCGGTATTTGTGGTCGGTCAGGTCGCCTGCGGCGAACACTCCCGGGATCGATGTCTCGGTGCTGTCGGGTTTCGTGACGACATAGCCGCCCATATGCGTCTCAAGCACGTCCTTCACCAGCTCGTTGGCAGGGGCATGACCAATGGCGACAAAGACACCTTTGGCCGGAATTTCTGTTATTTCGCCGGTTTTTGTGCTTTTCACCCGCACCGCTTCGACACCGAGCGGAGCATCCGTGCCCACGACCTCTTCGAGCTCATGAAACCACAGAGGTTCGATTTTTGGGTTTTTCATCAGCCGGTCGATCAGGATCTTTTCCGCGCGCAGCTCGTCGCGGCGGTGGATCAGGGTGACCTTTGAGGCGAAGTTCGTCAGGAACAGCGCCTCTTCCACGGCCGTATTGCCGCCGCCGATCACGACAATTTCCTGGCCGCGGTAGAAAAAGCCGTCACAGGTCGCGCAGGCTGAGACACCGAAGCCTTTGAACTTTTCTTCGGACGGCAGTCCGAGCCATTTGGCCCGGGCGCCGGTCGCGAGGATTACTGCATCGGCCACATAGGTCGTGCCGCTGTCACCCGTGGCGATGAAGGGGCGTTTTTCGAGATTCAGGTCCACGATGATATCGCCGATGATTTCGGTACCCATCGCTTTGGCATGCGCTTCCATGCGCACCATCAGATCGGGCCCCTGCACTTCAGTGTCACCGGGCCAGTTCTCCACTTCAGTGGTGGTGGTCAGCTGCCCGCCGGGTTCAATACCCTGCACCAGAAGAGGGTCCAGCATCGCGCGGCTGGCATAGACGCCGGCGGTATAACCGGCAGGGCCTGAGCCGATAATAAGTACGCGCGTTTTACGTGTGTTACCCATGATAATCCCCGTCTGGTCTGGTTGCAGCAGCCACCGATATATAGCGGCGGAGGCAGGGCTTAAACCCCTCGAATGCAGGCGCCTGGTGCATAGTCGGATTACAGGTTCGAAGAATTCCAGAAAGAATCTTGCGCAATTGCGAAATAATATTGCGCGTGCCTGTGGCGGTGCTATAACTTCTGCAAAATCAGGGGGGCATATGGCAGGAACACGTCTGGATCCGATAGATCGGAAGATCCTTGCTGAGTTGCAGGCAGATGGTCGGATGACCAATGTCGAGCTTGCAAGGCGGGTGGGCATTTCGGCGCCGCCCTGCCTGCGGCGGGTCAGAACGCTGGAAGAGTCGGGTTATATCAAAGGGTATCATGCGGAAGTCGACGCCCGCGAGCTTGGCTTTGAAGTACAGGTTTTTGCGATGGTTGGCCTGGCCAGCCAGGCTGAAGCCGATCTGACAGCCTTTGAAAACCGCTGCCGGGCCTGGCCGCTCGTACGCGAGTGCCATATGCTCAACGGTGAGGTTGATTTCATCCTGAAATGCGCGGCACCCGACCTGTCCGGTTTTCAGAAGTTCCTTACCGGCGAGTTGCTGACCACCCCGAATGTCGCCAGCGTCAAGACATCGCTGGTGATCCGCTGTGCCAAGGACGATCCCGGTGTGCCCTTTGACGTGCTCGAAGCGCGCCTGAGTGCTGCCGGTTAAGCCGCGGTCTGATCTGACGCATCCGCAGGAAGCCGTTCAAACGCCACCGGCCCGAATTCACTGAGCGATTCGATGTGCGGAAAAAGCGACATGTAAACGTCGCGGAGCGTATGCGATGTGTCCCGCAGGGCCGCTGCATCAGGGTGAAAGCTCTCAACCTCCAGACCGCCCGCAATGATTGCGTCATGCTGGCGCAGGGCGATGTGAAAGAGCCGAACCGGGGTCGGGGGCGTTACTTCAATAACGTTCACCCCGTCCACAAAACTCCTGGCAGGGGTCATGACCTGCCGGCCCTCATAGCCCGCACGAAGGTGCGCGGGTGTTTGCAGCAGACATGCCGCAGCGCCGAGGCTGACAAAACTGTCCGGCCGGTTCACACCAAAGCTGTCAGCCATGATCCGGGTGAGCGGCATGCGGCCCGCGTCGTCCGCGGGCGCGTATGATGCCGATCCGATCCAGGTGATTTCACCGGTGCCGCCGGAGGTTGCGACCCTGTCGCCGGGGTGCAGATCTTCCACGGCCACGGGGCCCTGCGGCGTGTGCACGAGCGTGCCACGGGCAAAGGCTGAAAACGCCCGGTCAAAAAGCGGCAAAGCCGGGATCCGGCGCTGTCCGATGATCGTGCTGCGGTCTGATCTCAGGGCGGCAATGTCCGCAATCCGGACCGCACAGTTGATGCGGGATGCGGGACGGGTATCAGAGGCGGAAACGGGAGCAGGCAGTGTGGATGCGGGCGGCGTGAGGGTCATGCGATCACCTTTTAAAGCTGGTCACATCCCGTGTCGGCCCCACCGACGAGCACGGAAAGGACAGGTACATGTTCTTTCGTGTCTTGGGTCCGGACAGAATGTGCGACGGCCTGCAGATCTGTCAAAGGTCCTGTGCTATTCGACACGTACCCGGGACCAATCCTGACGATCCGGTAGGTTTGTTTCTTCAGCCTCAGCCGGTTCGTCACAATTGGCGCAGGAAAAAACCCTCCCGCGATTCGTCGCGGAAGGGTTAAGGAAATGGCCTCTGCCGGGGCCGTCACTCTGGAGGGAATGATTCAGGCAGATCTGGCGACCGGTTGCTCTTTTCCGGCGCGCCTGGCGATAAAGGCTGCACGACGCTCCCCCCGTTGCCAGGGCATTTGTGTTTTTGACATCCCGGCGGTCTTAACGACGGACCGGATGAAGCGTTTATTGGGTTTCATGTTCTTGTCCTGCTCTTTTTTGTCTGCTCCGGGGCATTTGCCTCTCGTTGAGCATCAAACTGCCCGACCATTCGGGCAGGTTTGGGGCGGGAAACAATAAATCTGAATTAATTTCACGGAAAAATTGCTGCAATTTTGAACGAATTGCCCGATTTGGGCGGTCTCGCGATTTTCTGTTGTTTTTATGGGGAAACGGAGAAGAAAATCACTTTGGCAGGAGACAATAGGGCAGAGAATTCAGCATTGTTCACGGCAAATGCGGCCTTCCCGGGGCAGGTTTCGCCGGGTTTCTGCCGCCTTTGGTTCGATTTCACAGCGTGATGGCGGCGATCAGCCGGCCGTAGTCGGCTTCTTTTTTATGGGTGCTGCGCCGGTAGGAAAAGAATCGGTCTGCATCCGCATAAGTACAGTGTCGCGTCCATTCGGCTGATCCGATGCCGGCCTCGCGCAGACGGTACAGCCCGAAGGCCGGCAAATCGAACATCATCCGGTCACCGGTGCCGCCTGCAAAAAAACGTGCGTACTCCGGATCCTCGGCGCTGAAAGCATCAAAGAATTCCGGCCCGACTTCATAGGCGGCCTGCGAAATAGAAGGGCCGATGACGGCATGGATGTTGCCACGCGCAGCGCCCAGACCGAGCATGGCCTCAATCGTTGCCTCCAGCACGCCGTTCAGAGCGCCTTTCCATCCTGCGTGAGCTGCACCAATAACGCCGGTCTCATGATCGGCAAAAAGTACGGGCTGGCAGTCCGCCGTCAGGATCGACAGCGCGACACCGGGCTGATCGGTCACCAGCGCGTCTGCTCTGGGCTTTTCCTGCAGCGGGCCGGTGACAGTGACCGCATCAGCTGAATGAACCTGATGTACGCCCACCAGGTGATCGGTGCCAACCCCCATTGCCTGTGCCACGCGCGCGCGGTTGATTGCGACAATTTCCGACTGATCAGAACTCCCGGATCCGCAGTTAAGGCCCGCAAATACACCCGATGATGCGCCCCCGCGCCGGGTGAAAAACCCGTGCCTTACAGGTCCGAGACTGTCAGCGGTCAGGATTTCAAGCGTCATCGTTCCAATCCGGGTGGCGGTCCGTCCGCATCGCGATAAAGACCCAGCACTTTGAACAGAGTTCCCATTTCGTCAGGGTGCGTCAAGCGGCGATGTGCTGCGATATGCACTTCCAGCGCCGTGCCGCTGAGACGGGTCGCAAGCCGGCGCGCGCGTTCCGTGATGCCCAGTCTTTCAAGGAACGTTCCCTGGGTGGTGAGCTGTGTCGCGGCACAGGGGGCCGCCCGTGCCAGTCCTTCGAAATCCACATGCGCGGTCAGATCCGCATGGCCCGGTTCTTCAAAGACGCCGGCCTTTTTATGCTCTCTCACCGCCTGGAATGTGTCGCCGGTGCTGCGCCAGTCGCCATAATCAATGATCAGTGCCAGCCCGCCGGTATCTGCTATTCTGCGTCCTGCTGCTTCTGCCAGAGGCCCGGCCTGAGGTGCGTATTCGACCATATCTCCGGGAACCGTATCTTCCAGACGGTGCGACAGGGCCGGCTGCGGCAACTCAGGTGCGAGACCAAAACACAGCGCGCCGTCCTGCAGGCCGACCTGGCGTTCCCGCCAGTGTTTTTCTGCGCGCACAAACTGGCGTATCGGCAGGGCATCAAAGAATTCGTTGGCAACAAAAAACAGAGGCGCAACCGGAAGCGCATCAAGGGTATCAGCAAAGACCGGCCTGAGCGGTGCGAGGGCCGCGGTCTGCAGAGCGCGCAGTTTTTCCGAGACTTCAAAAAGCGTCACGCTTGCAGCTTCATGAAACCCCGGCACGCCGGCCGTTGCTCGCAGGATATCAGCCATCAGGGTTCCGCGCCCTGGACCGGCTTCGGCCAGTGTAAAAGGTGCCGGGCGGCCCTGATCAAGCCAGGCCTGAGCCATGCAAAGTCCGATCAGTTCGCCGAACATCTGGCTGATTTCGGGTGCCGTGGTAAAATCTCCCGCCTGGCCAAACGGGTCGCGCGTGGTGTAGTATCCGTACCGGGGATGCAACAGGCACTCGGCCATATATTCCGCAACGGTAAGTGGCCCGTTTTCCGCTATCCGTGCCGTGAGCAGGTCGCGCAGTGTCATTGCCGGCGACGGGCCCGTGCCATCAGCCAGAGCCCGGCGAGGATCATCGGCAGGGACAGGATCTGTCCCATGGTGAGGCCCCAGCCATCGACATGCCACGCGAGCCCGAGGGGGTTGCCGGGGCCGCTGAAATAGGCATCAGGCTGGCGCACGAACTCAACAAGGAATCGGGAAAACCCGTAGCCTGCGAAAAACGTGCCTGCCACGAACCCCGGACGTTTGAGCGCACCACTGCGCCACACGAGCCAGATCAGCAGCGCGCCCAGCAACAGACCCTCGAGCCCCGCCTCGTAAAGCTGCGAGGGGTGACGGGCGCACAGACCTTCGACGCCCGGACAATCCTGGGCTGCTGTGCCCGGAAAGGCCACGCCCCAGGGCAGGGTCGTCGGGCGCCCCCAGAGCTCGGCATTGATGAAATTTGCCAGCCGTCCCAGCAGCAGTCCCGGCGGCACACCAAGCACTATCGCATCCGCAAGGCTCAGTCTGGGCAGCCGGTGCAGTAACGCGTAGGCGAAGCCTGCAACAACAACACCGATCATCCCGCCGTGAAACGCCATGCCGCCCTGCCAGATCGCGAGGATCTCGCCGGGGTTCGCAAGATAATACTCCCGCTGATAAAAAGCGACATAGCCGAGCCGCCCGCCCAGGATGACGCCGACGATGATCCAGGTCAGCATGTCCTCGACGCGTTCCGGTGTGGCGGGCGGTTTATCATCAGGCCACAGCCCCGGCCGGCGCAGCGCCGCAAGCACCAGCCGCCATCCGATGACGATGCCGACGATATAGGCCAGCGCATACCAGCGCAGCGCGAAATCAAATCCGAAGACCGTAACCGAGAAAATCTCGGGCGAAATATCCGGAAAAGGGATCAGAGCCTGCATGCCGCACAGTTGCCTTTTGCCCGGCCCGGAAGTCAACCTTGCACAGCGGGCATTTGCACCCCATATAACGGTCAGACGCAGACGGAGAAAAACCATGCAAAGCCGCAATAAAGTATTCGACGACATCTCGCAGCTGATGACCAACGCCATGGGCGTGGCACAGGGCGCGCGGGAAGAGGCGGAAACCGCGATGAAAAGCATGATCGACCGCTGGCTCGCCGACCGCGATTTTGTGACCCGCGAAGAGTTCGACGCCGTGCGCGCCATGGCCCAGAAAGCCCGCGAAGAAAACGAAGCACTGCGGGCGCGACTCGATAAGCTCGAAGCCAAAGGCTGAACGCCGCCGCGCGCGCATCCCGATTAACTGATTAACCGTCCGCAGGCCGCACGCCTGCGCGCGGGCCGGTTTCGGTAACAGTTATTTAACGTTTTGCGCAGTTTTGGGCCGCGTGGCCCGATATCCACAACTTATTGTGGTTACCCACAAGAATAGGGGTTGCCAGAATGGCTCCCGGGCCGCACCATATAGTGTATGAGTACGGGGGCTCGCCCCGACCCATAGC
Source organism: Roseobacter ponti (assembly GCF_012932215.1). Classification (GTDB taxonomy): domain Bacteria; phylum Pseudomonadota; class Alphaproteobacteria; order Rhodobacterales; family Rhodobacteraceae; genus Roseobacter; species Roseobacter ponti. The sequence goes on along the minus strand of NZ_CP048788.1, from coordinate 2,975,417 downwards.
GCAGGCACCTGGCATTGGGGGCTGAACAGACCTCACTCGCCAGAGCGATAAAAAGAGGTGGCACCATGGCCCTGTCCGAGCAGTTTCTGGAAGACGACATTCACCCGATCGACATCGTTGAGCATCTGGCAACCCATCATGAGTGGGATTTTGACCGGATTTCCGACGAGCAGATCGCGATGGCGGTAGAGGGTCAGTGGCGGACCTATTCACTGACGCTGGCATGGTCGGCCTATGACGAGACCCTGCGGATGATCTGTACCTTCGACATGGAACCGCGCGATGAAAAGCACGCGGAGCTCTATGAACTTCTCAACCACATCAACGACCAGTGCTGGGCGGGTGCCTTTACGTACTGGGACGAACAAAAGCTGATGGTGTACCGCTATGGCCTGGTCCTGGCCGGTGGACATGTCGCCAGCGCCGATCAGATCAACACCATGATCAGCGCGGCGGTGATGAGTGCCGAGCGCTACTATCCGGCGATGCAGCTTCTTGTCTGGGGCGATCAGAGCCCACAGCAGGCGCTTCAGGTCGCCATTGCGGAGGCTTACGGTCGCGCGTAAAACCTGACCCGGACGACACCGGATCCGGGAGCGGAAATGATGAAAGATACGCGTATCGCACGCGAGGGGCTGGTGCTTCTCGGGTGCGGGAAAATGGGTTCAGCGATGCTTGAAGGCTGGCTGTCCCGCGGACTGCCGGCAGAATCTGTTTCCGTCGTCGAGCCATATCCCTCCGACTGGCTGAAAGCGTCCGGTGTGGATCTGTCGGGCAACCTTCCGGCGTCTCCTGCGATCGTTCTGGTGGCCGTTAAACCGCAGATGATGCGCGACGCGCTGCCGGCGCTCAAAGAGATGGGCGGCGGCGGCACAGTGTTTGTCAGCGTAGCGGCGGGGATCACCATTGATTTTTTTGAACAGATGCTTGGCTATCAGACCCCTGTGGTGCGCGCGATGCCCAACACGCCTGCGGCTATCTCGAGGGGGATCACCGCGATTGTCGGAAATGGCGCGACGGATGCTGAGGCTCTCGACGAAGCGTATCTGCTGCTCAGCGCGGTCGGACAGGTGGTGCGTCTGGAACGTGAGGCGGATATTGACGCCGTCACGGGCGTCAGCGGCTCGGGGCCGGCCTATGTGTTTCACATGATCGAAACCATGGCGGCAGCAGGTGAGGCCGAAGGGCTGGATCCTGCGCTGGCGCTGCAACTGGCCAAGGCGACTGTCGCCGGCGCCGGCGCGCTTGCAATGGCGGCGGATGTCGGACCGGACCAGCTGCGGATCAATGTGACTTCACCAAATGGCACGACCCAGGCTGCGCTTGAGGTTCTGATGGACGAGGACAACGGATTTCCCGCCCTGCTGCGCCGGGCGGTGCATGCGGCCGCCGAACGGTCGAGGGAGCTGGCCAGTGGCTGAAATTACGTTTGACGACTTCATGGCGGTCGATATCCGTAAAGGCACGGTCCTGCGGGCCGAACCCTTCCCCGAGGCACGCAAGCCTGCAATCAAGCTCTGGATCGATTTCGGCCCGGAAATCGGAGAGAAGAAGACCTCCGCCCAGATCACCACGCACTACACGCCCGAGGTTCTGGTCGGAAAGCAGGTGATGGCGGTGGTCAATTTCCCGCCCCGACAGATCGGACCATTCATGTCGGAGGTGCTGGTGCTTGGCGTCGCGGACGCCCGGGGAGCGATTGTGCTGCTGAGCCCCGATCTCAACGTACCGGACGGAGGGCGGATGCATTGACAAAGGTTCTGATGACACGACCGCTGCCTGAAACAGTTCAGGATGCCGCGCGCGCGCTATTTGATCTTGATGTGCGCCAGGATACCGGCCCGATGAGTGCCGCTGAGATGCAGGCTTCCTTGCGGGACTATGATGGTGTGGTGCCGACGCTCGGGGATCTTTACACACAGGAAATCTTTGACGCTGTACCCGATCCCCGGTGCAGGGTGCTGGCTAATTTTGGTGTGGGATACAATCACATCGACACGGGTGCTGCGCGCGCGGCGGACATTGCGGTCTCCAACACGCCGGGTGCTGTGACTGACGCGACGGCCGACACGGCGATGACGCTGATGCTGATGAGCGCGCGCCGGGCAGGCGAGGGTGAGCGGATCGTCCGCGCCGGAACGTGGGAAGGCTGGCACCCGACGCAGCTTCTTGGCATGCACCTGGGCGGAAAAACCGTCGGTATCGTTGGCATGGGCCGGATCGGTCAGGCCATCGCGCGACGCTGTCATTACGGGTTCGGGATGAAGGTGGCCTATCACTCACGGTCGGCCAAAGACCTCGAATTCCCGGCCGAGCGCTCCGGCAGCCTGCCGGCGCTTGCAGGGTCCGTCGATGTGCTGGTGATTGCTGTTCCCGGCGGTGATGAAACGCACCACCTGATAAACGCGGATATCTTTGACGCTATGCAGGGGCATGCCCATCTGATCAACATCGCGCGCGGCAATGTGGTCGAAGAAAGCGCGCTTATCAAGGCCCTGCAGACGGGAAAGATTGCCGGCGCGGGCCTTGATGTCTATGAGTTTGAGCCTGTTGTCCCGGAGGCACTGAAAGCAATGGAAAACGCCGTTCTGCTGCCCCATATCGGCACAGCAGCTCTTGAGGTCAGAACCGACATGGGGATGATGACGGTCGAAAACCTGAAGGCCTTTTTCGCGGGCAAAGACCTCCCGAACGCGGTCTGATCACACTTCCGGCGCGTCCGTATCGGGCACCAGCCGGGGTTCGGCTTTACGTTCCCAGTTCGGGTCCTGTGACTTGATCCGACGCGAAATCAGATAGGACACGGGCCAGGACAGCAGCAGCGTTGCCACAACTGAGATCACAACGGCCCAGACTGAAAAATAGCCGAGCGTAAAGGCCGTTACGATGAAAGTGCCGCCTATGACCGCACCGGTCATAAGGGTGAGAAGAATACTGAGGCGATCCATGAGGGTCTCCGCTTGTTATTACCATCCGGTGGTAAAACGGATATCCCCCGGCTCAGGTTCCCGCCGGCCGGTCGCCTGTCGCTTCGCGCCAGTGGCGCCGGCAGAGTGATACATAGGTTTCATTGCCGCCGATCTGCACCTGAGCCCCGTCTCTGAGCACAGTGCCGTCGGCGGCCTGACGGATGACCATGGTGGCTTTTTTTCCGCAATGACAGATGGTGCGGACTTCACGCATCTCGTCGGCGAGGGCCAGCAGCGTCGCAGAGCCCGGAAAAAGGGTGCCGCGAAAATCGACCCGCAGCCCGTAGCACATGACCGGTACGCCAAAATCATCCACCGCACGGGCAAGCTGCCAGACCTGGTCTGCTGACAGAAATTGTGCCTCATCGATAAAGACACAGGCCACCGGCCCGGCCGCGAGTCTTTCCTTCAGGCGCAGAAACAGATCGTCACTGGCATCAAAGGTATCAGCATCCGCCGCAATCCCGATGCGCGAGGCGATCTGTGCAGGACCCGCCCGGTTATCGAAATGTGCTGTCAGAAGATAGGGGACCATGCCGCGCTCGCGGTAGTTATGAGCTGCCTGCAGCAGCACTGTCGACTTGCCGGCATTCATCGTCGAGTAGTGAAAATAGAGCTTGGCCATGCGGTTTGATAGGCCGCAGCATCCCGGGCTGCAAGGGCGCGCAGAGGTCAGAAAAGAGCCGCTGCGTGAACGCCGGTTCGCACCGGCCTGCCTGTCCCACATCGGCAGCACGCAACGCGGCTCCTACCCAAAGACCGGCGGCGGGAACGCCGGCTACTCATAATCCCCCAACAGGTGGGAGTGCTTTTATAAATGACATTTCCCTGACATCTGATTAATGGGAAAACCCAGCATGGTTTTCCCCGGTGAAATTGGTTTTACTGCGGACTGGAAGGTAAGAAAAATGAACGCAGTCGGACGGTATCTTAAGAAACACACCGAAGCCCTGGTCAAAGACGTCGGCATCGAGCAGGCCTGCAGCCTGGCGGGAAAGTCAAAAGCAACTCTGGGACGGTATTATTCCGACCATGACGAGCACGCCGACCGTTTCATGCCTATTGAGACAGTTGCACTGCTGGAGAAGGCCGCGAGCTATCCGCATGTCACAGGCGCACTGGCCGAACTGTCAGGCACTTCTTTGCAATATGATGAACGCCGTCCCAACGATGAGCGCCCGGGCGGAGTGAACAGCGATGTGATTGCGCTGAGCCAGCGCTTTGCCATGCTGATGGCAGAGTATCAGCAATCGATGGAAGACGGTAAAATCACCGTCAACGAGGCGCGCAGGCTGCTCAAGGAAACCTCGATGCTGCAAAAGGTGCTGGTTGATATGAAGCTGCACCTTGAAGAGGATCACGGCGGCGCCTGACCCGGCGCGGCCGGATTACCCGCGCCGTTGCACCAGCACAGAGCCCACCGAATAGCCCGCGCCGAAGGAACAGATCAGCCCGTTGTCGCCGTCCTGCAGGTCATCTGAGTATTTCGAAAACGCAATGATCGACCCGGCGGAGGATGTGTTGGCGTAATCCTGCAGAATGTTGGGCTGCTCGCCGGGCTCGGGCGTTCTGCCCAGAACTTTCCGGCCGATGAAATCGTTCATGGTCCTGTTGGCCTGGTGCAGCCACAACCGCCTGAGCGCCTCCGCCCCGACACCCTCATCAGAAAGATGGGCCGCGATGTGTTCTGAAACCATTGGCAGAACTTCTTTGAAGACTTTGCGCCCGTTCTGCATGAACTGCATATCACGGCGGTCGGCCATGCCCGCCGGGCGCGACCGGCGCAGATAGCCGTTGTTGTTGCGGATGTTGTTGGAAAATTCCGTGGCGCACCGGGTCGAACGGATTTCGAAATACGGGCCCTGCGCGTCATCGCTGCGCTCGATCAGCGTGGCCGTGGCCACGTCGCCGAAGATAAAGTGACAGTCGCGGTCGCGCCACTCAAGATGTGCAGAGCAGATCTCAGGGTTGATGACCAGCGCGCTGCGGATGCTGCCGGCGCGCACCATATCGGCGGCCGCCTGAATGCCGAAGGTGGCCGAAGAACAGGCCACGTTCATGTCAAAGGCAAAGCCACCGCAGCCCAGCAGCTGTTGTATTTCGATGGCCACAGCAGGATAGGCCCGTTCCATATTCGAGGCCGCACAGATTACAAGATCGACGCCGCCTGCGTCTTTGCCGGCAGCCGCCAGCGCCTTGCGCGCCGCATCAAGCCCCATTTCAGCCATCAGCGAGGGCTCGTCGTCCGCGCGCTGCCGGAAGAGCGGATGCATAACCCGCGGATCAAGCACCCCGGTTTTGTCGATCACATAGCGCTGTTCGATACCGGAGGCTTTGACAATGAAATCCTCGGAGGAATGCTCTTTGGGTTCCGCCTCGCCCGCCGCAATCGCCGCAGCATTCTCCGAGTTGTACAGATCGGCATAGGCATTGAACGCAATGACCAGTTCCGCGTTCGTGATTACGTTTTCCGGCGTGAAAACGCCCGTCCCGGTGATGGCAGGCTGATACATATATATGGTCTCCGACAGGTGGGTCGTTGTCACCGCAAAGGGGACCATGCGTCAAGTCACATCGCCCCGGGTGACGTAGCGTCTGCCGGGCTCTGAGGATCATGCCAGGCTCAATGTGCCTGGGTGGGTGCACCCTTCGGAGAGCTGTCAGATCCCGGTCGGCACCGAATAAACGACATAGCCATCCTGGCGGAAAACTTCGTTCGCGCCTGTGTCAGTCACAAAAACACCGAGGTTTTCCATGTCTTCCGGGCAGCCGACCAGATCGGCCGTGTGATCGAGAAAATTGGCCGTTTCAGGAGACTCGCCCAGACGCCGGCACTGATCGCCCTCGGCACGATATCCGTCACCGAAAAACGGCAGCGTGGTGGCCGGCGGTGTTACCGGTCCGGTTGGCGGGGGCGTGCAGGCTGCGGTCAGAGCCGCGATGCCGCTCAGAAGTATCAGACGCATAATGTTCTCCGTTTACGCAAATCGCAGGGCGTCGCGCCCTGGGGGGTCGGGCACCGCACCACATCAGTGATTATCGCAGATTTCCGTTTCCTGGTGGGAAAAATGATCTCCTGTGCCTGATTTCCGACCGGCACCGCACTTTCGGGCCGCGCGGATCCTCGCCGGCGCCTCGCGGTCGGCAGTTCTCGCGACTGTTTCCCCTGCCTGGCGGAAACCTGCCACAGGTTGCTTATTGGTGCCGTTTTGCGCTCAAATCATCGCCATATTTTCGCATAAACTTTACAGACCTCTGCAATATCGGGCTTTTTGGATGCCGGGCAGGGGCGTCCGCACCGGACACACGCCGGAATGTTGCCGCATTCACGCGTTAGTATCTGTGCATCGTAGAAAATACCCGCATGCGGGATGAGGGAAATTGAAATGTTAAAATATCTTCAGATCAGTGTCGCGAGCCTTGCTCTGTCTGTTTTCGCGGTCGCACCGGCGGTTGTTGTGATCACTGCGGACACGGCGGTCGCCAAGAGTGACAACGGCAACGGCGGTGGGAACAAAGGCAACGGCGGCGGCGGTGGTGCCAAAGGCAAATCCGGTGACAAAGGTAAGTCAGGTGCTGCGAAGAGTAACAAAGGCAATAAAGGCGGCAAAAGCACCGCGTCCCGCGGCAAAGCCGGCACGAAAGTCGAGAAAAGCCTGAACCGCCTCGGCAATAAGGTCAAAAACGGATTTGGTCTCTTTGACGGACTGAAGAAGAACAACCGCACGGCAAAAGCTTCGGGCACTAAAACCAACCGCGGCATCGAAAAAGCCTTCGATCATCCCAGCAACCTGGGAAAGATGAACGGCGCAATCAATTCCAGCCCGAACGCAAAGCTGGCCCATATCCGCAACGGCAACTTTAACGGACCCGTTGGCGTGGCTGCAGCCTATGCTGTCGCGGATGCACAGTATGCTGACGCGGCTGAAGCCTATGCCGATGCCGAAGCGCGCATTTCAGAACTGACGCCGGTTTCGGAGGCCTTTGGGTATATCGAGACCTACAACCAGGCGGTCGCCGATCTCGAAGACGGTACTCTGACGCCGGACGACGAAGGCTATGAGGACGCGGTCGATCTGGTTAACGATACCGAAGCCCTGCAGAATGCTGAGGACACGATTGCGGATGCCCGCGAACAGGCCGAGGACCCAGACAGCGTGACCGCGGAAAACGTTCAGGCCGCGCTTGACGAGGCGAGTGATGTCGAAGAGCCCGACCGCATGGCGCTTGATGATGCGGAAACGAACCTTCTGGGTCTCTACAAGGGCGACGAAGAAAGTCTCGACGACGTGCAGAAAAAGGCGCTGATCGACAGCGTCAACCTTCCCACCCGCGATCAGGTCAGAGCCGTACTGCCGCAGGAGGATGCGGACACGCTTCCTGCCGAGGACCCCGATACGCCTCTGACGGATGACGAAACCGCAGAAACGCTGGATGATGCGGTTGAAGTGATTGAGGAAAGCTGAGCTTTCTCTGACCATCACCAGATCATGAAAAAAGCCGCCGGGATGACCGGCGGCTTTTTGGTGTGCAGACATTGCGTGTCCGGCGCTCAGCCCTGCAGTGCTTTGACGCCGACATCGCCATCGGCCTGCGCCCGAATGGCCAGCGCGGCCGCATAGCTGCCTGCCGCCGTGGTGAAATAAGGGATCTTATCATAGAGCGCGATGGACCGGATCGACTTGCTGTCATCGACAGCCTGGGTGCCTTCGGTCGAGTTCATCACCAGGTGGATCGCCTCGTCTTTCATCATATCTGTGATGTCCGGACGGCCTTCATACACTTTGTTTACAGTGCCGCAGTCCATACCGTGTTCGTTCAGCCAGGCCGCTGTGCCCCGCGTTGCAACGAGGGTAAAGCCCTGATCCAGCAGAATGCGCGCGCAGGACAGCATATCGTCGTTTTTGTCCGCGTCCTTGATCGAGATGAACGCGCAGCCTTCGGTGGGCAGGACCATGCCCGCGCCCATCTGCGCCTTGAGGAAGGCGCGCGGGAAATCGCGGTCCCAGCCCATCACCTCGCCGGTGGAGCGCATCTCGGGCCCGAGGATCGTATCCACGCCGGGAAAGCGCGCAAAGGGAAGCACGGCCTCTTTGACCGAAAACCAGGGGATGTTGGGATCCGCCAGCGTCATCGGATCGGCCAGCGGCAACACATCTTCATAGGCGGCATCCGCGTTATAGGGCGGGCGGTGCGGGAAGTTCGACAGGGGCTCTCCCGCCATAATCCGTGCTGCAATGGAGGCGATCGCGGAATCGGTTGCCTTGGCCACAAACGGCACTGTGCGTGAGGCGCGGGGGTTAACCTCGATCAGGTAGATCTCGCCGTCTTTCAGCGCAAACTGGATGTTCATCAGGCCCACGACTTTGAGCGCCAGAGCGAGCGCACGGGTCTGTGTCTCAACCTCTGCGATGACCTCGCGCGACAGCGAATATGGGGGCAGCGAGCAGGCGCTGTCGCCTGAGTGAACGCCGGCCTCTTCGATGTGCTGCATGATGCCGGCGACATGCACGTCTGTGCCGTCGCACAATGCGTCAACGTCAAGCTCGACCGCGCCCGACAAATAGCTGTCGAGCAGCACGGGGCTGTCGCCGGAGACCACCACGGCATCGCGGATATACCGCTCAAGCGAGGCCTGATCGCGCACGATCTCCATCGCGCGCCCGCCGAGCACATAGGACGGCCGGATCACCAGCGGAAAGCCGATGTCCATCGCAATTGCGATGGCTTCCTCATCCGAATGCGCAATGCCGTTATGAGGCTGTTTGAGGCCAAGCTGTTGCACAAGCTGCTGAAAGCGCTCGCGGTCTTCGGCCAGATCAATCGCGTCAGGTGTGGTCCCGAGGATCGGAATGCCCGCGTCGTGCAGCGCATTGGCGAGCTTCAGCGGGGTTTGACCGCCAAACTGCACGATTACCCCGTGCAGGGTGCCGTTGTCCTGCTCGACCCGCAAAATCTCCATCACATGCTCAAAGGTCAGTGGTTCAAAATAGAGCCGGTCAGAGGTGTCGTAGTCGGTGGAGACCGTCTCCGGGTTGCAGTTGACCATGATCGTCTCGAAGCCTGTATCCGTCAGCGCATAGCAGGCGTGACAGCAGCAGTAATCAAACTCGATGCCCTGACCGATGCGGTTCGGACCGCCGCCGAGGATCACGACCTTTTTGCGGTCCGACGGGCGGGCCTCGCATTCGACGTCCCCGAACACCGGCGCCTCATAAGTGGAATACATGTAAGGTGTCTGCGCTTCGAACTCGGCGGCACAGGTGTCGATCCGCTTGAAAACAGCCGTCACACCCAGAGCGATGCGAGCCTCGCGCACCTGCGCTTCGCTGTGGCCGGTCAGTACCGCCAGCCGCGCGTCAGTAAACCCCATCATTTTCAGATCGCGCAGCCCGCGTTCGGTTTCCGGCAGACCGGAGTCCCGCAGGCGGCGTTCCGTATCGATGATCTCGCGGATGCGCGCCAGAAACCACGGATCGAACATCGTCACGCCGTGGATTTCATCATCGCTCAGCCCGTGGCGCATCGCCTGGGCGATCATACGCAGGCGGTCCGGGGTCTGGCGGCTGATGGCCTTGACGATGGCTGCATGCACAGCACCGTCGCTTTCCCAGTGACCCACACCGACACCGGGAAGGTCAATCTCGTCGAAGCCGGTGAGACCTTCTTCCATCGAGGCGAGTGCTTTCTGCAGGCTCTCGTGAATGGTGCGCCCGATCGACATTGCCTCACCCACTGACTTCATCGCCGTCGTCAGATCGGGCTCAGCGCCGGGGAACTTCTCAAAGGCAAATTTGGGGATCTTGGTCACGACATAATCGATGGTCGGCTCAAAAGACGCCGGCGTGACCCGGGTAATGTCGTTGTCCAGCTCGTCCAGCGTGTAGCCGACAGCCAGCTTTGCTGCGATCTTGGCGATGGGAAATCCGGTAGCTTTGGACGCCAGCGCCGAAGAGCGGCTCACCCGCGGGTTCATCTCGATCACGACCATGCGGCCATCGACCGGGTTCACGGCCCACTGCACGTTGGAGCCGCCGGTTTCCACGCCGATCTCGCGCAGCACCGCGATCGAGTGGTTCCGCATGATCTGGTATTCTTTGTCCGTGAGCGTCAGGGCAGGGGCCACAGTAATACTGTCGCCCGTGTGTACGCCCATCGGGTCTACGTTCTCGATGGAACAGACGATGATGGCGTTGTCGGCGGTATCACGTACCACCTCCATCTCGAACTCTTTCCAGCCAAGCAGCGACTCGTCCACGAGGATCTGGCCCACCGGGCTTGCATCCATGCCCGAGCGGCAGATCGCCTCATAGTCGTCACGGTTGTAGGCAACGCCACCGCCGGTGCCGCCCATGGTGAACGCGGGACGGATGATCGCGGGCAGACCCACTTCTTCAAGCGTGTCGAGCGCCGCGCGCACACCGGCAGCCAGGTCTTTTTTGCCCTTTTCGTTCTTCGGTGCCGTCACGATGGCTGCTTTGGGGTTTTCGATGCCGAGACGATCCATGGCTTCGCGGAAAAGTTTACGGTCCTCCGCCATTTCAATGGCTTCGCGTTTTGCCCCGATCATTTCAACACCGAACTTTTCGAGCACGCCCATTTCCTCGAGCGCCAGGGAGGTGTTCAGCCCGGTCTGCCCGCCCATCGTCGGCAGCAGCGCGTCGGGGCGTTCCTTTTCGATGATCTTGGCCACCATTTCGGGCGTGATCGGCTCGATATACGTGGCATCGGCAAGGCCCGGGTCCGTCATGATCGTTGCCGGGTTGGAGTTCACCAGGATGACCCGATACCCCTCTTCTTTGAGCGCTTTGCAGGCCTGGGCACCCGAATAGTCGAACTCACAGGCCTGGCCGATCACGATGGGCCCCGCGCCGATGATCATTATGGATCTGATATCGGTTCTCTTTGGCATGGCGCGGCCCTTCCTGAAGTATGGACACCCCCATGTGTCCAAATTGTCCTGCGTTATAGGCAAGAGCCACCCCGGTGCAAGGGGGAAAGGCCACAGCCGGTGTTTAATTGGCGCAGCCGGGCATGCGGTCCGGGAGTGACGCACTACTGCGACGCTGCAGCGACGGACCGGGCGGGCAAAGGCCCCCTTTCACAGGCCCGGGCGCGTGATAACTGCCGAAGGTGACCCGCGGCGGCAGGTCCTTGTCACAGGCCCAGAAAGACCCGAACGGCCGCTTCAAACTCGCGTGGTTTTTCCGCGTGCAGCCAGTGTCCCGCACCGGGAAGTTTTGCAAAGCGCGCGCCGGGGAAAAAATCGCGTATCGCCGGGCGGTGACCGGCCTGCACGTAATCGGACTGCGCCCCGGACAAAAACAGTGTGTCGCCCCCGAACTGTCCTGACACATCCGGAAAGGCCAGTATCCTGTCCATTTCTGCCGCCAGCGTGTCGAGATTGAGCCGCCAGCGTTTGCCCGGCACATCCAGCGACTGTGTAAAAAAGCTGCACAGCGCGGGCTCTACGCCGAGGGCCGCCAGCTGTGCTTCAGCCTCCGAGCGGCGGGTGACCTGGTCCAGGTCGACGCCGCGCATGGCGGTGATGAACTGCATCTGGCTGTGGCTGTAGGAGACCGGCGCGATATCTGCGACAACGAGGCGCCGGACCAGCCCGGGGTTTTCCAACGCCAGCAGCATCGCGGCCTTGCCCCCCATCGAATGGCCCACAACATCCACCGGGCCGCCGATATGGCCGATCAGCTCTGCCAGATCGCCTGCCATATCCTCGTAGCTATGGGTTTGCGTGCGCGGACTGTCACCGTGGTTGCGCATGTCGGGCGTCACCACGCGCGCCCGGTCGGAAAGCCGCTTTGCAATCACACCCCAGTTGCGCCCGGAGCCGTAAAGGCCGTGCACAATCACAAGGGCGGGCGCATCGGCGTCGCCGTATTCACTAAAGCTCAGCATGCCGACTGCTTAGCGCAGCGGGTGGCGACGTGCCAGCGCGTTTGTCGCAGATTATACCAGCCCGCAGGCCTGTGCCGAGCGCGTCGCGATGCCAAGAAGGATCACCAGCGTGGTGACCAGAAGCGATGGCTGAAAAGGACTGCGCATGACCGGATCTCCCTGTTTGTCTTTCAGGTGATACGCAGCAGCGCACAGTTTCCGTCGCATCGGGGTGCGTTTTTTCAGTCTTCGGGTGACGCGGTGTAATCGCCGTCCGCAACCAGGTCGAGCCAGGTGACCACACTGCCGTCCAGCGCCTCCTGAAGGGCGATATGGCTCATGCCGGTCTGTGGTGACGCGCCGTGCCAGTGCTCCTCGTCCGGCGCGAACCAGACCACATCACCGGGGCGCAGCACCCTGACCGGCCCGCCACGCGTCTGCGCCCTCCCCTGGCCCGCGGTCACGATCAGCGTCTGGCCCAGCGGGTGGGTGTGCCAGGCGGTATGCGCGCCGGGCTCGAACGTCACCTGCGCTCCGCGCAGACGCGCAGGCTCCGGGCTGGAGAGCAACGGGTCAAGTCTCACCCGGCCTGTGAAATATTCAGGTGAGCCGCTCTCCGAGGGCCTGCTGCCGGAAGGGGTGATGTCCATGCTTTGCGCCTTTTTGACAGAATGCTGTGCGGTGCAACCCTGACCCGGCACCCCGCGTCAGGCAAGAAAAAACCCTGCGCCGCAGGGGCGCAGGGCTCTGTTAAGGGACGCTATCGCACGCCGCGGGATTTACAGGTTGGGATAGAGCGGGAAGCGCGCACAAAGCTCTGCGACTTCCGCTTTGACCCGGGCCTCGACCTCGCCGTTGCCCTCTGCGCCGTTTTCACCAAGACCATCCACCACCTCTATGATCCAGTCCGCAATCTGGCGGAACTCCGGCTCGCCAAAGCCGCGTGTGGTGCCCGCAGGTGATCCCAGACGGATGCCCGATGTTACCATCGGTTTTTCCGGATCGAACGGAACGCCGTTCTTGTTGCAGGTGATATGGGCGCGCTCCAGCGCTTTTTCGGTCTCATTGCCCTTCACGCCCTTTGGGCGCAGATCGACCAGCACCACATGGGTATCCGTGCCGTGAGTAATGGTATCGAGTCCGCCTTTTATCAGCTGATCGCTGAGCGCCTGAGCATTCGTTACAACCTGTCGGATGTAGTGTTTGAAATCGGGACGCAGCGCCTCACCAAAAGCCACAGCCTTGGCCGCGATGACGTGCATCAGGGGACCACCCTGAATGCCAGGGAAGATTGCCGAATTAAACTTTTTCGCCAGCGCTTCGTCGTTGGTCAGAATCATGCCGCCCCTGGGGCCGCGCAGGGTTTTATGCGTGGTTGTGGTCGCGACATGCGCGTGCGGGAAAGGCGACGGATGTTCGCCCGCGGCCACCAGGCCTGCAAAATGCGCCATATCCACATGCAGGTACGCGCCGACCATGTCTGCAATTTCGCGCATCCTGGCGAAATCAATCTGGCGCGGAATGGCGGAGCCACCGGCGATGATCAGTTTCGGCTGATGCTCTTTCGCGAGTGCTTCGACCTGGTCATAATCCAGCAGATTATCTTCTTTGCGCACACCGTACTGAATCGCGTTGAACCATTTGCCCGACTGGTTCGGTCTGGCCCCGTGGGTCAGGTGCCCGCCGGCATCAAGGCTCATGCCGAGAATAGTATCGCCTGGCTGCAGCAGCGCCTGAAAGACGCCCTGATTGGCCTGGCTGCCGGAGTTCGGCTGCACATTGGCAAAGCTGCATTCAAAGAGCCTGCAGGCGCGCTCAATCGCCAGGTTCTCGGCCACATCGACAAACTGGCATCCACCGTAATACCGCCGGCCCGGATAGCCTTCAGCATATTTGTTGGTCATAATCGAACCCTGAGCCTCAAGCACCGCCGCGGAGACGATATTTTCGGAAGCGATCAGTTCGATCTCATCGCGCTGGCGGCCCAGTTCGTCCGTAATCGAGCCAAAAAGCTCCGGATCGCTGCTGGCCAGCGTTTCGGTGAAAAATCCGGGATTGCGGTGCGGTGCATTCATGGGTGGTCTCCCTTGCAAAAGCAGAAGTTGAAGCCGTTTACCGCAATCTTCAGGGCCGGGAAAGGGGCGGAAACGACGCGTCCCGCGTGTCCTGCGCCACTGCCCGCAGCCTCTCAGGGGAGGTCTGTGGCGGCTTTGCAGCCCGATGCTGGTCAAGGCGCTGCATATGTGGTTGTTTCAGGTGGATAAAGTCGGGGCGGGAGCCAGATGTCACAGAGAATCGCCTTTGCTGCCAGTCGCGCTGACGTGGCCCAGACTGCCCGCGCGGCGCTCGTGACGCGCTACGGGGATGTGGCACCGGAAGAGGCTGACGTTGTCGTGGCGCTGGGCGGGGACGGTTTTATGCTGCAGACGCTGCATGCGACACAGCATCTGCGTGCGCCTGTCTATGGCATGAACCGTGGGACCATCGGGTTTCTGATGAATGCCTACTCCGAGACCGACCTGCGCGAACGCCTGGCTGCCGCCGAAGAGGCCACAATCAACCCGCTAAGCATGCTGGCTACCCGCGCCGACGGCTCCACCGTGCAGGCGCTTGCGATCAACGAGGTATCTCTGCTTCGCTCAGGTCCGCAGGCGGCCAAACTGCGGATCACCATTGATGACCGTCTGCGTATGGCGGAACTGGTCTGTGACGGCGCGCTGCTGAGCACGCCTGCGGGCTCAACCGCTTATAATTACTCCGCGCACGGACCCATTCTGCCGATCGGATCAGAAGTCCTGGCACTGACGGCGATGAGTGCATTCCGCCCCCGGCGGTGGCGGGGTGCGCTGCTGCCTAAAAATGCAGTCGTTCGTTTTGACGTGCTTGAGGCCGAAAAGCGCCCTGTCATGGCCGAAGCTGATGCAAAATCGGTTCTGGAAGTTGTCTCGGTTGAAATACGGTCGGAGCCTTCGGTGGCCCATCATATCCTTTTCGATCCGGGGCACGGTCTGGAAGAACGGCTGATCAACGAGCAGTTCACGTGATCCTGATACCTGAGGTACGCGCGCCGGCACCGCGCGGGCTCTGCACCGATTGTGGCGTGTCCAGACTGCAGGACGCAAAGGCCTGCGGGCGCGCCTGCCAGTTTATCGCGCCGGATTATCCGGCGATGGAAAAGGCCGTCCACGGAAAAGCGCGGGCAGAGGGCGATGAGCTCTTTTTCGGCCCGTTTCAGACGATGTACCGGGCGCGGCTGACGCCACCTGCACAGGGCGCGCAATGGACGGGGATCACGACGGCCCTCGGGGCCGCTTTGTTGCAGCAGAGCCGCGTCGATGCGGTGCTGACAATGGTGCCGGATACCGACGATCCCTGGCGGCCGGTGCCGGCGCTGATCACCGATCCCGCCGGTATGGCGCATGCGCGCGGCATGCGCATGGGCTACGCACCACTGCTGGCGTTGCTTGAGGAGGCACAGGCGCAGGGCTTCACCCGCCTTGCTGTGATCGGCATCCCCTGCCAGATCTATGCCCTGCGCGCGCTGGAGGCGTCTTTGGGGCTTGAGCATCTGCTGGTGATCGGCACGCCGTGTTCGGACAATACCACCACGGAAAACTTTCACCGGTTTCTGGCACTGCTCGACAGCGACCCCGATGAGATTACCTATCTGGAATTCCGCACGGATTTTCGGGTCGAACTGCGCTATCGCGACGGGCGTGTCCGGCTCATTCCTTTTCTGTCGCTGCCGATCTCTGATCTACCTGATGATTTCTTCCCGCTGACCTGTCGCACCTGTGTCGATTACACCAATGTGCTCGCGGATATCACCGTCGGCTATATGGGCGGGCAGGGTGAGCAGTGGATCCTCGTGCGCAATGACAGGGGTGCTCAGATGCTCGCATCACTGGGCGACCAGATTTCTCTGTCCGCACCGGGCACCGGCGGCAGCCGGAAGGGTGCTGTCAAAGGGTTCATCGCTAATACGGCGCGTGCGGCCGGTGGCCTGCCTTTGCGGCGGATGCCGGACTGGCTCAGGCCGCTGGTAAGCTGGCTGCAGCCGCGTCTGGGACCGAAGGGCCTCGAATTTGCGCGTGCGCGTGTCGAGATGAAAGCTGCTGAGACCGTTCTTCATCTGCGCCACAGTGCGCCGGCGAAAATGAAAAACATGGTGCCGGATCACGTCTGGGATATCGCGGCGCCCTACGGGCTTGAACCATCGGACGACGAGCGCAAGGGCGCTTCCAGCGAAAGGCATAGCCTCAGCGGCGGCGCCTGAATGACCCGGGCAGGGCGCTTGTTTTTACGTGCCTTCTGCGGGGTCGACATAGGAGCGCACAATCCGCGCCGTCTCATCCACGCTCAGCACCGGCGGCACAAGCGTCAGAACGTCGCCCGCCGCATCCAGCAGATAGATGAAACTGCCGTGGGAATAGATCCAGCCGTATTCCGGATCCTCAAAGAGCGGTTTGATCTCCACTGAAAACGCATCATAGGCCACCCTGAGACCGGCAGTATCTCCGGTCAGACCGACAAAACCGGGGTGGATCTCTTTGAGCGGGGCTGCCATTGTCTCCACCCGGTCCTGATCCGGGGCGACCGTAATCATAACGGGCGTGACGGCGATACCATCCGCAGCCAGTGTATCGACGACCTGCGCCATCAGGGGCAGTGCGGCGGAACATATGTTCTGGCAGTTTGCATAGCCGAAAAATAGCAGCTGCGCGCGGCCCTCAGGGCTTTCCTGCGTACGGGTCTGACCGTTGTGGTCGGTAAGTTCAAAAGCCCCGCCAACGTCGAAAGGCAGCGGTGCCTGCGCTGCTCCTGAGTGAGGCACCACCAGAAAGACCGCCGCTGCGATCCACGCCACTTTCATCAGAAATTTTCCTCGGCATAGGTTTCATCAGCTTCCGGTCCGAGTCCGAGATAGCCCTCGCGCCCGATCACCTCGTTCACCCGCGGATCGCGCCGGAACCAGGGCCCCTTGCCGGCGGCCTCCGGGTGACGTTCTGCCCATTTCTTCGTCCAGGTATTCGCCTTGATCCAGTCCGCATCACCGGCTTTAATCCGCTGCACAAGGTAGATGTTGCTGGCGCCCAGATCCTCGTCCTCGATCAGCAGCCCGTCCACTTCGATGACCTGATTGCAGAAAGGTACAAGCTCCGCCGCAGCACCGGTAAATGCCGGCTGGCTGTTTTTCATCGGCAGAACCATCACGTCATCGGCTGTCCGCACAAGGCCGAGCTGCCGCATGCCGCCGCCGCAATCCTGCGGGCAATCGCCGGTCAGTTCACAGAGTATATCGACCACAGTGGCCTCAAACCGCGCAGGCACTTCTGCGTAGAGGTTCCAGGTTTTCGCCTCGGAGCCTTCGGAAAAATCCTGTGCACTCACGGAGCCCGCACAGAGCAGTATCGCCAGAACAAATCTCATCATTGCGCGGGCTCCGGAAAGGAAAAGGGCGGGACGGTGCCGTAATCTTCATGCGTAGGGTTCACGATATCCATGTCGCTGACGACCTCGGAGACCACCAGATATTTCAGCCCGTCACGCTCATAGAGCATCCCGTCTGCCGTCACGGTATGGGCCGCAAGGCTCAGTTGGGTGTCACCGCCCGCGGACTGAGCATCCTGCGCGATTTTGAGCACCGTATAGACCGTGCCGTCTTCGGCCAGCAGCCCCACGGGGATCCCGCCGGCGGAACACCAGAGCGCACATGTGTGATGCGCCGATCCGACAACCGCATCGGGCCCGCCCATAACGCCTGAATAATAGCACCAGGTGTCGATGATCTCGCCGGTCACCTCAATGCGGGTTCCTTCAGCGGCAGCGACACTTTGTGCGCCCAGACCGGTTAACAGTAGCGCGGAAATCTTCAGCCAGCTTTGCATAAACACCCTCCCCCGGATCGGTTGAAGCGTGACGACGGGGTTGCGCTGCGTCAACTCAATTGAACGAAGGTGCCGATCACAATTTCCGGAACAACCGGGCGGGTCGCCACGTTGATTACCCGGAACACAACGTGTCCGGAAGCGCCGGATGCGGCAACTGAGCAAACGAAAGGAGCAGACAATGAACTTCGATGTGATCAAAGGCAACTGGGAACAGATGCGGGGTGAAGTGCAGTCCGAATGGGGCAAACTGACCGATGACGAAGTCACTGAGACAGAGGGCGATGCCCGTCAGCTTCGCGGTCTGATCCAGGAGCGCTATGGCCTCGCCAAGGATGAGGCGGAGCGCCAGATCAATGACTTTATCGCGCGACAGAAAGCGTCCTGACGCCAACTTCCGATATAAGCGACTAATGGCGGCTCCCTCCGGGGGGCCGTTTTTTGTGGCCGTTTCAGTCCAGTGTAAAGAGTTCCTGGCGCTCGCTCACACCACGCAACCGGTACCAGCCGAGCGAAACCAGGTCTTTGCGTGTTTCAAGCACCGGACGCGCTACACGGGCTGAGATGATGATGTTCTGGTCCACATGTGCGGTCATGGCCGACAAACGCGCCGTTGTATTCACCGCGGGGCCGATCACTGTGAAATCGAGCCGTGTCCGTCCGCCGATATTACCATAGAGGACCTCTCCGCCGTGCAGGGCGAGCGTGAAACCGGTTGCGGTCAGACCTTCAGCGGTGCGCCGGTCGCTGACCATCTGCATCTCGCGCCGCAGGGTGACGGCTGCTTCGATTGCCGCGCGACCGGCATTCTTGTTTTTCTGCACATCAAAGACGGCCAGCATGCCATCGCCCATGAACTTGAGGACGTTTCCGCCATGGTTTTCGATGACGTCAACCGTGACGCAGAAATAATCATTCAGCATCTCAACTATATCTTCTCCGCTGAGCGCCTCAGAAAGTTTGGTAAAGCCAGAGAGGTCGAAATAGCAGATGACGGCGTCGATATGCTGCACCGAGCCACGTATGATGTCCCCGGACAGCACCCGTGTGCCCGCATCGCGGCCCAGATATGTGGCCGCGATATCTGCCGCCATCTGGCGGTTGGCGTTGGATTTCAGAGCCAGCAGCAACGACGGCAAAAGGTCACGTATTGCATCAAGGTGTTGATCTGAAAATCCGTCAGGGCCGTCTCCTGTCAGAGAGATCAGGCAGCCTTCGGGGGCGTGGTTCGGATCAACCGCAAGACTGTCGCCGGGCGCGAAGAAAAAAACTTTCAGCGCGATGTAATCTGTCCCTCCGGCCGCGCGGAGGTCGTCGAAGAAAGGAAAATCCAGAACCGGATCAGGGTCGGTCAGGCGCTGGCGGATCTCGCTGACATTGTTTTCAGAAAGATAATAAAGCGGGCTGGTTACCCATTCCCGACGCGGCGTATATACGTGGTTGAACGTCTGACTTTCGGTTCCGTCATCGCGCCGCCAGCGGTGTGCGATGCTTCCGAATTCCGGATGATGCGCGCGCAGGGTGACATGTACCCGCATCAGCCCGGCTCCGAAATCGTTCAGGCCGGTGCAGAATACCTCAAGCAGATCGCTGAAATGCGCGCCTTCAATGCCCATCCTGAGCAACCGCGCCGACAGGGCGGTCAAAGAAGCCTTCAGCGCGTCAGCCCCAGGGTCATTCTGCAACATCGTTTCCGGTCTCGCGGCATCGGGTGTGGCGTATCAACCCTGAGCATAGCCGATTGTTCGCAGCGCGTCGCGTATTTCATCCAGAATGGCCGGATCGTCGATTGTCGCGGGCATCTTAAAGTCCTGATTGTCGGCGATTTTCACGACTGTAGCGCGCAGGATCTTACCTGACCGGGTCTTTGGCAGACGCTCCACAACAAGCGCGTTTTTAAACGCTGCGACGGGTCCGATTTTCTCGCGCACAAGCTTCACACATTCGGTTGTGATTTCCTCATGCGGTCGGTTCACACCGGTCGTGAGACAGACCAGCCCTAAGGGCGCCTGACCTTTCAGGTCGTCCGAAACACCCACCACGGCACATTCCGCGACATCCGGATGGCCCGCGAGAACCTCTTCCATCGCACCTGTGGACAGCCGGTGACCGGCCACGTTGATCACATCATCGGTGCGCGCCATGATATAGAGATATCCGTCCTCATCAATCATGCCCGCATCGCCGGTCTCATAATACCCGGGAAAGGTCGTCAGATAACTTTTGCGAAACCGGTCGGTTGCATTCCACAGCGTCGGCAGCGTGCCAGGCGGCAGTGGCAGCCGCACGGCGATGGCGCCAAGGTCTCCGGCGGCAACCGGGTGGCCCGCCTCGTCGAGGATCTGCACGTCATATCCGGGCATCGCAACCGTAGGTGAGCCGATCTTCACAGGCATCGCCTCGCAGCCCGCAGGATTGCCTGCAATCGTCCAGCCCGTCTCTGTCTGCCACCAGTGGTCATAAACCGGGACATCGAGGATTTTCTGTGCCCATTCAATCGTGTCGGGGTCGGCGCGCTCACCGGCCAGGTAGAGGGCCCGCAGGCAGGAAAGATCGTATTTTTCGCGTTCCAGCCCTTTCGGGTCTTCGCGTTTTACCGCGCGGATGGCAGTGGGGGCGGTAAAGAAGCTGCGCACGTTATGCTCGGAGATGACCCGCCAGAAGGTGCCGGCATCGGGTGTGCCAACCGGTTTGCCCTCAAAGACCACGGTGGTGTTGCCATGCACCAGCGGACCATAGCAGATATAGCTGTGTCCGACGACCCAGCCCACATCAGAGGCCGCCCAGAACACATCTCCCGGATCAACATCATAGATATTTTTCATCGTCCAGTGCAGCGCCACCAGATGCCCGGCAGTCGGGCGGATCACACCCTTGGGCGCGCCGGTGGTCCCGGAAGTGTAAAGGATATAGGCCGGGTGATTGCCTTCGACCGGCACGCAGTCTGCTGGTGTCACACCCTCCTGTGCGGCGTGCCAGTCCAGATCCCGCCCCTCAATCAGATCCGCTGTTTCCTGTTCACGCTGCAGAATGATGCAGACATCAGGCTTGTGCGCAGCCTGTTCGATCGCACTGTCGAGCAGCGGCTTGTATTTCACGATCCGCCCGGGCTCGAGCCCGCAGGAGGCGGCAATGATGGCTTTTGGCGCACAGTCATCGATGCGAACCGCGAGCTCATTAGAGGCAAATCCGCCAAAGACCACCGAATGCACCGCACCGATGCGCGCGCAGGCGAGCATCGCCTCAAGCGCCTCGGGCACCATCGGCATATAGATGATCACCCGGTCGCCTTTGCTCACACCCTGCGCCACCAGGGCCCCGGCAAGAGAGGCCACATGTGACTGCAGTTCGCGGTATGTGAGGGATGATTTCGTGCCGGTTACGGGGCTGTCGTAAATAATCGCCGCCTGGTCGCCGCGGCCATTCCCGACGTGACGGTCCACGGCATTGTGGCAGCCGTTGACCATGCCATCGGCATACCATTCATAGAGGTTGTCGCCCTGCTCATGCAGCGCGCGCGACGGTTTGCGGTCCCAGTCGATCGCTTCGGCTGCCTGCATCCAGAAGGCTTCGGGATCGTCCAGACTGGCCTGATAAATCTCGCGATATGACATGGAACGCCCTCCCCGCTGGTCCGCAACAATCGTTACGCCCGGTTCAGGAGGAGGGCAAGACCCGCAGACGGTCCTGTGAGCGCTAAACCCCCGGAATAAGGAAGCTGGCGGCGTTTCCGGGGTCGTCACGATAGCGACCGGAATCGGAGTTGCGCAGACGTGTCACGGCCCTTTCACATGCACCCGGA
Organism: Roseobacter ponti; assembly: GCF_012932215.1. Taxonomy (GTDB): domain Bacteria; phylum Pseudomonadota; class Alphaproteobacteria; order Rhodobacterales; family Rhodobacteraceae; genus Roseobacter; species Roseobacter ponti. The sequence goes on along the minus strand of NZ_CP048788.1, from coordinate 2,953,866 downwards.
GTGCGGGTGTCGCAGCCATAGGTGCGCCCGAAAACAATGACATCTCCTGTGGTCCAGGTCCTGTTGTCCTGCTGATAGGTACGCGTCAGGGTCGTGTACTCAACGCCTTCGACGGTGATTGTGCCACGCTGTTCATTCGTGACGGATGCGCAGGCGCTCAGAGAAAGGGTGGCAGCCAGGGCGACAAAGGCTTTCATGGCGTGTTTCATGGACGGTTCCGTTCTTCAAATTTCGCCCCGGATACGGGCGCGACAGGATGGTTAATGGGTTCAGAATACACAAAACGTATACCTTCGGTAGAGATTTGGCAGCTTACCTTAGGTTAAGGCAGGCGACCTCCTTCCGGGATTACCGGAAGTCTTCGACCTCATCGCGGCCACGCCGGACAGCGGCTTCGCAGTCTCCGGGACTGTCAATTTTGCACAGATAGGCGATCCTTCCGACCATCGCCGAAGTCGTCTGATAAGAGCCGTTCGGCCCGTCAATCGTCCGGGTGCGTAACTCATATGTGCGGCCGTCCACGACGATCGGGGTAAAGGTCTCCTGCTCTACTGTGCCGCAGGCTGTCAGAGACAGCGATAACGCAATCAGGCTGGTTACAAGAACGATCTTGGTCACGGACTTCTCCCCGGGTTCAGAGCAGGTGGCGGCAGAACTTACTGCCGTTCGCTGCACAGATAGCTGCAATGCCCGGCACGGCAAACCGCAGTGCTGCGCCATCTGGTCCACAAAAGCGGCCCTCGTGCCTGCCTCAGGCCCTGCGCGGGTGTCCCTCAGCCATAGACGGCAACGGGTGTGCCGGCAATCGCAGCAACGTTCAGAAGCCCCCGTGCGGTGATCGACGGCGACACGATATGCGCCCGGTTGCCCATCCCCATCAGGATCGGCCCGACCTCAAGCCCGCCCCCTTTCATTTTCAGGATATTGCGCACGCCCGATGCCGCATCCGCATGGGCGAAGATCAGAACATTCGCCGCTCCTTCCATCCGGTTGGCAGGCAGAATGCGGGCACGCAGTTCCGGATCAAGCGCGGTGTCGATGTTCATCTCGCCCTCATAGCAGAAATCATGCCCGCCCTGATCAAGCAGACGCAGTGCGGCGCGCAGGCGTCCACCGGTGCCTTCGCCCTTGTTGCCGAACTGTGACTGCGAACAGAAAGCGATGCGCGGCTCCACCCCGAAGCGGCGCACGTGCCGTGCGGCACCGATGGCGATCTCGGCGATCTGTTGCGGGTCGGGATGCAGATGCACCTGCGTGTCGGCCACAAACAGCGGGCCGTCCTCCAGGATCATCATCGACAGGGCGCCCACCGGGTGCAGCCCGTCAGTTCCCAGTACCTGATCAATGTAATTCAGATGCCAGCTGAACTCACCAAAGGTTCCGCAGATCATGCTGTCAGCTTCCCCCCGGTTGACCATCACCGCACCGATAGCTGTGGTGTTTGTGCGCATGATGGCACGGGACAGATCCGGCGTGATGCCGCGCCGTGCCATAAGCGTGTGATAGGTCTCCCAGTAGTCGCGGTAGCGGGGATCGTTTTCGGGATTCACGTGGTCCACATCCTCGCCGAGCCTGATCGTGAGACCTGCGCGATCAAGGCGCGCATTGATGACATCGGGACGGCCGATCAGAATGGGGCGTTCAACAGTTTCCTCCAGGATCGCCTGGGCGGCACGCAGCACGCGTTCATCCTCGCCTTCGGCAAAGACGATGCGGCGCGTGGCCTGACGGGCCGCGGCAAAGACCGGCCGCATCAGCAGCGCGGATTTGAAGACCGAACTGTCCAGCTTCTGGCGATACGCCTCAAGATCCTCAATCGGGCGGGTGGCAACTCCGGTCTCCATCGCAGCCTGTGCGACCGCGGAAGAAACAACGCCTACCAGACGCGGATCAAAAGGTTTCGGGATCAGATAGTCCGCGCCGAAGGTGAGCTCTTCGCCCTGATAAGCCGCAGCGGCCTCGGCGGAGGTTGTGGCGCGTGCCAGCGCTGCAATGCCGTCGATACAGGCCAGCTGCATTTCGTCGTTGATCGTCGTGGCACCCACATCCAGCGCCCCGCGGAAGATGAAGGGAAAGCAGAGTACGTTATTGACCTGGTTGGGAAAATCCGAGCGGCCGGTGGCAATGATCGCATTCGGCGCAACTTCGCGCGCGAGATCAGGCAGAATTTCAGGGGTCGGATTGGCCAGGGCAAAGATGATCGGACGGCTTGCCATGCGCCCGACGAGTTCAGGCTTCAGCACGCCGGGCCCTGAGAGCCCGAGGAACAGGTCCGCACCGTCAATCACATCGTCAAGTGTCCGCAGATCTGTGCTCTGGGCAAACTCGGATTTGCTGGGGTTCATATCGGTTTCGCGGCCTTCATAGACCAGCCCGTGCACGTCACAGAGCCAGATGTTTTCCCGTTTTACGCCCAGCTTAAGAAGCATGTTGAGACAGGCAATGCCCGCAGCACCGCCGCCCGTTGACACGATTTTGATTTCCTCAAAGCTCTTGCCGGCGACATGCAGCGCGTTCTTGGCAGCGGCCCCCACAACGATCGCCGTGCCGTGCTGATCATCGTGAAAGACCGGGATGTCCATACGCTCGCGGCAGATCCGCTCTACGGTGAAACAGTCGGGCGCTTTTATGTCCTCAAGGTTGATCGCCCCGAAGGTAGGGCCAAGCGAACAGACGATATCAGCCAGCTTTTCCGGATCAGATTCGTCGACCTCAATGTCAAAGCAGTCAATGCCCGCGAACTTTTTGAAAAGTACGGCCTTGCCTTCCATGACAGGCTTGGAAGCCAGCGCACCGATATTGCCGAGCCCCAGGACCGCTGAGCCGTTTGTGACAACCGCAACCAGATTGCCGCGGGCGGTATAGCGTGCAGCGGCGGTCGCGTCCTCTTTGATCTCTAGGCAGGCCTCGGCCACCCCGGGTGAATAGGCGCGCGCCAGATCGCGGCCGTTGGCCAGTGGTTTTGTGGCGCGGATCTCGAGCTTTCCTGGTTTTGGAAATTCGTGGTAGTCCAGTGCGGCCTGACGCAGGTTATTATTGTCACTCATCGCTTCCGGCTTCCCTTTTGGAGATTTAGTTCAGCATTAAACTGTTTGCCCGGGCAGGCCAAGGTGATGTTGCCGCAGGGTCATCCGGGCTCCTGTCGCCAGGGGCGCCGTTACACGGTTGTCATATTCGGCCGTTGCATGATATCCGCCCGACGCACAATGACTGATCAGCGTATGAGAACAACAATTCTGATGGCGAGCCTTGCCGGCGCTGCAATCATTGCGGCTCTGCTGCCATACGCACACGTCTGGGGCGTTCACTTCTACGAGCAGGGGCTGACCGAGACCGCAAGCGCGCTTTTTCTTGCGGCAGCTGCCTTGGTTCTTGCGATCTTTTACCGGCCGTCGCGTGCCATCTGGCATATTGTCGTTCTTGTTGCTCTGCTGGCCAACCGGGAAGCGGATGAAAGACAACTTTCCGGACTGCCGGTGCTCGCCAAAGTCACCGCTTATGTCGATGACGTTCTTCTTGAAAATACCGTGATTGTGATTGCTCTGCTGTTATTCCTTCTGGCGGGCTTTTTGCGGTACACGTGGCCCCTGATGCGCGACCGCGCATTCTGGCGCTCGGATATACTGGCGATCCTTGCCACCGGAACGGCCTTTGCCGCCGGGGGGCAGATTGCCGATGTGATCGGTGCGCAAGGCAACGGCACGATTTCGGCCGTCCGGTACGCGAAGCTGCATCTGATTGAAGAAATCTCAGAACTCTGGTTCGCTGTCGCGGTATTCTGTGCGTCGGTCCTTGCGGTCCTGCGCAGGCGCAGACCCAACGCGGAGGAAGACAATGCCGGAGATCATAGCAGAAATAAGACTGCCAACCCGGGAACTGCGTGACGACATCCCCTTCTTTACGAAGGTGCTCGGCATGCGCATGGACAGCATTTATCCGGCTGATGACCCTTCGGTCGCGGTCTTTTCCGGGCACGGGCTGCGATTGCGGATCGAAAAGGACGCGCCCGAGCCGCCCGGAACACTGCGCATCCTCACAGACGATCCTGACGGATTTGCAGACGGCAAGCGGAACCTGACTGCCCCCAACGGGACGCAGGTCGAGATTGCACCGCTGAACGCCCCTCTGGTGATGCCCGAAACGGTGCATTCTTTTGTCGTCCGGCGTCTCGCCGATCAGGCGCCGTGGATTATCGGGCGGGCAGGCATGCAGTACCGGGATCTTATTCCGGACCGGCTGGGCGGGTCGATTATCGCAAGCCACATCCGCATACCCGACGGCGGACCGGTGCCCGATATGGTGCACTACCATACGGTAGGTTTTCAGCTGATCTTCTGCTACCGGGGCTGGGTTGATCTTGTTTATGAGGACCAGGGAGAGCCCTTCCGGCTGCATGCGGGAAACTGCGTGATCCAGCCGCCACAGATCCGGCACCGCGTGCTTTATGCATCTGACAATATAGAAGTGGTCGAGATCGGTGTCCCGGCAGAGCACGTGACGACAATTGATCACGATATGGTTCTGCCCAACGGACCGGCGCGGCCTGAGCGTGATTTCAGCGGACAGCGGTTTGTGCACCATCAGGCGCAGGAAGCGACATGGGCGCCGTTCCGCATCCCCGGATTTGAGAGCCGCGACACCACAATTGCAGAGCACACCCGCAACGTGGCAGGCGTGCACGTTGTCCGCCCGGGGCAGGGTAATCCCGCAACCACACGGCACGACAGCGATATCCTTTTCACCTTTGTGATGGAGGGCACCATGACCCTTGAGGGAGAGGGCCGGGCGCCCTTCGATCTGACAGCAGGAGATGCATTTGTGATCCCGCCAGGCATGGCGGTGCGCTACGCCGCGCCGTCAGACAACCTCGAACTGCTAGAGGTTTCGTTGCCGGGCGTCTTTGAAACGGTCACGCAACCACAGGACTGACAGGCTTCAGTCGAGGTCGTGCGCTTCCTTAAGGGCAATGATCCGCCGGCGGGCCTGTCCTTCGGTCAGGCTTCCGTCAAAGGGCTCGCCCGTCTGGTCGCAGATGTCGCGCAGTTCGGCTGCCGTCTTTTCTGTAAGTTCCGCGCCGCCGTCAGCGGCGTTCACGTCAACCGCCTGAGGTCCGGCGATGATGTCATTTTCTGGTGTTTTGGTCATCGGAAATCTCCGTTATCGTTACATTACAAAACGCGGAGGCCCGGCGCCGGGTTCCGCCGCACCGCTCCGGAGGGCAGAATTTCAGATGTCAGAAGATCTCAGAGAAGCAGCGGCAGCGGTGCGTGAAAACGCTTATGCGCCCTATTCCGGATTTCAGGTCGGTGCGGCGCTGCGCACAGCCTCCGGCGCGATTTATGTCGGTTGCAACGTTGAAAATGTGGCCTATCCCGAAGGCACCTGCGCCGAGGCCGGCGCCATTGCTGCGATGGTCGCGGCAGGTGAAACGCAGATTGCAGAAGCCTGCGTCATCGCAGGCTCGCCGATGCCGGTGACGCCCTGCGGCGGCTGCCGCCAGAAGCTGGCGGAGTTTGCCGGACCTCAGGTCAAAGTGACCATGGCGACGACCGGGGGGGTCACGCAGGAGACGGTGGTGGGCGATCTGTTACCTGGTGTGTTCAGCGCGGCCCATATGGAACCTCCGGAGTGACCAGTGCCCGCTCCGTTTTGTCGGCGCTGCGCCATGATAAACCGCTGCGGCCGGACGATCTGCAATGGATGGCCGCTGGTCTGGCAGATGGCACGGTCAGCGACGCCCAGGCCGGCGCTTTTGCCATGGGCATCTGCGCGCGGGGTCTGGACAGGGCCGGGCGCGTTGCCCTGACGCTCGCTATGCGCGACAGCGGCCATGTGCTGTCCTGGGATGTGGACGCGCCGGTGCTCGACAAACACTCAACCGGTGGGGTCGGGGATTGCGTGTCTCTGATCCTTGCGCCGGCGCTGGCGGCCTGCGGCGCGGTGGTGCCGATGATTTCCGGTCGCGGGCTCGGGCATACCGGTGGCACGCTGGATAAGCTTGAGGCGATTCCGGGCCTTGTCACCGTGCTTGACGAAGACCGGTTCCGCGCCGTCGTGCGGGATGCCGGCTGTGCCATCGTCGGGGCCACAGCCGAGGTCGCGCCGGCCGACAAACGGCTCTATGCCGTGCGCGATGTCACCTCGACAGTCGACAGTCTTGATCTGATCACAGCCTCCATTCTCGCCAAAAAGCTTGCCGGCGGTCTCGAAGGGCTGGTTCTCGATGTAAAGGTCGGCAAAGGCGCATTTATGAAGGACATGGCATCCGCCCGGGCGCTTGCGGAGGCGCTGACAGAGACCGCGAATGCCGCCGGATGCAGGACGACCGCTGTGATCAGCGACATGAGCCAGCCACTGGCAGCCAGTCTTGGCAATGCGCTGGAAGTGGCCGAGGTGATGCGCGTGCTGACAGGCGACCAGCGCGGACCTCTGGTCGAGATTTCTGCCGCACTGGGTGGTGTGCTGATGGCCAGTGCGGGGCTGGCGAAGGGGGTGCAGGACGGTGCCGATCTGATCGCGGCGGCCATTCGGGACGGGCGTGCCGCTGAGCGTTTCGGGCGCATGCTGGCTGCCATGGGCGGGCCTGTGCGGTTTCTCGAGGACTGGGCGCGCTTTCTGCCCGAAGCGCCGGTGATCCGGGAAGTCACAGCTCCAGCCGACGGATATGTCAGCGATATAGATGGTGAGGCGCTGGGCATGGCTGTGGTCGGGCTTGGTGGCGGGCGCATGCTTGAGACCGATGAGGTCAACCCCGCGGTGGGCCTTGCGCAGGTGGTCCGGCTTGGCGACGCAGTCCAGCGCGGGCAGCCGCTGGCCATGGTGCATGCAGCGAGGCCTGATGCGGCGGATGCAGCAGCGCGGGCCGTGCGGGATGCGATTACCCTGCAGCCCCGTGCACCGCGTGATCTGCCCGATCTCATTCATGAAAGGATCGGCTGATGGCGCGGGCATTTCTGGTGGTGATGGATTCGGTCGGGATTGGTGGCGCCCCTGACGCACAGCGGTTTTTCAACGGCGGAGTTCCGGACGAGGGCTCAAACACCGTGGCCCATATTGCGGATCACTGCGCGCGTGGCCTGGCCGAAGACGGCCGGTCCGGACCGCTGAAGGTGCCTTTTCTGAACAGTCTCGGGCTGTCCCGCGCGGTAGATCTCGCAAGCGGTGTCCGCATGCGGGGCGATGACGTGCCCCCGAACGGTCTCTGGGGGGCGGCGACCGAACAGTCTCAGGGCAAAGACACGCCCTCCGGTCACTGGGAGCTTGCCGGCCTGCCTGTGCCATGGGCCTGGCACTATTTCCCGGACGAAGAGCCGGCTTTCCCTGAGGAGATCACCGCAAAGGTCTGTGCCCTCGCAGGCACCGAAGGCATTCTGGGAAACTGCCATGCCTCGGGCACACAGATCATCGGATCACTCGGGGAAGAGCATATGCGCACGGGCTGGCCCATCTGTTACACCTCTGCGGATTCGGTGTTTCAGATTGCAGCCCATGAAGAGAGTTTCGGTCTGGAGGCCCTGCTGAATCTCTGTCAGGCGCTGGCCCCGCATCTGCATGAGATGAAAGTCGGGCGTGTCATCGCGCGCCCCTTTACCGGATCGCCGTCGGCGGGCTTTGAGCGCACTGCAAACAGACGTGATTATGCGATCCGCCCGCCTGAACCGGTGCTCACAAACCATGTTCAGGCGGCGGGCGGCAGAGTATATGCCGTGGGCAAGATCGGGGATATTTTCTCGATGGAAGGCATTGATGAACTGCGCAAAGGCACCGACGCGGAGCTGATGGGCCATCTGAGCGATCTGGTGCAGGAGGCAGAGGACGGCAGCCTCGTGTTTGCAAACTTTGTGGAGTTTGACAGCCTCTGGGGTCATCGTCGCGATGTGTCAGGCTATGCACGTGCGCTGGAGTGGTTTGACAGCGCGATCAGTAAGGTTTGCGAGAAACTGCGGCCGGGGGACATGATGATCCTGACGGCCGATCACGGCAACGACCCCACATGGACCGGCACGGATCACACCCGCGAACGGGTGCCGGTGCTTATTGCGGGCCGGGGGACCGGTACTCTGGGGCTGATAGGTTTCCAGGACGTGGCAGGTCTTGTGATGGATCACCTGAACATCGCGCGACCTGCATAGGGCGCATCGCAGGGCGCGGTGGCTCGGCTTTGCGTATTTTCGGCCGGAAGTATCCCCGGTGCGTCTTGCGGGCAGGCAGGCTTCGGCGCTACACCGGGAACGGGCGAGCAAGGGGGCACTATGTCTGACAATCTGACAATCGTTGATCATCCGCTGGTGCAGCACAAGCTGACCATTATGCGGGACAAAGAAACACCAACGGCGGTTTTCCGGCAGTTGCTGCGCGAGATCAGCCAGCTGCTGGCCTATGAGGTCACGCGCGGTCTGCCGATGACGACAAGGCGGATCGAGACGCCGATGCAGGAGATGGATGCGCCGGTGCTGGACGGCAAGAAACTGGCGCTGATCTCGATTCTGAGAGCAGGCAACGGCCTGCTGGACGGTGTGCTGGAGCTTATTCCGTCGGCGCGCGTCGGATTTGTCGGCCTTTACCGCGATGAGGCAACGCTGAAACCTGTGCAGTATTACTTCAAAGTCCCCGAAGAACTGGATGACCGCCTTGTCATCGCGGTGGATCCGATGCTGGCCACCGGGAATTCATCTGTCGCAGCGATTGACCTGCTGAAGAAAGCTGGTGCCAGTAACATCCGTTTTCTGTGTCTGCTGGCAGCACCCGAAGGCGTGGCGCGAATGAACGAGGCGCACCCGGATGTGCCGATCGTCACTGCAGCGCTCGATGAAAAGCTCAATGACATCGGTTATATCGTGCCGGGTCTGGGTGATGCCGGTGACCGGATGTTCGGCACGAAATAACCGAAGGGCGGTGCGAAATGCGCCGTCTGTCCCTTGTTTAACAGCGCGGATTGCGGCATCGTCGTGCTTCATCTTGTGGGGGCAGGACTGGTTATGATGCGCATGTTTTCAAGGTCTTTTTTCGCGCTGGTATTCAGCATCTGCGGCGCCGGCGTGATTGCGCAAACGACCGGCGTGCCGGCGGAAATGCCGCCTGTGGGCTATACAGGCAGTCAGTTTGTCGACAGCAGGGGCTGTGTTTTCAACAGGGTGGGCGTCGATGACGCTGTGCGCTGGGTGCCGCGTGTCAATCCGGCGCGCCGGCAGGTGTGCGGCCGCTCTCCGACCTTCCCGGCAGCCGTGACGGCTTCGACGCCCCCCGCTGAGGCACCGGTAATTTCGCCCGACGCTGAGGTTGTGATCGTGGTCCCGCAGGTAGCAGAGCCCGCACCGGCCGGTTCTGATACAGCTGTGCCCGTCGCCGATGTGCCGCGGGCTCAGGCCCCTGCGCCGGTTGTAAAGGCGCCGGCACCTGTTGTCGTGGCGCCCGCACATGTAGTGGTCGCGCGGCAGCCGTCACCGGTGCGCAACCGGCGGGTCGGTCCATCGCTCGTCGGGACAGTCGTGACACCGGCCACGGCCGCGTCAAAGGGAGTGCCGCTGACCGCCCGCGTCCTTCCGCGCCATGTCTATGAAGAGCGCCTGCAGTTCCGTCCTGTGACTGTTCCGCCGGGGCATCGCAAAGCCTGGAGCGATGGCCGGCTTAATCCGCGCCGTGCGGAACAGACGCTGCAGGGCCATGCTGATATGCAACAGCTCTGGACCCGCGGTGTTCCGATGCGCGAGCAGGAAAGGTGAGCGTCAGCCACCGCAGATGTTCTGCAGCCGCAGCCAGTCGGCATCGCTGAGAAGCGCTACCGGGTCGCGGCCTGCCATGGGGTCAGCTTCCAGCAGCGGCAGCACATCTTCTCCGGTGATATCGCGCGCCAGAGCATAGGGTGCGCTGCGCACTGTAACCGCTGAAAATGCAGCCAGCAGGGCGTCTGGATCAGGCATCGCGCGCTCGCGCGTCAGCAACTCTTCGGCGTAACGATCAAGGATTTCGCCCTTCAGCGTGCCGGTTGTGAGCAGCTGAAAGCCTGACCAGGTCCCGGTGGTTTCGAGCAGATCACGCAGCGGATCAGAGCCTCGTGCGAGGGTCTGCTCGGCGAGCGCAAAGCCTGCCGCCACGTCGGGCTCTTCAAAATCCTCAACCAGAGCCCGGTCGAGCAGAATGCGCCCGCCGGGCAGATGCAGGCTTGTTATGACGGTGCCCGGCATCAGGCTGATGGGCCCGGTGCCAAGCCGGGCGCGCAGCTTGCGCAAAGCAGAGACCCCGGCCTTATCCGCGCAGGCAGGACCTGTCATCCGCTCAATCCGCTCCAGCAGCGCATCGCCGATTTCCGTCCGTTTCACATCCGGTACAACCGAGACTGTGTGGCTGATCAGCGCGCCCGGCAGCCAGAAGAACGCCAGCGCCGCGACCGCCAGCGACGACATCACCACGCCCAGCCCCCGCAACCTGCCGGGCCGGGGTCGGGCACGTTCCACCGCACGGCGCAGCCTTTCGATGGCCGCGATCATCTCAGCTTCCGAGGGGTCGAGCTCAAGGGTTTCACCCGGGTCGCCGTCCGGGTGAAAAACCGCCGGGCGTTTGCCGGGGTTTGCTCGCTGAAGAGCTGCCAGCGACCAGTGGGTGATCGGCTGGTCGCGCATATCGGAGATGATCAGCGTTGCGTCGCCGACTGAGACCACAACCTCGCGGCGCTGGTCGCCGTCCGCGGCACGCCAGAGGCCTGTGGCCTCGAGGCGGGCGTATTTCTTGAGAGCCGTCATTGCGGTGTTTCTGCCCGGGACTGATTGAGCCCCTTCTTATCATCCCGGCCGGTTCCGGCAAACAGGGACTGCATCTGGTTCAGAGTGTCGCCGCCAGCTTGCGCAGTTCAAACTTCTGGATCTTGCCGGTGGAAGTTTTCGGAAGCTCCTGAAACACCACATGCTTGGGCGCTTTGAACCCGGCGAGCGTTTGACGCGAAAAGGCAATCAGCGCATCAGCGTTCTCAGCAGCCCCGGGTTTCAGTTCCACAAAAGCACAGGGCACTTCGCCCCATTTCTCGTCGGGTTTGGCGACAACGGCGGCCAGCAGCACATCATCATGACCCATCAGCACGCCTTCAACCTCGACCGATGAGATGTTTTCGCCCCCGGAGATGATGATATCCTTGGCCCGGTCAGCGATCTGCATGTAGCCGTCTGCATGCTGCACCGCGAGATCACCGGAGTGGAAATAGCCGCCCGCAAAGCTTTCTGCCGTGGCCTCCGGGTTTTTATAGTACCCTTTCATCACCGAATTGCCGCGGATCATGATCTCACCCTGGGTGCTGCTGTCTTTGGGCACCTGAGCCATATCACTGTCCAGCACGGTGATGTCTTCCATCATCGGAAAAGGCACGCCCTGCCGGGCCTTGATGGCGGCACGGTCGGGTTTTCCCAGACTGTCCCATTCCTCATCGCGCCAGAGACACTCAGTCACGTGCCCATAGGTCTCAGTCAGCCCGTAGACCTGCGTCACATTAAACCCCAGCGCTTCGATCTTCGAGAGTGTCGCGGGTGCAGGCGGTGCGCCGGCGGTAAAAACCTCGACCCGGTGCTCAAAGGGGCGCCGCTCGGCCTCCGTCGCATTGACGATCATATTGAGCACAATCGGTGCACCGCCGAAGTGGGTGACGCCTTCGTTTTCGATCGCGCCATAGATACCGGAGGCTGTTATATCGCGCAGGCAGACAAGCGTCCCGCCCAGCAGCGGCATCATCCATGTGTGGTTCCAGCCGTTGCAGTGAAAGAGCGGCACGATTGTCAGATAAACCGGATAGACGGCCATGCGCCAGCTGACCACGGTGCCCATTGTCATCAGATAGGCGCCCCGGTGATGACACACGACGCCCTTGGGTCGGCCCGTGGTGCCGGAGGTATAGTTGAGCGATATGCTCTCCCACTCGTCTTCGGGCATGTGCCAGTCATACCCGGTATCACCCTCGCGGAGCAGGTCCTCGTAAACCGGGTGCCGGCCCGTGGCAGGAAAACCTGCGTCCGGGTCGGGCACTTCGATGATCTGCGGTGCTGTACCGTCCAGCAGATCAACTGCGGCTTCGGCAAGCTCGACGAACTGCGTGTCTGCGAGGATGATCTTTGCTTCACCATGCGCAAAAATATAGCTCACCGTATCGACGTCGAGCCGCGTGTTGATCGTGTTCAGCACCGCGCCACAGGCGGGCACGCCGAAATGAGCCTCAGCCTGGGCGGGCAGGTTGGGGATCAGCGTGGCGACCACATCGCCCGGTTCCACACCCCGCCGGGACAGCGCCGACGCAAGCCGGGTGCACCGTTCATAGTATTCCGCATATGTGACGCGATGGGTTCCACAGACCACAGCCGTGCGACCGGCAAAGACATGTGCCGCCCGTCGCAGATGTGACAACGGCGTCAGCGGGACGTGGTTTGCGGGTGTTTTCCCGAGCCCGGTCTCGTCGCGCATCCAGCCCATATCATCTCTCCCTGCAGGTCTTGCCCGACACGTTGTACGGGCAGGTGTCACGATATTGGTTTTGCAGCATTTTGAAAGGTACCGGTGTGTGAAATCTGCCCGGGAACCCGACCGACGGGTGATTCTCCGTCTGCCCTATATTTGTCCGATCTGCCGCTTCATCGCCTGGTTGCTGACATCTTTTGTCGTTCAACCTGAAATAATCAACGGCTTTCACCCGGGTCTCTGCCCCGGGGCCGAAACAATGCCACAATCGCGCCGCAATCCCGGCTCATCCCCGACACTCTTCTGACCATCGTTAAAGAGGTGAAAGCAACGATGCGACGCAACAGCATCGTGCATGGGATGGTTGGAATGTCAGCAAAGAACTTTGGAACCGGAATACAGACCGGCCTGACCGGGCAGGGGGATGGCACGGTTATGGATCAGGGGCTGACCGCTGACACTCTGGTGGCCTGCGAAGCAGGCTGGATGCGCGTGAGTGATCTGCGGGAAGGCAACCGGGTAAAAACGTTCGACAACGGGCTGCAGGAGATTACCGCCATCCGACGTACCGTGCTCTGGCCCGGTGCGACAACTATCCCGCAACCTTTCTGGCCGCTGACTGTCCCGGCCGGAGCTCTGAGCAATGACACTGAGATCATTCTTCTGCCCGCGCAGGGCGTGCTTGTCGAAAGCGAACTTGTGCGGGATCCGATGGGAGATCCCTTTGCGGTTGTGCCGTCGCTTGCTCTTGAAGGGCTCTGCGGCATCAGGCGCAAAGCCCCACCGCCGGAACTTGAGCAGATCCGTCTGATCTTCCGGCAGGACGAGGTGATTTACGTGCGCAGCGGAGTGCTGGCCTTTTGCCGGGGTCGGACCGACAGCGCCCGTATGAGCCGCTCATCCGTCCAGAGGCTCTACAATGTCATGGCCTATGCTCAGGCGCGTGAGGTGTTCATGCTCGACAGGGCTCTGGCGGAACGGGCGCTGGTGCGCACGGGCCGCTATACCGCGAGCTTCGGGGAGTATTCCCTGGCCGTTTAAGACCCCGGACCAGCAGACCGGGTTAACAGACAAGAATGCAGCAAACTGAAAAGGGGGGCCGCGGCCCCCTTTTTACCGTTTGGCCCGGGGGAGCGGATCAGGCCGCTTTGGCGGATGCGCCGAAGCGCCCGTAGAAAGTCTGGTTCTTTGCAGCCATGTCGCGCAGCAGATCCGGGCAGCTGAAACGCGCACCGAACTCTTCGCTCAGCGTGTCACAGCGCTCGGCGGCATATGCGGCACCCAGCATATCAAGCCAGCTCAGCGGACCACCCGACCAGGGCGCAAAACCCCAGCCGAGGATCGCACCGACATCGCCCTCACGGATATCCATCAGCACACCTTCTTCCAGTGCACGAACGGCCTCAAGGGTCTGTGCAAAGAGCAGGCGGTGCTGAACGTCGATGAGATCGGGCTGTTCATCGCGTGGCGGATACTGCTTGCGCAGACCCTCCCAGAGGCCCTGGCGCTTGCCCTTGTCGTCATAGCTGTAAAAGCCCGCGTTGGCCTTGCGTCCCAGACGGCCTTCTTTCTCCATGAAGAAAATCACCTCATCGGCGTAATCGTCATAAGAATCGCCCATAGCGGCTTTGGTCGCACGTGCGATCTTGGCACCAAGATCGATGGAGGTCTCATCGGTGAGCTGCAGCGGACCCAGCGGCATGCCAACCAGCTTGGCGGCGTTTTCGATAAGTGCCGGCTCCACGCCCTCTTTGAGCATGCGCACCCCTTCGTTGACATAAGGCAGGATGCAGCGGTTGGCGTAAAAGAACCGGGCGTCGTTCACGACAATCGGCGTTTTGCGGATCTGGCGCACGAAATCCAGCGCCTTTGCCACAGCACGGTCGCCGGTCTCGCGGCCTTTGATGATCTCCACCAGCAGCATCTTTTCAACCGGAGAGAAGAAGTGGATGCCAATGAACTGCTCCGGCCGGGCGCTGGCCCTGGCCAGGTCGGTAATCGGCAGCGTCGAGGTGTTGGAGGCAAAGATGCAGTCATCAGGGATCACCGCCTCGACCTTCTGCGTCATTTCGGCTTTGACCTTCGGATCCTCGAACACAGCCTCGATGATCAGATCGCAGCCTTTCAGCGCGTCAAGATCTGTGGTTGCGGTGATGAGGTTCAGAAGCTGTTCCTTTTTCTCCGGCGTGGTCTTTTTGCGTGCAATGCCCTTGTCGGCGAATGTCGCGGTATAGTCTTTGCCACGGTCGGCCGCTTCCTGTGTCTGGTCGATCAGCACAACTTCGATACCGGCCTGCGCGGAGACCAGGGTGATGCCGGCACCCATCATGCCTGCGCCCAGAACGCCGAGCTTTTTCACGCGCTGATCTGCCACGCCATCGGGGCGCACAGCACCTTTCTCCAGCGCTTCTTTGTTCACGAAAAGGGACCGGATCATGGCTGAGGAGGACGGATTCATCAGCACATTGGTGAACCAGCGTGCCTCAATCTTCAGCGCCGTATCGAAAGGTACCAGCGCACCTTCGTAAACTGCCGAGAGCAGCGCTTTGGCCGCCGGATAGACGCCCTGAGTCTTGCCGTTGACCATGGCCGACGCGCCGACAAAGGTCATGAAGCCCGCGGGGTGGTAGGGCGCGCCGCCGGGCATCTTGTAGCCCTTTGCGTCCCAGGGCTTTACGATATCGGCGTCTTTGGCATTCAGCACCCAGTCGCGGGCGGCAGCCATCGGATCATCGGAGACCTCATCGATCAGTCCGGCAGCTTTTGCAGCGGCCGGGGCGACCAGTTTGCCCTCAAGCAGAAAGGGCGAGGCGGCCATGGCACCCATTTTGCGCGTCAGGCGCGTGGTCCCGCCGGCGCCCGGAAAGATACCAACCATGATCTCGGGCAGGCCGATCTTTGCTTTGGGGTTTTCGGCGGCAAAAATCCGGTGCGTCGAAAGCGGGATTTCCAGACCGATACCAAGGGCCGTCCCGGGCAGCACTGTCGCCACCGGTTTGCCGCCCCTGAGCGTTTTCGGGTCCATCCCCGCACGCTCGATTTTACGCATGATCCGGTGGGCATTCATGATGCCGTCAAAGAGGCCGCGCGCAGGGTCGTCTCCTGCCATCTCTTTCATCTTCGCGATTACTTTGAGATCCATACCGCCGGCAAAGCTGTCGGGCTTGCCCGAGGTCAGGATGACGCCTTTGACAGCGTCATCGGCGAGCGCCTCGTCGAACAGCGCCTCAAGGTCATCCCAGGCCTCCAGCGTCATCACATTCATGGACTTGTCTTTGGTGTCCCAGGTGATCGTTGCGATGCCCTCGGCATCTGTTTTCATGGTAAAGTCGGTCATATCAGTTTCTCCCTGATGTCGGGGTCTCGGTGACAGGTGCCGGCTCTGGCCGGTCCACCCGGTTTTCGGTCGCGTTTTCGCCCGGGCCCCCGACCGGTTGCCAGTCTTCACAGGGCAAGGCGTTCAGAATGCTGACAATACGCCAGCGTCCGTTTTCATGGCGCATGGTGACTGCTCCGTTCCAGGCCGGCATGATATAGCCTGCATCGCTGAGAACATGAGCGCGATAGGTGGCCATCAGCAGCGTGTCACCGACAAGTTCAGCCGTTCGGATCACACGGGTGATGTCTGTCACCTGTTCCGCCCGGAACCTGCCGCGGTAAAGCTCAAAGTCACGCCGCAGATCCCGGGTTGTTTTGATGATCATCCGGTGATTGTTGAATTCGACAACCAGTGGCAGTTTGTAGAACCTGCGCCAGTCCTGAAAATGCCCGTTCAGGAGTGTGTTATCGGCCTCGCTGAAAAAGGTCTGCACGACTTTGCGCAGACGCAGTTCACTGTCGGTGTCTTCGCGCTGAAACTGCGACAGGTCGTTATGGGGCAGGTCTGCCCACTGATCGGTACTGAGCGCCGAATCCGATTTCACGACCCGCCAGATGCCGTCATCATCCTGGGTCAGCGTCCAGGTGATGGTGTATTCGGGCAGGACATGGCCGTCCCCGCGAACCATCCGCGTAGAGTGATGCCCCGTGATCCGGCCCGGCTCAGTGACCCGCGCCCTATGGCACGAGCTTTCCACATGCGTCACGCCGATACGTGCAAGCGCCGAGATGAAATCGGTGAATGCAATCAGCATGTCGCGCGGAACCTCAAGGATCAGTTTGCCTTCTGAGGTGCACATCTGATGCGGGAGGGCGATGCCAGCCATCCACGCATCAGAATCGCGCGCCAGAATGGCACCCGTCATGCTGTTCAGCAGCCTTTGGTAAATGATCCTCGCATCAGCGGACATGCTGTACTCAGACCCTCTCGATGATCGTGGCGGAGCCCATGCCCGAGGCAATACATAGTGTAGCCAGGCCGGTTTCCTTGTCTGCCCGCTCCATCTCATCGAGCAGCGTGCCGATGATCATCGCTCCGGTGGCTCCGAGCGGGTGGCCCATAGCGATCGCACCGCCGTTCACGTTGATGCTGTCAGCATCCACATCAAAGGCCTGCATGAACCGCATGACAACAGCGGCAAAAGCTTCGTTGACCTCGAACAGGTCGATATCTCTGATGTTCATGCCGTGATCGGCGAGGATCTTTTCGGTGACGGGCACCGGGCCGGTCAGCATGATGGTCGGATCGGTACCGATTTTTGCGGTGGCCCGGATGCGCGCGCGGGGTTTCAGACCGTGCTTTTCCCCGAACTCCTTTGAGCCGATCAGCAGCGCTGCGGCGCCATCGACGATGCCCGAGGAGTTGCCCGCGTGGTGGATGTGGTTGATTTTTTCCAGATGCGGATACTTCATCAGCGCGACCTTGTCGAAACCGGGCATAACTTCGCCCATCGCCTGGAACGCGGGGTTCAGGGCGCCGAGGCTCTGCATATCGGTCTGCGGGCGCATGTATTCGTCATGATCGAGAATGGTCAGACCGTTTTGGTCGCGGATTTCAATCACGGATTTTGCAAAGCGCCCGTCATCCCAGGCGGCTTTGGCGCGGCGCTGGGATTCGACGGCAAGCTGGTCTGCTTCATCGCGGGTAAAGCCGTATTCGGTGGCGATAATGTCCGCACTGATGCCCTGGGGCACGAAATACTTCTCCATTGCCAGGGTCGGATCGACGGCAATGGCGGCTCCATCGCTGCCCATCGGCACCCGGCCCATCATCTCGACGCCACCGGCGATATAGCCGTGACCGGCACCGCCGCGCACCTGGTTGGCAGCCAGATTAACGGCTTCCATGCCGGAAGCGCAGAACCGGTTGATCGCAAGACCCGGGATACGCTCGTCCAGATCAGAGGCGAGCACAGCCGAGCGCGCAAGGCATCCGCCCTGTTCCATCACCTGGGTGACATTGCCCCAGATCACGTCTTCCACGGCGTGGCCTTCAAGATTGTTGCGCTCTTTCAGGGCGTTCAGCGTCTGGGCCGACAGGCGCAGGGCGGTCACTTCGTGCAGGCTGCCGTCTTTGCGGCCCTTGCCGCGCGGGGTGCGCAGCGCGTCATAGATATATGCGTCAGTCATGTTGTTCTCCTTGCGGTGCAGGGCACCAGATTGGTCAGGCCCGGTCGGCAGGGGAGCCGGGCATCAGGTCATAGGGATGCTGCCATCCCGGTGTTTCAGAAAGGCGCGTGAGCCAGGCATCGATATGCGGCCAGTCAGCGCGGTCAAAACCGTAAGGTTCGGGATAATAGAGATAGCCACAGCAACTCAGATCGGCGTTTGTGATGTCGCTGCCCACGATCCAGTCACGCCCCTCAAGGCGGTCGTTCAGCACTGTATAGGCCGCTTTGAGCCGGCCCTGCATAAAGCCGATAACCTCCTGCGGGCGTTTGTCTTCTGGCAGGAAGTTCATCAGAAAGCGGGTCATCCCGGCCTGAGAGCTGAGTTTGTGATTATCCCAGAACATCCAGCGCAGCACTTCACGGCGTTCATCCGCGTCTTTGCCGCCGAATTTGCCGGATTTCTCCGCGACGTAATCCTGGATCACCCCGGATTGCGTGAGGCGGATGTCGCCGTCAATCATCACCGGTGCTTCGCCCATCTCGTTGATATCACGACGGTATTCCATACTGCGGGTCTGTCCGCCGAAGAAATCGACCGGAACCGCTTCCCAGTCCAGCCCGGACAGCTCAAGTGCCAGAGCCGCCTTATACGCGTTGCCGCTTTCACCGAAGCAGTGCAGTTTTATCGACATGGGTCAGTTCCTTTTACGGTCTTCAGGGCCGGGCTGCAGGCTTTGCACCCCTTTGGATTTCCCGCCGGCAGGGCCGGGCGGCTGGTAGATTCAGAGCGATCTTGCGATCAGTTCTTTCATAATTTCATTGGTGCCGCCGTAGATGCGCTGAACGCGCGCGTCGGTCCACATACCGGCAATGTCATACTCCTGCATGAACCCGTAACCGCCGTGCAGTTGCAGACAGTCATCAAGGATCTCGCCCTGGGTATCGGTCAGCCAGTATTTAGCCATCGCGGCCTTTTCCACGGTCAGCGCACCTTCAAGATGCTCGCGGATGCATTCATCAAGGAACGCGCGGGCGACAGCGGTTTTTGTGGCGCATTCGGCCAGTTTGAACCGGGTATTCTGAAACTGCGTCAGGGGGCCGCCAAAGGCTTCGCGCTCTTTGCAATAAGTGACCGTGCGCGTCAGGCCGCCTTCCATGGCACCCTGGGCACCGCATGCTATGATCAGCCGCTCCTGTGGCAGCTGCTGCATCATCTGATAGAAACCCTGGCCTTCGGTGCCGCCGAGGATGTTCTCGGGCGGAATCTCCACGTCATCAAAGAAGAGCTCTGAGGTGTCCGAGGCATGCAGGCCGATCTTTTCGAGGTTGCGACCGCGCTGAAACCCTTTGGCGCCTTCGGTTTCCAGTGCCACGAGGGACACGCCTTTGGCGCCTTCGCCCGGATCGGTCTTGGCGGCCACAAGGATCAGCCCGGCATGCTGGCCGTTGGTGATGAACGTTTTCTGGCCCGACAGACGATAGGCGTTCCCGTTTTTGAGCGCGCGGGTCTTGATGTTCTGAACGTCCGAGCCGGTTGAGGGCTCGGTCATGGCCAGCGCACCGACCAGTTCGCCCGAAACCATGCGCGGGAGCCAGCGCTGTTTCTGTTCTTCCGTGCCATAGGCCAGCACGTAATGCGCAACGATGCCGGAATGGATGCCGTGCCCCCAGCTTGCCAGATTGGCGCGCGCGGCCTCGATCAGGATCGCGGCTTCATGGCCGAAATCGCCACCGGCACCACCATATTCCTCGGGCACGGACGGACAGAGCAGGCCAAGTGCGCCGGCCTCTTCCCAAGTCGTGCGGTCCATTTCACCCTGCTTGCGCCAGGTCTCGAACCGGGGTGCCCATTCGTTGGTGATGAACTGCGCGGTCATATCCGCAATCATGCGGTGCTCGTCCGTCATCCACGCTGTCTGCTGATCCGTCATTCTCGTCCTCCCCCCGTTCGTTCGCGCGTTACTTCCTGCGCGCATCAAGCTCGCTGTTGAACAGACGCAGCCGATGTCCGAACGTCTCTTCGTTGATCACGCTGTCGAAGTTCTCAAAGAGAAACGACAGCGCCTCTCCCTCATCAAGTCCGGCCTCAGCGGCAAAGCGTTTCAGTCTGCGATAGCCGTCCTCTGTCATGGCGACGGGAAAACGGCGGGTCAGGCGGAAACGCTTGGGCATCGGGCAGGCTCCTTCGGGAGGCGGTGTCGGGGGCGGTGCCCCCGAGACTGCCGTCAGAAGTTTGCGGCGTCCAGCGCCATCACGGTATCCGCACCGGACTGAATGCGCGCAAGGTGCAGGGCCGTGCCCGGCAGCTGCCGCGCCATGTAATACCGACCGGTTGCAAGCTTGGTCTCGTAGAACTCTTTGTCCGCAGCACCGTCCGCCAGCGCGTCACGGGCAGCTTTGCCCATCATTGCCCACATCAGTCCGAGGCACACGTGGCCGAACATATGCATAAAGTCATAAGAGCCCGACAGTGCGTTGTTAGGATTCTTCATGCCGTTCTGCATGAAATACATGCCGGCGGCCTGCAGATCCTTGCTTGCGGCTTTCAGCGGATCGAGGAATTCGCGGTCGAAATCCGCGTCCTGACCGGCGTTCTCTTTGATGAAGCCTTTGACCAGATCAAAAAAGGCCATCACATGCTTGCCGCCGTCCTGTGCGAGTTTGCGGCCCACCAGATCGAGCGCCTGGACGCCGTTGGCACCCTCATAGATCATCGCGATGCGGGCGTCGCGGGTGAACTGCGACATGCCCCATTCCTCAATATAGCCGTGCCCGCCATAAACCTGCTGGGCTTTGATCGTCATGTCATAGCCCTGATCGGTCAGGAAACCCTTGATCACCGGTGTCAGCAGCGACACCAGACCGTCGGCGTCCTTGTCCTGACCGCGATGCGCGGCATCAATCAGCGTCGAGCCCCAGAGAATAAAGGCACGTCCCGCTTCAGCAAAGCTTTTCTGGTCCATCAGGGATCGGCGGATATCGGGGTGCACGATCAGCGGATCGGCAGGGCCTTCCGGGTTTTTCGCCCCGGTAACGTCGCGCCCCTGCAGGCGGTCTCTGGCATAGTCCAGCGCGTTCTGATAGGCGACCTCGGCCTGGCTCAGACCCTGCATGCCAACACCGAGACGGGCTTCGTTCATCATCGTGAACATGGCACGCATGCCCTTGTGCTCTTCGCCCAGCAGATAGCCGGTGGCACCGTCATAGTTCATCACACAGGTCGAATTGCCGTGGATGCCCATCTTTTCTTCAATCTTGCCGACAGCAACCGGGTTGCGTTCGCCGAGGGCGCCGTCTTCTTTGACGATGAATTTCGGCACAATGAAAAGAGAGACACCCTTGATGCCTTCGGGCGCGCCGGAGATTTTCGCCAGCACCAGGTGAATGATGTTATCGGCCATGTCATGCTCGCCCGCCGAGATGAAGATCTTCTGGCCGGTGAGTTTATAGCTGCCGTCTTCCTGTGGCTCCGCTCTGGTCCGCATCAGCCCCAGATCGGTGCCGCAGTGCGGCTCGGTCAGGTTCATCGTGCCGGTCCACACGCAGGAGACCATCTTTGGCAGATACATGTCTTTCTGCGCGTCGGTTCCGTGCGCGAGAATGGCCGAGGCCGCACCGTGGGTCAGGCCCTGGTACATCGTAAAGGCCATATTGGCCGAAGAGAACATCTCGCCCACCGCCGTGCCGATGACGTAAGGCATATCCTGTCCGCCGTACTGCTCGGGCATGTCCAGACCGGGCCAGCCACCTTCACGCACCTGATCAAAGGCCGCTTTGAACCCTGAGGGCGTGCGCACCACACCGTTTTCGAGTTTGCAGCCTTCTGTGTCACCCACAACATTGAGCGGCGCGAGCACCTCTGACGTCAGCTTGCCGGCCTCTTCAAGGATGGCGGAGGTAAAGTCTGCCTCAAGGTCTGAGTACCCCGGTGTTTCCTGACCGGTGATATTCAGGACATTGTGCAGAATGAACTGCATGTCTTTGACGGGCGGTGTGTAGCTGGGCATATTTACTCTCCCTCAGAGTCGGTGGTTGAGGCTTATTCTGCGGCCTTCGGGGCCTTGTTCATTGAGGCGATCATCTGCTCGCCCCATTTCAGCTGGTCGTTGAGATCCCGGATCGCTTCGTTGAGCGTATCGCGCTGATCCACGAGATCCTTGAGCCGCTTCTGCGCCACTTCAAACGACCGCATCAGCTGCGAGCGGCCCTGGTCGCCCGCGCCGTAAAGGTCGAGCAGCTGGCGGATCTCTTCGAGGCTGAAACCGAAACGCTTTCCGCGCAGGATCAGCTTCAGGCGCGCACGGTCGCGCCTGGTGAAAAGCCGTTTCTGGCCTTCGCGTACCGGGAACAGCAGCTCCTTGGCTTCGTAGAATCTCAAGGTGCGCGGCGTCACATCAAAAGCGTCGCACATTTCGCGTATCGTCATATAGGTCTCTGACATTCGTCTCACTCTCATCGCATCGGTTCGGCGCACAGATATGGGTTGAGCCAGTTGCTACAACAGGGGCTCACGTTTACGTAACCTGAACGTCGCGTCACTTTGAAAGGGTTCCGGGCTGACGCAACGGTAAGCCGGTTTAACAAGAGACAAACCGCCGCAGGAAGGCGCCGGACGGGCGGATTTATGCCGGTCCGGGCCGTCGTGCGGGTCGTCTCCGGGGTGGGGCTGTCAGTCCAGCGAAGCTGCGGTGTCGTTGCGCAGGCGGGTAAGCTCGTCGATGGCCTCGTCAAGCTGTTTGCGGTCCTCAGCAAGCTGGCCCAGCTGACGGTCTGCCAGTTCAAGCCAGGCTTTCATCTGCGCCTCATTGCCTTCGTTCTCATAGATAAGCAGCCACTGGCGGATGTCTTCGAGCTGAAACCCGAATTTCCGGCCGCGCAGGATCAGTTTCATACGGGCCCGTTCACGCGGGCCGTAAAAGCGCGCGCGGCCTTCCCGGTCCGGCTGCAAAAGTTCGATGTATTCGTAGTACCGCAATGTCCGCGGTGTCACATCAAATTCCGCGCACATCTCTTTAAATGTGAGACGGTCAGATACCATGTAACTCTCTCTCCCTGACGGCAGGGTAGGCCTCATCCGCCAGGAGCGCAACTCCTGCTCTTGCTCTCCGGGGGCGTCTGCGCTGATAAAGGAAATTCAGGCCCCGGCGGGGTATCAGGCAAACGGAGCTTCATCTGAATGGCAGGCAAGACAGATATCGCACGGCAGTTTATCGAGGCGATACCGCACAGTAAGGCTCTGGGCATGGAACTGACCGATATGGGTGACGGTCTTGCGGTGATCGAGATGCCCTATGACGAAAAGCTGGTGGGCGACCCCGAGACCGGTGTGATCCACGGGGGGGCGGTTTCGGCCCTGATGGACACCTGCTGCGGGGCGGCGGTGATGAGCCATCCCGACAACCCCGGCGGAACGGCCACGATCGATCTGCGCATCGATTATATGCGTGCCGCGACCCCCGGA
The DNA here is from genome assembly GCF_012932215.1 of Roseobacter ponti. Classification (GTDB taxonomy): domain Bacteria; phylum Pseudomonadota; class Alphaproteobacteria; order Rhodobacterales; family Rhodobacteraceae; genus Roseobacter; species Roseobacter ponti. The sequence continues at coordinate 2,930,484 of NZ_CP048788.1, read as the reverse complement.
CAGCGCATCAAAGCAACCGCCACCTGTTATCATGTAACCCGCACGGTTGCCTTTGTGCGGGCCACCGCGGTGGATGAGGATGACGACAACCCGGTGGCAGCAGCGACCGGGTCCTTTACCGTGGAGGGCAGCCGATGAGAGAGCCACGCCGCAAACCCGAGCCGGTTCAGGTCATCAAACAACGTCGCGATGCCATGCTGCGCGCGCTGGTCGGAGGTGTGCCCTATATCAGCTATCTCGGTATCAGCTTTGAGCGCCGCGGCGACGAGCTTACGGGTATTCTGCCGTTCAATCACAAACTGATCGGCAATCCTCTGCTGCCGGCGATTCACGGCGGCGTAACGGCCGCTTTTCTGGAGGTCACAGCGATCATCACGCTGAGCTGGACCTATCTGTGGGAAGACGTGGAATCCGGTGCGATTGATACCGCGGGCCTTGAGGCCGGTGCATTGCCCCGGCTGCCCAAAACAATCGACATCTCGACCGATTACCTGCGCTCCGGTCTGCCGCGAGACGCCTATGCGCGGGCACGCATCAACCGCTCCGGCCGGCGCTATGCCAGTGTGCATGTCGAGGCCTGGCAGGATAACCGCGACAGGCTTTTTGCCCAGGCGACAGGGCATTTTCTGATGCCGCCGAAGCGTGACTGACACCGCCTCTCCTGCGCGGGCGGCGGTGACCCACCGCCGCGTCCTGAAAATTGCCCTTCCGATTGTGCTGTCAAATGCGACCGTCCCCATCCTCGGGGCCGTAGACGTCGGCGTCGTGGGTCAGATGGGCGAAGCGGCCCCCATCGGGGCTGTCGGCCTTGGCGCAATCATTCTCAGCACCCTCTACTGGATCTTCGGGTTTTTGCGGATGGGCACGGTCGGGCTTGTGGGCCAGGCCGAAGGAGCAGGGGACGACGCAGAGGTTTCCGCATGGCTGACGCGTGCACTCCTGGTGGGGCTGGCGGGCGGCGTCATGCTGATCATCCTGCAGCCGCTCATCTTCTTTGCCGCGCTGCAGCTGGCACCGGCGAGCGAGGAGGTCGAGAACCTCGCATGGACCTATCTGAGCATCCGGATCTGGACTGCCCCTGCCGCAATCGCCGTTTATGCGCTGACCGGCTGGCTTGTGGCAATGGAGCGCACCGGCCGTGTGTTCTGGGTGCAGCTTGTTATGAATGGTACCAACATCCTGCTCGATCTGCTTTTTGTGCTGGTCTTCGACTGGGGTGTCGGCGGCGTCGCCGTGGCGACAGTAATTGCCGAAATCACCGGCGCAGCGCTTGGTCTGTGGTTTTGTCGCAGCGCTTTCAGCCGGCCCGACTGGCGCGACTGGCCGCGTATCTTCAACCGGGCAAAGCTTATCCGCATGGCCCTGCTGAATACTGACATTCTCCTGCGCTCGGCGATGCTGATGATCATCTTTTCGTCCTTTGTCTTTATCGGCGCACGGTTCGGGGATGTGACGCTGGCGGCCAATGAGGTGCTGATCCAGTTCATGTATATCACCGCTTATGCGATGGACGGCTTTGCATTTGCCGCCGAGACACTGATTGCGCGGGCCATCGGGCGCGGCGACCGCGGCTTTGTACGCCGTTCTGCCATAGTCACCTCGACCTGGGGCCTGGTGATCTGTGTCAGCATGGCGCTGAGCTTTGCGCTGGCCGGCGACTGGCTCATTGTGCTGATGGCCAAGGACAGAGATGTGCAGATCGTGGCAGGTCAGTTTCTGCCCTATATGGTGCTGGCACCGCTGGCGGGATGTGCCGCCTGGATGCTGGACGGTATTTTTATCGGCGCGACGCGCAGCCGGGACATGCGCAATATGATGGCGCTCAGCTTCGTCATTTACTGGGCTGCGATTTTCGTGCTGATCCCGCTTTTGGGCAATCATGGTCTGTGGCTGGCGCTGCTCATCTCTTTTGTCGCGCGGGGCGTCACGCTCGGGCTTCGGTATCCCGCGCTTGAGCGTCAGGCGGAGGCGGGCGGAGATTGAAAAAGGCGCGGCTCAGCCCGGCAGGCCGACATCATAAGGCCTGACGTAACCCGCTCAGAGCCAGTCGCTGCGCCCGGTGCCGCGGGCTTCTTCCACGCTGGCATAGCCGTCTTTCGCCAGCAGCGCATTGAGCTCTTCGGCAATCCCGGCTGCCAGCGACAGCCCGCCATAGACAAGACCGGTGTAAAGCTGCACAGCGCTGGCGCCCGCGCGGATCTTTGCGTAGGCCTGCGCGCCGCTGGCAATCCCGCCGACGCCGATGAGCGGAATATCCGTAAGTCCGGAAAGCTGCGCCAGAACCCGCGTGGAAAGCTCAAAGAGCGGCTGGCCGGAGAGTCCGCCGGCCTCGCTGCGCTGAGGGCTGGTCAGCCCATCACGCGCGAGTGTTGTATTGGTGGCAATGATCGCGTCAACGCGGGCATTTTTCGCCACCACGGCAATGTCGCCGATCTCCTGCGGTGTCAGGTCAGGAGCGATTTTCAGAAAAACCGGCGTGTCTGCGCGCACCGCCATCACCCCGTCCAGCAGGGCCGCAAGCGCGTCTGCCCCCTGCAGATCCCGCAGCTTTTCGGTATTGGGCGAGGAGACGTTGACCGTGGCAAAGCTGACATGCGGCGCCATGCGCGCCATGACCCTTGCGAAATCCGCCGCTCGGTCGGGGCTGGTTTTGTTAGCTCCAAGGTTGATGCCCACAGGCACAACCGTATCCGCCGTCGCGATCCGGTCAGCGATGGCCTCCATCCCGTCGTTGTTGAAGCCGAAACGGTTGATGGCCGCGGCGTCGGCGGACAGACGAAAGAGACGGGGCCGGGGGTTGCCGGGCTGCGGCTCTGGCGTGGCAGCACCACACTCCAGAAAACCAAAACCCGCCCGCGACAGCGGCCCGAGCGCCTCGGCGTTTTTATCAAACCCGGCAGCCAGCCCGACAGGGTTGGGCAGGTCAATTCCTGCAACCCGTGTGCGCAGCCGATCCGAGGTCACCGGCCCCGGCGCAGACGCCATCCCAGTTCGAAGCATCCTCAGCGCAATCTTATGTGCGGTCTCCGGATCAATCCGTCGCAGCAGGGTCATGCCAATCTGTTCGACCGTCCGGCTCACCCGCGCGCCTCTGCAGAGAAAGCGATCACCCGGCGGCCTCGTCAAAGCCCGCGGGAAACTGGTGCGCGCCGTCTTTCAGAGGCAAAGGCTGCGCCCAGAGCACATCGTCGAGTTTCATGACGCGGTAAAGATGCGGAAAGAGCTGGTCACCGCGCGACTTTTCCCATTTCAGATCATCGCCAAGCCGGTCGGTGTCGATGGCCAGCAGCATCAGCCCGTCTTCTGACGCGAAATGCTTTGCGGCCGTTTCCGCCACCTGGGCGGCAGTCGAGAAATGAACGTAGCCGTCATTGATGTCTACAGGAGCGCCACGGGTTTCACCTTCGCTGCGCAGATGTGCCCACTCGGGGGTGCGGAAAATCTTGTATATTATCATGTCAGCGTGATGCCCCCGGAGACGGGCTGCGTCAAGCGGGCAGAAAACAGGCTTTGACGCAGGGGCAGCGCCCGCCGGCCTGACAGAGGCTTTGACAGCCCCCCGGAACCGCGCCACGATACCCGGTGAACGTTCTGAGGGGAAAAATCATGAAACGATTCCTGACTGCCGGCGCCATGCTGGCTCTGACAACCGGGATGGCGTCGGCCGAGTACAGCCTGACCATCCTGCACACCAACGATTTTCACGCGCGCTTTGAGCCGATCAGCAAATATGACAGCGGCTGTTCGGCCGAAGACGACGCGGCCGGCGAATGCTTTGGCGGCTCTGCGCGGCTGGTCACAGCTGTGGCCGATGCGCGGGCGCGCAGCAACAACTCAATCCTGGTAGATGGCGGCGACCAGTTTCAGGGCACGCTGTTTTACACCTATTACAAAGGTGCGCTTGCCGCCGAGATGATGAATAAGATGGGCTATGACGCGATGACAGTGGGTAACCACGAGTTCGACGACGGCCCCGAAGTGCTGCGCGGCTTCATGGATGCGGTCGAATTCCCGGTCCTGATGTCAAACGCGGACGTCTCCGCCGAGCCGTTGCTGGCCGATACGCTGGCGAAATCCGTGGTGATCGAACGTGGCGGCGAAAAACTGGGCCTCATCGGCCTGACGCCCGAAGACACGGATGAACTGGCCTCACCCGGGCCGAACATCACTTTCTCCGATCCGGTCGCTGCGGTGCAGGGCGAAGTGGACAAACTGATGGCAGAAGGCGTGAACAAGATCATCGTGCTCAGCCACTCAGGCTATAACACCGACCAGCGTGTTGCCTCGGAAACCACGGGCGTTGACGTGATCGTCGGCGGGCATTCCAACACACTGCTCTCGAACACCAGCGACCGTGCGGCGGGCCCGTATCCGACAATGGTGGGCAGCACCGCGATTGTGCAGGCCTATGCCTACGGCAAGTTTCTGGGGGAGCTGAACGTCACATTCGATGACGACGGCATCATCACCGACGCCACCGGCGAACCAGTTATCATGGACGCCGCCATCACCGCAGATGAGGCCACCGTGGCCCGGATCAGCGAAGCCGCAGCACCGCTGGAGGAAATCCGCAACAAGGTCGTGGCCGAAACGGCTTCCGAGATTGTCGGCGTACGCGATACCTGCCGTGCGCAGGAATGCGCGATGGGCAACCTGATCACCGACGCCATGCTGGCCCGGGTGAAAGACCAGGGCATCGACGTTGCGATCCAGAACAGCGGTGGCATCCGCGCCAGCATTGATGCCGGTGAAGTGACCATGGGCGAAGTACTGACCGTTCTGCCGTTCCAGAACACGCTGAGCACCTTTCAGGTAACCGGTTCGACACTTGTCGCCGCTCTGGAAAACGGTGTGAGCCAGCACGAAGAAGGGGCAGGACGTTTCCCGCAGATCTCGGGCATGAGTTTTGCCTTTGATGTCTCGCAGCCTGCGGGCAGCCGTGTCAGCGATGTAATGATCGGTGGTGCGCCGGTTGATCCGGAGAAGCTTTATGGCGTCGTCTCCAACAACTACGTGCGCAACGGCGGCGACGGCTATGACATGTTCAAAGATGCGCAGAACGCCTATGACTTCGGTCCGGACCTTGCCGATGTAACGGCAGAATTCATCGCGGCAAATGCGCCATATGAGCCTTATGAGGACGGCCGCATTACGATGAAGTGAGCGGCACCGGCTACCGCTGAATACAGATAAAACGCGCCCCTTACCCGGGGGCGCGTTTTTCGTCTCTGGTGGCCGGGGGCAGACGTGGTAAATTCAACGCATGTGCGGACGGTTTTCTATCACCCTGCCTTCGGATGCGATGGCACAGCTTTTTGCGGCGCAACCGGACAACGACCTGCCGGGGGTACCCGACTACAATGTCTGTCCGACCAACCGCATTCATGCGATCACGGGCGGTGAAGCCGCGCCCCGCCGGTTGACGGCCATGCGCTGGGGCTTTCTGCCACACTGGTACAAAAAGACAAACGGTGGCCCGCTGCTGATCAATGCGCGGGGCGAAACCATCGCTGAAAAGCCCGCCTTCCGCAGCGCTGTCCGGCAGCGTCGTGCGATTGTAGTTGCCACCGGCTTTTATGAATGGACCAGAACGCCGGAAGGAGAGCGGGATCCGTGGCACATCTTTGCATCAGACGGTGCACCGCTGGCCATGGCTGCGATCTGGCAGGACTGGACCGGTCCGGAGGGTGAAACCCTGCGCACCTGTGCGCTGGTGACCACTGCGGCAAATAAAACCATGAGCCGGATTCATCACCGCATGCCGGTGATCCTGGCCCCGGACGACTGGCCGCTCTGGCTCGGCGAGGCCGGGCAGGGTGCTGCCCGGTTGATGGCAGCGGCCACCGAGGATGCGCTTGATATGTACCGCGTGGACCGGCAGGTAAATTCGAACCGCGCAAAAGGACCGGGACTCACCGAGCCGGTATAACAACTCCTGCACGCGGACAGGGCATCAGTTGGTGACGAGGTTGCTTGCGTATTCCAGCTCGCCGGTAATGCGGCGTGTGGTCCAGCCGAAGTATTTGCCGACCATCTCCGGATCGATGTTCACGATGATCTCCTGTCCCTCTTTCATCGGCGGCGTGGTCCAGAGGCCGTCCACATGTGTCACCGACAGGGTTGTGCCGCTGACATTCACGAAACGGATCGTGTCGCCTTCGGCAATGGCGGTGCGATAGGGGAAATAAGCGGAATCAAGGATAATAATGACGTGTTCGTCGGCCTGAGCACGGTCTGCGCTGAATGAGACTGATCCACACAGTACAAACGCAACTATTTTAACAGACTTAAGCAGCAAAGCTTCTTCCTCAGACCAGTCCCACCCAATCAGCAGATGGAATTGTGATAGCCACGAATTTGGACTGAAATTGGCCCGCGCCATGACTTCGTCGCGGCATCGGATACACGCAGACCGTGTTTCTAAGGGTGCAACAATCCGGACGACGGCCGGACTTTCTAGCCATGGGGGAACTTATTTTGACATATTCCGGTCTTTTTCGGCCTCTGCCTGTGCTTCCAGCCAGGCGCGAAAAGAAGCCAAAGCGCCTGTTTTACTGTGCTCTGACGGCCATACGAGGTAGTAGTTCCCGATACTTTCTGTCGTGCGAGATGACGCGAGGACCAGCTGTCCGCCGGCCAGATAGGGCTCAGCGAAGAAAGTAGGCAAAAGTGCGACACCAAGGCCATGAATGGCCGCCTGAGCCATCGTGGAAAACTGATCGAACACCATTCCGGGGGGCAGATCGGGCTCTGTGCCGACCGCGCTGAACCAACGCGCCCAGCCTCTCGGCCGGGTGTCCAGATGCAGCAGATCATGGCGCAGAATTTCGCGCGGATCGCTTGCCGGTCCGGCCATCAGCCCGGGCGCACAGACCGGCACGACGATCTCGGGCATCAGCGGCAGATAACTGACCCCCGGCCAGTCTTCGCGCCCGAAATGGATGGCGGCATGGAAGTTGCTGGTGCGGAAATCAAACGGAGCAAGACGCGTCGCCAGATTGACCGTCACCTCCGGATGGCGCTGCGCGAAATCGCGCAGCCGGGGAGCCAGCCAGTGCATGCCGAAGGCGGGCAGAATAGCGAGATTGAGCGTGCCGCCGGAGGGATTTGTCTGTGCTGCTACCGTCGCGCGGGCGAGATGCTGCAGAATTTCTCTGATCTCGACGACATATTTCTGTCCGCGCGGTGTGAGCACGAGACCGCGCCCCGCCCTGGCAAACAGCGGCGCGCCCAGCTGGTCTTCGAGCGTTCTCAGCTGCCGGCTGACGGCACTTTGCGTGAGGGACAGTTCGCCCGCGGCAAGGGTCGCGCTGCCCAGACGTGCCACTGCCTCAAAGCACATCAGCGACGTCACAGAAGGCAGATACTTGCGCGGGGCAATCATATGAGTTTTTCTCATGAGTAACGGGCAAAAGCATCGTTAGTCTTTCCGGTCCCGATTTGCAATAATAGGGCAACGCGCACTGCCGCACCTGCCGGTTGAGAGGAACTGTCATGAATGTAGAAGCCCCCGTACTGAAAGCCAAAGATGCCCCCGATCTGGGTAATTTCGACTGGTCAGACCCTTTCCGGATGTCAGACCAGCTGGAAGAAGACGAGCGCATGATCCGTGACAGCGCAAGGGCATATGCTGAGGAAAAGCTGCAGCCGCGCGCCATCGAGGCCTTTGCTAATGAGACCACGGATGCGTCGATTTTCAAAGAAATGGGCGACATGGGGTTGCTCGGTATTACCCTGCCCGAAGAGTATGGCGGCCTTGGTGGATCTTACGTGTCCTATGGCCTGGTCGCGCGTGAAATCGAACGGGTTGATTCAGGGTACCGGTCGATGATGTCAGTGCAGTCCAGTCTCGTGATCTATCCGATTTACGCCTACGGATCTGAGGCGCAGCGCCGTAAATACCTGCCGGGCCTGTGTTCAGGTGATCTCATCGGCTGCTTTGGCCTGACAGAGCCGGACGCAGGCTCTGATCCCGCCGGCATGAAAACCCGTGCCGTGAAAACCGACACCGGGTATCGCCTGTCGGGCTCCAAAATGTGGATTTCCAATGCGCCTGTGGCGGACGTGTTCGTGGTCTGGGCGAAATCGGAAGCGCATGGCGGCAAGATCCGCGGCTTTGTGCTCGAAAAAGGCATGAAAGGCCTCAGCGCGCCAAAAGTCGGCAACAAGCTGAGCCTGCGGGCTTCGGTGACAGGCGAGATCGTCATGGACGGTGTCGAGGTCAGCGAAGAGGCGCTGCTGCCCAATGTGCAGGGTCTCAAAGGTCCCTTCGGCTGTCTGAACCGGGCGCGTTACGGCATCAGCTGGGGCGTGATGGGGGCTGCGGAGTTCTGCTGGCATGCAGCGCGCCAGTATGGTCTCGACCGCCACCAGTTCGGCAAACCGCTCGCCGGCACGCAGCTTTTCCAGAAAAAACTGGCGGATATGATGACTGAAATTTCGCTGGGGTTGCAGGCTTCCCTGCAGGTCGGACGGCTCATGGATGCAGCGAATGCCGCGCCTGAGATGATCAGCATCATCAAACGCAACAACTGCGGGAAAGCGCTTGATATCGCTCGCATGTCGCGGGACATGCATGGCGGCAACGGGATCAGCGGAGAATTTCAGGTTATCCGGCATATGATGAACCTTGAGACCGTGAATACTTATGAGGGTACGCACGATGTGCATGCGCTGATCCTCGGACGCGCGCAGACGGGCATTCAGGCATTTTTCTGATACGGCAGGCGCCGGATTTAACACGAGTCGGGCTCGGCAGGGGGGGTTAGCTGCCCTGCGCCCTATGACAGGCACCACCGGGCGTCCGTGCCTTCTTTTTTGTCTGGCTGACGATCGGTTGAGCTGTCCGGTCACGCCGGCATTATAGTTCGTCTGCACGAAAACGGACGGGTGCGGGCCGCAACGATGCGACGCGGCGTGATTCGCAATCTCCGCGCTCTGTAATCCGTGGTCCGGGATAGTGCGGGCTCCGACAGCGCCGTTCAGATGCCTCGCCGGTGCCCGAAAAAAAGAGGCGTCGGGATGCATTTCTAAGCCGTCAGATCAGGATTGCACCAGCTGTCCGTCTGGTCGGAACGGCAGGGAACCACCGCCCGGACACAGGCAGGTATCTTACGGTGCGGCAGGCACCGCGCATTTGAACCCGACCGATCTCTTGTCCGTAAGGTACTGTATTGATGCCTAATCACCGGCTCAGCCCCTCTGTGAGCCTTTGGACAGAAAATGCCGGGCCGGGCTGAGGCGATCTGTACACACCGGTCACATGGCGGTCCGCCGTGCACAGACTGCCCTGTCAGCAATCAGCCCGGTAATCTGCTTTATGATTTTTTGCACACGTTTGCAAAAATCTCTTGCCAAGTCCGCGTGCCGGTGACTAGCGTCAGGAAGGCCTGCAGCCGCGGGTCCGTGTCAACGGGGGGCACCATGGCCGAAATTCAACTGCGAAATGTAAACAAACGCTGGGGGAGCTTTGTCGGGGTCGACAGCTTCGACCTGACCATCGCGGATCAGGAATTTCTGGTCCTGCTCGGGCCCTCCGGCTGTGGCAAGACGACGACAATGCGCATGATCGCAGGTCTCGAAGACGCCACCGAGGGCGAGATCATTATCGACGGTCGCGTGGTTAATGATCTGGACCCGAAAGACCGCGATGTGGCGATGGTGTTTCAGTCATACGGCCTCTACCCGAACATGAATGTCTACGAGAATATCCGCTTCCCTCTGAAGGTGCGCAAAGTGCCCGAGGCAGAGCATGACGAACGCGTGCGCCGCGCCTCTGCGATGGTCGAGCTGGATGATTTCCTGCACCGCAAGCCCGCCGAGCTTTCCGGGGGGCAGAGGCAGCGCGTGGCGCTGGCGCGGGCCATCGTGCGTGAGCCCAATGTATTCCTGATGGATGAGCCGCTCTCCAATCTCGACGCCAAACTGCGTGTCTCTACCCGCGCGCAGATCAAAAATCTCAGCCATGAGCTGAAGGTCACAACCGTGTATGTAACCCATGACCAGATAGAAGCCATGACGCTCGCCGACCGGGTGGTGGTGATGAAACAGGGCAAGGTGCAGCAGGTCGGCACACCAACGGATATTTACGACCATCCCGCCAATACCTTTGTCGCGAGCTTCATCGGAAGCCCGGCGATGAACCTGATGGACGGCACGATCAAGAGCGGCACTTTTGAGGGTAAAAACGTGTCGATCTCCGGCCTGACCGCCGCGGACGGACCGGTCAAACTTGGGTTCCGGGCGGAAGATGCGACCCTCGCCGAAGGCAACAGCGGCCAGATCACCGCACCCATCTATACCATTGAGCTTCTGGGCGACGCGACAATGCTGACCGTGCGGGCCGGCGGCCAGCTCGTGTCGGTCAAAGCACATAAAGAATTCCGCGCAGAGATCGGGGATATGATCTCCTTTTCTGTGCCGGTTTCCATCTGCCACCTGTTCGACGAGGACACTGGCACGCGGATTGACAGATCCTGATGGTTTTTTCCTCTGAACAGGGGCCACAACAGGGTGCAGACTTGCAAGATGCACCCAACGATACGCAACAGGGAGTTTGCATATGTTTTTGAAGAGAATAGCACTCGCGGGCGCCGTCTCGCTCATGGGAAGCGCGGCCTTCGCCGCATGTTCCTATGAAAACGAGGTGCCGGTAAAATCACTGAGCGCCGGATTTGAGGCGTGGAAAGCGGTGACGGACGCGATGGCGGAATGCGGAAACTTCCAGGCCGAGCTTGACCAGGAGTTCCGCACCAAACAGCCGGCTGCCTTTGAGGCCAACCCGTCGCTTTATCAGATCGGTGGTGTTTCCAATGGTACCATCACGCCGCTGCTGAATGCCGGCACGATCCGCCCGCTTGATGATCTGGTCGAGAAATACGGACAGAACCTCACGCCCAACCAGCTGATCCGCATCAACGGTCAGATCATGGCGATTGCAATGATGGTGAACACACAGCACCTGATGTACCGCTCCGATGTGCTTGCCGATCTCGGCATCGAAGTGCCCACGACCTGGGATGAGGTCTATGCGGCTGCGGACCAGATTAAAGAGGCGGGCGTTGTCGATTATCCGCTTGGCGCCACGATGAAGTCGGGTTGGAACCTCGCGCAGGAATTCGTAAACATGTATCCTGGGTTTGGCGGCACGTTCTTTAACGACGACAACACCACAGCGGTGAATTCCGAGGCCGGTATGGCCGCGCTGGAAACTATGAAAAAAGCACTGGATTACACTGACCCGGAAGTGCTGGTCAGCGACTCCACTTACGTCCAGCAGCAGTTCCAGCAGGGCAAAATCGCCATGGCCAACCTCTGGGCCAGCCGTGCGGGCGCCATGAACGATGAGGCTGAAAGCCAGGTCGTAGGCAAGATTGCGATGTCAGCGGCCCCCAGAGCCACTGCAGACGGCGCACCGGCCACCACGCTCTGGTGGGACGGCATCGTGATTGCCAGCAACATCAGCGACGAGGAAGCCGACGCAGCTTTCCGTCTGGCGATGGAAGGCCTCGACACAGAGATGGTCGCGAGCGCCAATGACGCGGCGATCTGGCTGGTGAACGGCTATCAGCCGACCGAAATCGCCAAGGGTGCGATCGAGACGGCGACGGCCGTTCCGGCGCCCCCGGCCTATCCCTCCACCACTCAGATGGGTCTGCTGCACACAGCACTTGGCAATGAGTTGCCGGCCTTCCTGACGGGCGAGCGCGATGCCGAGGCGACGCTGGTCGCGATTGACGAGGCCTATACCACTTCGGCCAAAGAAGCAGGCGTTCTGAAGTAATGTCTAAGGGGAGCGGCCGGACATCTCCGGCCGCTCCCCGACCTGACGGGCCGTTTGCACGACGCGCACAGAACGCAGTTTGCAAACTTTACCCGATGCCTTTGCAAACCGGCTCCGCGCGAGGATAACCTGATGAAATTCAAAACATTTGCAGCATTTGTCGGCCCGTCCGTGTTCATGATGCTTCTGTTCATCGCGGCCCCCCTCGTCAGCGTGTTCATCCAGAGCTTTCAGGTTACCCAGCCTGTGCTTGAGCAGGTCGAGGTCGAGACCTGCACACCAGGCTTTCTGACTCAGACCTGCACAACAGAGATCAAAACGGTCCCGGTGCTTGGCGAAGACGGCAAGACCATTACCGAAACCCGCTGGGTCGGTCTGGAAAGTTACCGGAACGTCCTGCAAATGGACAAGTTCTGGGAGGCCGTTGGCAACGGCAGCTGGAATGACATCATGCAGATCGACTTCTGGCGCGCCCTGCGCTTTACGCTGTCCTTCACGCTGCTGACCCTGCCGCTTGTTATTGGTGTCGGCCTTGCGATCGCGCTTGCGGTCAACAATGCGGCCCGGACAATCCGCGGGCCGGTGATCTTCGTCTCGCTGCTGCCGTTTATCATCACACCGGTCATCGGATCACTCTCGATCTACTGGCTTTTTGTTGGTGACGGCATCCTGACGGCCATGATGGAACGCTGGACCGGCACTAATATTTCAATGTTCGCTCAGGCCTGGACGATTGAACTGCTGATGTACTTCTACCGGGTCTGGCATGTTGCACCCTTTGCCTTTGTGATCTTTTACGCGGGGCTGCAGACCGTGAACATGGACACACTGGAATCAGCTGTGATCGACGGTGCGAGCCGCTGGGAGCGTCTGCGCCACGTCATCGTGCCGCACCTGATGCCGCTCATCGTTTTCATCGCGCTTATTCACCTGATGGACTGCTACCGTGTCTTCGAAGAAATCGTGGGCTTCCGCAGCCAGGCGCATGTGATCTCGCTGCAGTGGCTGACCTATGACTTCATGACGCCGGATGATGCGGGCAACCGGGCCATTTCGAGGGCATCCGCCTCCGCCATGCTGACCATGATCGGCATCGTATTCCTGCTTGTTCTGCCGCTGCGCCGCACCTGGCGCGACCACAAAGGGAGCGCCCACTGATGTCCACGCCCAAAGCCATGCAGCAGTCTTTTGCGCTGCGTTTCTCCTCCGGCGCGTTTCTGGCCTTCTGGTGTATTCTCGCAGCCTTCCCGATCTTCTGGATCGCGGTCATGAGCTTCAAATCTCCCGTCGATGCCTTTGCCGCCAGTCCGCTGGATGTGATATTCGGCCCGGCCACTCGGGCGAACGGGGACGGGCTTTCAGTGCCGGATATCATCATTGGTCTGATCGTGCTTTTCTTTGCGATCCGCTGGGCATTTACCCGCCTGCCGGGGCTTGTGCGGCGGTACTGCCCGCCGGGATATCTCGTGCTGGGCTGGGTCTTTGGTGCTGTGCTTTATGCGGTGGCCTTCATTCTGATCTTTTTCGGGCTGCTGCCGCTGGTTCTGGGTGTTCTCAACAGCATTCTCGGCCCGCTTGGCACGCCGGTTCTGGGCCTGACAACCGAACACTACGTGGCTGTCTGGGGTGAAAATGAGTTCTACCGCAACTTCCTGAACTCCATGCTTGTGACAGCCGGCGTCGTGACGATCTCTCTGACCGTGGGGACACTTGCAGGCTACGGGCTGGCACGCTCGGGCTCGGATCTGGCTTTCTGGCTGCTGATCCTCGCGCTGGTCTTCCGCGCGCTGCCGCATTCGGTGCTTGTCGCAGGCTATCTGCCGGTCTTCATCAACTCTTCCGAAATCCTGCGCCCGATCTTCGGCGAAGGTGCTCCCACGCTTTATGGTCAGCCCTGGGCAGTGATTGCGGTGCTCGTGTCTATCAACCAGCCGTTTACGATCTGGATGCTGAGGTCTTTCTTCCAGAACATCCCGGCTGAACTTGATGAGGCCGCCCGTGTCGATGGCTGCTCGCACTTTCAGGCGTTCCGCAGGGTGATCATGCCGGTGATGTGGCCGGGTGTCATTACCACGGGTCTGTTCAGCTTCCTGCTGGGATATAACGATTTTCTCGTAACGTCGCTGCTGCTGGATGCACAGAACCAGACCATGGTTCCGGCCATCGCCGGCTACTTCAACCGCGAAACGACAACGACCGATCAGGTTGAAGCGGTTGCCGCCGCAGTGTCGATCACGGCGCCGCTCTTTTTGCTGGTCATGGTCTTTCAGCGGCAGATCGTCAGCGGTCTGACAGCAGGAGCCGTGAAAGGCTGATGGGCAGCGGACCGGCAGAGCACGCTCCTGCGGCCCGATCTCTGCACGTCCGCACTGCGTCGCACGCGCCGGGCGGTCAATGCACAGGAGCGACGCGATGAAGGGCTCAAGACCTGAACAGGCCGTGCTGACAAAAGGCACGGATATGAGCAGAACCGACGAGACACGCCGCGTGATCGAAGGCATGGTCGATGGTCTGAATGATCACCGCATTGATGATATTGGCGCGTTTTTCGCCGAAAGTTTCCGGTGGTCGGGAAACCAGGGGTGCGGGACCAAAAACGGGCTGCGCGAGTTTCAGGAAAACTGGCAGCGCCCGTTCCAGGCAGCTTTTTCGGATAAGGTCTGTATCGATGAAGCGCGGCTTTACATGGGCGAGTGGGCTGCCGCATTCGGCCGCCAGGAAGCGACCCACTCGGGGGAGTTTATGGGCATCGCGCCAACCGGCAGGCGGGTTGAGATCCGGTATATGGATTTCTGGAAGGTCGTGGACGGAAAAATCACGGACAACCACGTCATGGTGGATTTTCCGCATGTGCTGGCGCAGCTCGACAAAGATGTTTTCGGGGGCGAGGGCTGGGAGGCCTTTGACCGGGGCGAAAAAACGCCCCCGCGTCCCGGTCAGTGAGGGAAGAGAGAGATGGCGATTGAGTATCTGAAGCGCGGCAAGTCCGATACAGAGCGGGCAGATGATGATGCAAAAACGCGGGCAGCGGTTGAGACAGCCCTGGCCGATATCGAGGCGCGCGGCGATGTGGCGGTGCGCGAACTCAGCGAAAGCTTTGACAGTTACACACCGGCATCTTTCCGGCTGAGCACTGCGGAGATCGAGGATCTGATCGCACAGCTCAGCCCGCGCGAACTGGAAGACATCCGCTTTGCTCAGACCCAGGTACGCAACTTTGCCGAGGCGCAGCGTGCATCGATGCTCGACATCGAAGTGGAAACCATGCCCGGGGTGATTCTGGGGCACAAAAATATCCCCGTTCAGTCGGTTGGCTGCTATGTGCCGGGTGGCAAATTTCCGATGGTCGCCTCCGCGCACATGTCTGTGGCCACGGCCAGCGTTGCCGGCGTGCCGCGGATCATCGCCTGCACGCCGCCCTTTCAGGGGAAGCCAAACCCTGGCGTCATTGCGGCGATGCATCTGGGCGGGGCGCATGAGATTTACGTGCTGGGCGGCATCCAGGCAGTGGGTGCAATGGCGATCGGCACAGATACCATCGAGCCGGTGCACATGCTGGTCGGGCCGGGTAATGCTTTTGTGGCAGAAGCCAAGCGACAGCTTTTCGGGCGTGTCGGCATTGATCTCTTCGCCGGACCGACCGAAACCATGGTGATCGCGGATGAAACGGTGGATGCGGAAATGTGCGCCACCGATCTGCTGGGGCAGGCTGAGCACGGGTATAATTCGCCTGCCGTGCTGCTGACAAACTCGCGCCGTCTGGCAGAAGAAACGCTTTCAGAGATTGACCGCATCCTCGGGATACTGCCGACGGCGGGCACCGCGCGGGTAAGCTGGGAAGACTACGGCGAAGTGATTGTCTGTGACACCTGGGAGGAGATGCTGGAGGTGGCCGATGACATCGCGTCTGAGCATGTGCAGGTGATGACTGAACGCGATGACTGGTTCCTTGAGCATATGACCTGCTACGGCGCACTTTTTCTGGGACCGCGCACGAATGTCGCCAACGGCGACAAGGTCATCGGGACGAACCACACGCTGCCGACCCGCAAAGCCGGGCGCTATACCGGCGGATTGTGGGTGGGCAAGTTCCTGAAAACGCACAGCTACCAGAGGATTCTGACGGATGAGGCCGCAGCTGAAATCGGCGCTTACGGCTCGCGGCTGTGCATGCTTGAAGGATTTGTCGGGCATGCCGAGCAATGCAACCTGCGGGTGCGGCGCTATGGCGGTGTGAATGTGCCCTACGGAGAGGGCGCACCCGCACGCGAAGCCGCGGAATAGGGGGCCCGGGCGCTGCGCCGCCTGTGCAGTAATCATTGCCGGAAGACGTAATGGACAAACACACAGACCATAAGAAGCTGATCGGGCCTCTGCGCGCAGCGATGTATAATTTTGACGCCGGAGCCGTGCGCCGGGCGCTTCATGAAATCTGCGCGCCGGATGTCATTTTCCGGCTCTCGTTTCCCTTTGAGACCATTCACGGGGTGGATGCGTTTACGGAGCGGGTTTTCGGGCCGTTGCTGCGGGCCTGGCCCGATCTGGAGCGGCGCGACTATATTGTCATGGCAGGGCCGACGCCCGAGGGTGCGGACTGGGTCGGCTGCGGTGGATACTGGACCGGGGCTTTCATGGCGCCCTGGCTGGATATCCCGCCGACCGGGCACATGGTGCATATGCGGTTTCATGAGTTTTACCGGTTCGAAGACGGCAAAATCACCGAGATGCAGGCGCTCTGGGATCTGCCTGAGGTGATGATGCAGGCCGGCGCCTGGCCGATGAGCCCGTCGCTGGGCCGGGAATGGCATGTGCCGGGACCTGCTAGCTCAGACGGGCTTGTTCCCGGCCCCTGCGACGCGACAGCCGGCGAGGCCAGCTGTCAACTGATCATCGATATGCTGGAGCATCTCAAGAAACACCCCGCCGAAGGCGGCCCGGAGGTGATGGAGATGGACCGTTTCTGGCACCCGCGCATGTCCTGGTACGGGCCTGCCGGTATCGGCACCGGTCGCGGCCAGCGCGGGTTCCGGCACTGGCACCAGATCCCGTTTCTGAACGCGATGCCCGACCGCGGGAAGTATGTGGACGAGATTGAATACCACTTTTTTGGCGACAGAGCCTATGCGGCAGTGACCGGCTGGCCGGATATGTATCAGACGATCAGTCATGGCGGCTGGCTGGGCATCGCACCGCCGGACAAAAAGATCGCGATGCGCAGTCTTGATTTCTGGCGGATCGAAGAGGGACTGATCCGCGAGAACTGGGTACTGGTCGATCTGCTGCATATGTATGACCAGATCGGTGTCGATGTGCTGGCGCGGATGCGCGAGTTCAACAAGGCACGCACCGGGTTTGATCCGGAAACGGGGGTGGCCTTATGAGCGATCTGCCGAAATCGCCCGGCTTTGATCTGACCGGACGGCGGGCGCTGGTCACCGGCGCCTCCTCGGGCATCGGTCTGGGCTGCGCGGTGGCGCTGGCGGAGGCGGGGGCGCATGTGGTTTGTGCTGCGCGGCGTCCAGGCCCCCTGCAGGAGTGCACAGATGCGATGGCCGCCGCCGGCCTTTCAGCCGAAGCCATGGTTCTTGATCAGACGGATCTCGGCGCCCTAGAGGCCGCTTTTGCCGACCCTTTTGACGTGGTGATCAATTCTGCGGGGCTTGCGCGGCACAGCCCGGCCACCGAAACGACGCCTGACGATTTTGATGCGGTAATGAATATCAATCTGCGCAGCGCCTACTTCCTCTCGGTCTGTGCCGCACGGGCGCTGATTGCGGCCGGCCGGCCAGGCTCGGTCATCCATATCTCGAGCCAGATGGGGCACGTCGGCGGTGTGGACCGCGCGGTGTACTGCGCTTCCAAACACGCCCTTGAGGGCATGGTGAAGTCCATGGCCATCGAATGGGGCAGGGCGGGCATCCGGATCAATACGATCTGCCCCACCTTTATCCGCACGCCACTCACAAAAGAGACCTTTGCCAGCCCGGAGCGCCTCGCCTGGATTATGGAAAAGATCAGGTTGCCGCGCGTTGGTGAGGTTGAGGATATTATGGGGGCTGCGGTCTTTCTGGCCAGCGATGCCTCGGCCATGGTCACGGGCACCTCAATGCTGATCGACGGCGGCTGGACGGCAGGATGATGCCCGCGCAGCATATATTTCGGAGTGCGCCATGGGGAAGGTGACCTCTCTCGATGTGGCCGAAATGGCCGGGGTCAGCCGCTCGGCCGTCAGCCGGGTGTTTACGCCCGGCGCCTCTGTAAGCAAAAGCACCCGCGACAAGGTGCGCAAGGCCGCAACGCGCCTGGGGTACCGGCCGAACGTGCTGGCGCGCTCGCTCATCACGGGGCGCAGCCGCATCATCGGTCTGGTGGTCGCCTATCTTGAAAACCAGTTCTACCCCGAAGCCATCGAGCGGCTCTCACGCGCGTTGCAGGCGCAGGGCTATCACGTGCTGGTCTTCATGGCTTCCAACGACGCAGAGACCACAGGGAAGGTAATCGATGAACTGCTCGACTATCAGGTGGATGGTATCATTGCGGCTTCTGTCGGCCTGTCGAACAATCTGACCGAACGCTGCGAGGGGCTGGGCATTCCGATCGTTCTCTTCAACCGGCATCAGTATGACAACCGTCTGTCCAGTGTCACCTCGGACAACGTGTCCGGCGGGCGCAAACTCGCAGAGTTTCTTGTGGCCGGCGGTCATGAACGCATCGCACATATTGCCGGCTGGGAAGGTGCCTCGACCCAGATCGACCGCGAGGCGGGGTTCATTGCCGGCCTCAGGGATGCAGGCCATGTGCTTTTTGCGCGAGCCGCGGGCGATTTTAACTTCGAGGTCGCCAAAGCTGCCGCACGCTCAATGTTTTCAGTCGCAGAAAAGCCCGACGCCGTCTTTGTCGCCAATGATCACATGGCCTTTGCCGTGATGGATGTGCTGCGCTTTGAGCTGGGCCTGCGCGTGCCGCAGGACGTTTCTGTTGTGGGCTATGACGACGTGACACTCTCGCACTGGCCAAGTTATGATCTCACCACCGTGCGCCAGCCGGCCAACCGCATGGTCGCCGAGACCGTTTCGGTTCTGATGGACCGTCTGAACGATGAGGAAACGCCGCCCCGGCGCATTGCGCTGGACGGCCCGCTGATTATCCGCGGCTCCGCCCGCAAACCAAAGGTATGACCCATGCAAGGCTTTGACGAGAAATTCACGGATTTTCCCGATTATATCATCGGTATAACCAAAGAAATCTGGGAAGACCGCGGCATTGCCACCCTGCACCGGTATTACTCGGACGATATCGTTGTGCGCACACCTGCGTCGGTCGTGGTGGGCAACCGGAATGTCATCGGGGCGACGATGGCCACGCTGGCTGAATTCCCCGACCGGACGCTGCTGGGGGAAGACGTTATCTGGTCGGGCACACCCGAGGAGGGGATGCTGTCCTCGCATCGTCTGCTGAGCACAGCGACACATGCCCGCGACGGTGTTTATGGCAAAGCGACGGGAAAGCGGCTGACCTACCGTATTCTTGCGGACTGCCATGCCATAAACAATCAGATCAACGATGAATGGCTGATCCGGGATCAGGGTGCGATCGTGCGCCAGCTCGGTCAGGACCCGCGCGAATACGCGGCGGCGCTGATCGAGAAAGAGGGCGGGCCGGAACACTGCGTCAAACCGCTGAGCCCGGCCAATGACAGGCCTGGTCCTTATAAGGGGCGCGGCAATGATAACGCCTGGGGGCAGAAATACGCGGATATCGTGACACGGATCATGGGCGCCGATATGGCCGCGATCCCGAAAGAATACGATCGTGCCGTGCACGTGGAATACCCCGGCGGCGTGACGGGGCACAGCCATGGGGACGTTGATCAGTTCTGGATGGGGCTGCGCGCGTCTTTTCCCGATGCCACATTTCAGATTGATCACCAGATCGGGCGCGATGACCTTCTGATGCCGCCCCGTGCGGCCCTGCGCTGGTCGCTGAGCGGGAAACACAGCGGCTGGGGCACTTTCGGCACACCGACGGGCACGGATATCTATCTGCTCGGCATGTGTCACGCCGAGTTCGGCCCATGGGGGCTGCGGCGCGAATATGTGATCTTTGACGAAACGGCGGTCTGGAAACAGATCCTGCTGCAAACAGGCTGAGCGATGGAGCACTTCGGCAGGATCATGTTTACCGGCGCGGTCGAGGCCGAGCAGCGGGCACAGGGCTCTTATGACACCTATGCCCGCATGGCCGAACGTCCGGCACCTGAAGGTCTCGGCGGGGACGAGACTGCCTTTCTGACCGCGCGCACCTCGCTCTATATGGCCACAGTGTCCGCGACCGGCTGGCCCTATGTGCAGCACCGGGGCGGCCCCGCGGGGTTTATCAAAGTGCTCGATCCGCAGACCATCGGATTTGCCGATTACCGCGGGAACCGGCAGTACGTCAGTTCCGGGCATCTGCGCGGCAGCGGGCGGGTGAGCCTTTTCGCAATGGATTATGCGCGTCAGGCCCGGCTGAAACTGATCGGTCACGCGGCGATGATCGCTGCCGATGCCGACCCGGACCTGGCAAAGGCGCTACACACAGAAGGCGGGGGAAAGGTCGAGCGTACGGTGCGCATTCGCATTGAGGCCTTTGACTGGAACTGTCCGCAGTTCATCACCCCCCGGTTTGACACGAACGAAATCGCGCGGCTCGTCGGCCCCGAAATGGAACGTCTTGAAAAACGCAATGCAGAGCTTGAGGCCGAACTGGCGGCTCTGCGTGCGCAAACAGAAAGAGAAACGAAATGACCCCGTCTGAGATGGAAGCCCGCATCGTCCGGTATGGTGACCTGCAACCCTGTAAAACCGCCTTTATCGACGCCCATACGCCGGGCAGTGATCAGAAGGAAAACTTCACGATCATCGGCGGCGGCGTGTCGGAGAGCGCGGACCAGCACGTGCATATTACAATCCCGCACGGGTTCAACATCGGTGCCGCGGGACAGCCGCCGAAATGCCGGAACTCCTTGCACAGCCACCGCACGGCCGAGGTCTTCTTTGTGCTCAAGGGCCGCTGGCGGTTTTTCTGGGGACGCTACGGCGACGCCGGCGAAGTGGTGCTGGAAGTAGGCGATATAATCAATATCCCCACCGGCATTTTCCGCGGTTTTGAGAACATCGGAACTGATTACGGGATGATTATGGCGGTCCTTGGCGGGGATGATGCGGGCGGCGGCGTCATCTGGGCGCCCCAGGTCATCGAAGACGCGCGTGACCACGGCCTTGTCCTGGGGCAGAACGGCAAACTCTATGACAGCAAAAAAGGGGAGAGCCTGCCCGATGGTGTCAGCCCGATGCCTGTGCTGAACGAAGAGGAGCTGAAAAGCTATCCCGAGATGACGCCTGCGCAGGTCGTGGGGTATGGGGTGCGCCGGTATAATGACCTGATGTCCCTGGCCGGCAAAGAGCCGGTTCTCGTCATCGGTGAAAAGGGCGTGATCCGCGACAAGCCCGGTTTCGAGGTTGGCTTCCTGACGCGCGGGTCTGCCAGCACCGACATGCACGCGCATGACCGGCCTTCGGTGCTTATGCCTGTGCGCGGACACTGGCGGCTGATCTGGGAGGGTGGTGAGGCGGTGCTGAACCCCGGAGATACCTGCTCGATACCTGCGGATCTGCAGCATACTGCCGTACCGGCGATGACCGGGGAGGCAAGCATGTATCACATCGTCGGCACGGATGATCCGGCAGGTGCCACCTGGCTGGCATAAATGAACACTGTTCACAAAATGCTTGAACGACCAGGAAGATCAGGTTATTTACGGCGTGAACAACGTTCATGGAGTGAGTAATGTACACGATCGCAGATACAGAAATACTGTTGGAAGAGGGGGTTATCTCCCAAACCGCGGCCAGAATCATCGAAGCCCGCGCGCGCAGCACAATGGTAACGCTCGCCATCAATGCCGTTTTGTGCACCGGAATCGTCTTTGCAACCTTTGGCCTGATCTTCTGGCTTGCCGATGCAATGCTGGTTGCCGTTTCCGGTATTCTGCTGGCCGGTGCCGGTTTGCTGACCCTCCGCCAGGGTCCTGCGCTTTATGCAATGTTCGGCAATGCCGCATCGCTGATCGGTGCGGGCATGCTGATCGGCGGAGCGGGGTTTGAACTTGCCGGCAACTTTGAGAGTATTGCCGGGCCGGTGATGGCAATCGCAGGCGCCGTCGTGGCAGTGCCTGTAGCCTGGGCGATGCACCATAACCGGCTGACCACGCGTTTTGTGACCGGTGCAGTGACCCTCATGGCGCTGGCGCTTCATCTCACAGGTGTCGGGTATCTGGTGCATGAAAGCGGGGCCAGCGGTCTGCCGGTTGCGGCCTTCTGGCTCTATGCGGCTGCAGCCATTGCCGGGGCAGGCTGGTTTACCGACGTGCGCCTTGTTTCCGCACTCGCGATCGTGCCCTTTGCCCAGGCCCTCGACACCGGCACGTTTTACTTCCACGCGGCCTACGTGTTTTACTCCCCCGAACCGACGCTCTCAATCATGCAGATGTGCGCGCTGGTCGTGCTGATGGTGCTGGTCGCACGCCGAACGCCCGAACGCACGGCGCGCCATGCACGCATCCATCTGATCATGGCGTTTATCGTCGCCAGTCTTTGCGCGCTCGTCGGCAGCCTCTGGGGAGATGTGGTGGGCGAAACAATCTGGGGTCCGGGGTCTGCGATGCACCGGTCCGGTCTGTCTTATGAAGACTGGCGCGACAGCCTTGCTGCTTTCCGCGACACAGCCCTCACTGTGCATGAGAATGTTTTTACGATTGTCTGGGCACTTTCACTGGCGGGGATCATCTTCTGGTCGGCCCACAAAAACATGCGCGGGATTTTCAACGCGGCGGTCACCTTTGCGGCGATTCATGCCTATACCCAGGCTTTCGAGACTTTTTATGACGAGCCGCTGGCCTATGCTGCCGGCGGGTTTGCTGCAATCCCGCTCGCCTGGGGAATGTGGCGCCTGAACACCTGGTTTCTGGCACGGCAACCGGCAGAAACCTGAATACTGATGCCGGGTCTGCCCTTCGTGGCGGGGCCCGGCGCTGAAGGGAGAGACACTTGGTACAGACAACACATGTGGGCAGCCTGCCCAGAACCCAGGACGTGGTGGATTTTATCTTCGCCCGCGAACGCGAAGAAGCATACGACCCGGCGGCATTCGACGCGGCGATGACTGCGGCTGTATCAGAGACCGTGCGCCGTCAGGTGGCTGCCGGCGTCGGTATTGTGAGTGATGGCGAGACGTCCAAGATCTCTTACGCCACCTATGTGAAAGACCGCTACACCGGGTTTTCGGGCGACAGCAAACGTAACGCGCCGGCGGACCTGAAGAAGTTCCCGGGGTTTCTTAAAAGGCTGGCCGAGGATGGTGGCACGCCGCAATACGCTCGCCCGATGTGCACCGGCGAGGTGACGTCAAAGGGGCAGAACGAGCTGGAGAAGGATATCGCCAACCTCAAAGCCGGCATGGCGGAGCATGGGGCCGCGCAGGGGTTCATGAACGCGGCAAGCCCCGGGGTGATATCGCTCTTTCTGCAGAACGAGCATTACCCGAGCCGTGACGCCTATCTCGCTGCCCTCGCGGATGCCATGCGCGCTGAATATGAAACCATTGTGGGCGCAGGGCTGATGCTGCAGCTTGATTGCCCGGACCTCGCTTTGTCGCGCCATATGCTGTTCAACGATCTGAGCGATGCGGAGTTTGTGAAGATTGCCGCCGGTCACGTCGAGGCACTGAACCACGCGCTGGAGAACGTGCCCGAAGAAAGTGTCAGGATACACATCTGCTGGGGCAATTATGAGGGGCCGCATGTCTGCGACATCGGCATGGAAAAGGTTTTCGACACGCTGATGCAGGCAAAGGCGCGTTATGTGCTTTTTGAAACGTCAAACCCGCGGCATGCGCATGAATGGACAGTCTTTCGCGACCGGAAAGCCGACATTCCGGACGGCAAGGTGCTTGTGCCGGGGGTCGTCGATACCACCACAAACTTCGTTGAGCATCCCGAAGTGGTGGCCCAGCGGATCGAACGCTTTACCGGGATTGTTGGTCACGACCGTGTGATTGCCGGATCAGACTGCGGTTTTGGCACTTTTGCAGGCTATGGATCAGTTGATCCTGATATCGCCTATGCCAAACTCGAAGCGCTGAGCGCGGGGGCAAAACTGGCCTCAGAACGGTAGGCGCCGGTCAGCCGGTTGCAGCCGGCGCGGCGCATGCTGCCATGCACCCGACTGACAGCGCAGGCATGCACCGGATGCTTTAGGATCTGGGCGCTGGAGCACCGCCCTCAAAGGCATTTCCGTTCACGTAGTCGCAGGGCTCTTCCTGCATCTGCAGGTGCAGGCCTTCGCCGGTCCAGGGATGCGCCCGGGCCAGCGCTTCGTTGACCTCTATTCCCAGACCGGGGGCCTCGGGCGGCGTCACAAAGCCCTCTTCCACACGGATCGTGCCGCTGATCAGAGCGTCATGAAACGGTGTCTCGATGGTTTCGACCATCAGCAGATTTGGAATTGAAGCGGCCAGGTGAATATTAGCCGCCCACTCCAGCGGTCCGGCATAAAGATGCGGGGCCACCTGAGCGTTATAGACTTCGGCGATGGCGGCCACCTTCTTCATCTCCCAGATCCCACCGGCCCGCCCGAGCGCAGGCTGCAGAATGGTCGCCGCGCCGGATCGCAGCACTTGTGCAAATTCGGTTTTGGTGGTCAGCCGTTCGCCTGTCGCCACCGGGATCCTGACGGCGCGCGCGACCTTTGCCATCTCTTCCGGCGCATCGGGGGGGATGGGCTCTTCATACCAGAGCGGGCTGAACGGCTCCAGCGCCTGTCCCAGCCGGATTGCACCCGCCGTCGAGAACTGACCGTGCGTGCCAAAAAGCAGATCGGCCCGGTCGCCCACCGCGTCGCGAATGGCTTTGCAGAACGCCACGGACTGCGAGATATCACGCATCGCCGGCATGTGACCGCCGCGCATCGTATAAGGACCGGCGGGATCAAATTTAACAGCCGTATAGCCCTTTTCCACCATCGCAAGCGCGCTTTCGGCAGCCATCTCAGGGGAGGTCCAGAACGCCGACAGATCATGCCCGGGCTGCGGATAAAGATAGGTATAAGCCCGGACCCGGTCATTCATCCGCCCGCCGAGCAGCGCGTAAACAGGCCGGTTGCGCGCCTTGCCAAGGATATCCCAACAGGCGATCTCGAGGCCCGAGAAAGCGCCCATGACAGTGAGATCCGGCCTCTGTGTAAAGCCCGACGAATAGGCGCGGCGAAACATCAGCTCTATGTTTTCAGCGCTTTCGCCCGCCATGTGCCGCTCAAAAACATCGCTGATCACGGCCTGCATCGCTTCCGGTCCGACGCTGGAGGCATAGCATTCCCCCCAGCCGGTGATGCCGTCATCCGTCGTGACTTTCACCAGGATCCAGTAGCGGCCACCCCATCCCGGTGCCGGGGGGGCGGTGACGATGATATCGAGATCTGTGAGGATCATTGGCTGTCTCCCGAGCGCCTGCGGCTTACTGTCCGAAAAGTATCACGTTGCGCCGCGCGCCGCCGGCCCTGGTATCGGCAATCGCCTCGTTAATCTGCTCCAGCCGCCAGCGCCCGGAGATCAGCTCGTCCAGTTTAAGGCGTCCCTGCTGATACAGATCCACCATCCAGGGGATATCCCGCTGAATGACCACATCTCCCATTTTCGAGCCGGTCATGCCCTGGGCCGTGGCGGCCAGCACGACAGGCTCATAGGTAGATACGTCGCCGGAATGGGGCATTCCGACCATGATGACCTTGCCTCCATAACCCAGATAACGCGGTGCCTGATCATAGGCGGGGATCGCACCGACGGTCACAATTACCGCATCGGCACCGCGCCCGCCCAGAGCCTCCTGCGCCAGCCGCCATGGTTTCGGGTCGGTCGCCAGCACGCCATGCGTTGCGCCGAAATCGCGGGCCATGGCGAGCTTTTCCCCGCTCATGTCTACCGCCACAATGCGCCGGGCACCGGCAATGCGCGCGCCCTGGATGGCATTGAGCCCGACGCCGCCTGCGCCGATCACGACCACATCCTGACCCGCGCGCAGCCTGGCCGCATTGACCACGGCGCCAACGCCGGTGATCACGCCACAGGCAATCAGGCTGGCTGCGTCCTTGGGGATATCCGCGCTGATGCGCACGACCTGGTTCTGATCCACGACGACTTTCTCTGCAAAGCCGCCCGTTGCCATCGCCTGGTGCAGCCTGCCACCGTCGGCGGTGGTGATGGGCCCGTGATCGCCGTCATAGGGCGTCTCGCAAAGCGTGGGGCGACCTGAGGCACAGTTGCCGCAGCAGCCGCATGCGCGGATCAGCGTGACGACGACACTGTCGCCTTTGGCGACGCTGCCCACACCCGGCCCGGTGGCCGTCACGATGCCTGCAGCCTCATGGCCGTAGACAGCAGGCAGGGATCCGCCCCAGGCGCCTTCAGCAAAGGAAATGTCAGAATGGCAGATCGCGACGGCCTCAAGGGTCACCTCGACCTCTCCGCTGCCGGGCGCGCGCAGCAGGATATCTTCTATGCTCAACGGGTCGCCGAATTTGTGACAGACGGCCGCTTTGATGGTCTGCATGGGGTCGGGTCTTTCCTGATCAGGTGGCTCCGGGCTGAAGTCCGGCCAGCCTGAAGGCGCGACGCGCCCGGTGCAAGTCCGAAGACGACAGGCAATGTCGCGTTACCGGTTTTGTGTCTGCACTTTCGGGCCGGAGAGAAAAACGCCAAGCCCTGCGACCATCAGCAGAGCAGACAGGACAAACGGTGCACCGGGCATCCACAGCGGCGCGTCGGCATTGGTGAACCAGGCGAATGTGCCGGTCATCACCATCGGCGACAGGATCATGGCAAGGGCCGACAAAGAGGTCAGCGCGCCCTGCAATTCGCCCTGGGCATCCGCGCTGACCGCCCGCGACATGATCCCCTGCAGCGCCGGGGTGATCACCGCCGCGAGGGCTGCCAGCGGTGTCAGGATCAGCGCCAGCGTGCTGCTGGTGACAAAAGCCAGCGCCAGAAAGGCCGCGATGTCAAAGACATGGCCATAAACCACTGTGCCGCGCTCGCCCAGCAGACGCAGCACCGGCCGGATGAGACCACCCTGGACCACTGCCATCATGATCCCGAAAAGGGCAAGGCTGAGCCCGATCATCGCCGGATCCCAGCCAAAGCGGGCTTTGCCGAAAAACGACCATATTGCCGGATAGACCATGAAGGCCACCTGGTAGATGAAAAAGACCATCAGCAGCCGTCCCAGACCGGGAAGCCGGCGCAACTGGCGCAGGCTGCCCATCGGATTTGCACGCGCGCGGCTGAAGGGGCGGCGGATCGCATCCGTTACGGTCTCTTTGAGCACAAAGTAGCCGAAGACACCGTTGAGTGCGGCAAGTGCCGCGGCGGCGTAAAACGGCGCACGGGTGCCGAAGCCCGCCAGCAGGCCACCCATGAGCGGGCCAAGAACAAACCCCAGCCCGAAGGCCGCGCCCACAAGCCCGAAGTTGGCGGCGCGGTTTTCAGGCGCGGAGATGTCGGCCATATAGGCATTGGCGGTTGACTGGGTTGCTGCGGTAATGCCGCCGACAACGCGGCCCGCGAGAAGCAGCCATATGCTGCCAGCGACCGCCATGACAAGATAATCGAGTGCCATCACGACGAGGGAAATCAGCAGAACGGGGCGGCGTCCGAAACGGTCCGAGAGACCACCGATCACCGGTCCGAACAGGAACTGCATCACGGCAAAGGTGGTGGAGAGTACGCCGCCCCAGAGTGCTGCACTGGCCAGATTGCTGCCCTGCACCTCCTGTATCAGGTCGGGCATGACCGGGATGATCAGACCGATGCCCATCGCGTCGATCATCACCGTGATCAGGATGAAAACGACCGAAGGCTGCATCCGTTCAGAGCGCCCGTACCCTGGCAACAAAGGCACGTGCGGCAGCCGGTGCCTCGCCCATGCGGGCCTCCGGGTCAAAGAGCCCGTCGGGCAGATCGGGATGTGCTGCGCGCGCAACCGCGCTGAGGCTGCTGCCGGTGCGCAGCGCCTCCTGCACCAGCTTTTTCGTGGCGGCCTGAGCCTCGGGTCGCGGCGTATCGCGGGCCAGCGCAAAGCTCAGCGCCTCGGCAAAAACCATGTCCTGCCCGGCGGTGATGCCATCGCGCATGGTTTTCGGATCCGGTGCGAGGTCGCTCAGCACCTGTTTCGCGATCTGCAGGCCGGCAGCAGTGCTCAGCGCGATCTGAGGCACGACCGCCCATTCGGTGAACCATGCAGCACCATCGCGCTGATGCTGGTGCTGCGCCGATGCATGCAGCGCCGCCTGCAGGCCCGAAACCTGATGCGCGAGAGCGGCGAGCGCCGAGGGGGCCACGGGGTTCTGTTTCTGCGGCATGGTTGAGGACGCGCCGGCGCCCGAAAGCTGCACTTCGCCGATGCCGGTGGCGGCAAGGGCGGTGAGCGTCTGTCCCATCCCGCCCAGTGTTGCGGTAAGCCCGGCCATAAAGGAAGCGATGCGCTGCACCGGTCCGCGATCTGTGTGCCAGGACCGGCCCGGGTCGTGCAGCCCGAGGCCCTCTGCCAGTGCCGCGCGCAGGGCCGGCACATCAGGTCCAAGCTCCGAAGCCGTGCCCGCAGCCCCCGAAAGCGAGACCCACAGGCTCCGGTTCCGCAGATCAGGCAGCGCTTCCAGCGCATCCGCCAGCGGCATGCCCCAGCCGGCCAGAACCGCGCCCCAGCTCGTCGGTGTCGCCTGCTGGCCCCAGGTGCGCGCGGCCATCGGTGTCTGCGCATGTGCCTCCGCCTGATCGGCAAGCAGGGTCAGCACGGCGCGCAGATCGTCTTCGGCCAGCAGCAGAACCTGCCGCAGCCGCAGCATCAGACCGGTATCGACTATGTCCTGTGACGTGGCCCCCCGGTGCACAAACTGCGCATGTTCCGGCGCGTTCATTTCGCTGCGGAATGCCGCCACCAGCCCCGGTACAGGGACGCCGTTTGTCCCTGTCGTGGCGGCCAGCGCCCCGGGATCGATCTGGATCTCGAGCGACGCGCGGTGAATGGCGGCTGCACTGATCTCCGGGATGATCCCGGCTTTGCCCTGAGCTTTGGCCAGCGCCCCTTCAACCAGCAGCATGGCGCGCAAAGCCGCACTGTCTGAAAAGAGTCGGTCCACCTCGCCGGTCGGAAAAAGCTGTGCATGGAGAGGGCTGTCGAAGACGCTGGCTGCCATCGGCTCAGATATGTCCGGTGTCGCGCAGAAAGCCGGTGAGCACGCGGGCGTATTCTTCGGGCTGTTCAACGCAGGGCAGGTGGCCCGCTTTGCGGATCAGGTGGAATTTGCTACCGGGAATCAGCCCGATGGTCTCACGGACCAGATCCGGCGGGGTGGAGCCGTCTTCATCCCCCGCAATGCCAAGAGCAGGCAGACGCAGGCTGGCCGTTGTGGTGTAAAAGTCGGTGCCTGAGATAGCGGCTGAACACCCGACATAGCCGGTGTCCTCCTGCCGCGCCAGCATGTTGCGCCAGAGTTCGAGTTCGGGCGTGGCGCGGAAGGCCTTTGAAAACCAGCGTTCCATAACGGCATCCGCGAGGCTTTCTATCCCGCCCGCACGCACGGCGGCGATCCGGTCATCCCAAAGCGCCTGTGTGCCGATCCGCGCGCCGGTATTGGAGAGAACGATACCGCGCACCAGATCCAGCCGCTTTACCGCCAGCCCCTGGGCGATCATGCCGCCGATCGACAGCCCGACAAAGATGCAGTCTTTCACACCGAGATGATCCAGCAGCTTTTCAGCGTCGGTCACCAGAGAGCCCATGGAATAGGGTGCCGCAGGGCAGCCGGACAGCCCGTGCCCGCGTTTGTCATAGCGGATCACCCGCAGCCCGGCCGGCAGCAGCGGCAGCACCGGATCCCAGAGCCGCATATCGGTGCCCAGCGAATTGGCAAAGACCACCGGCGGGCCGTCGTCGGGCCCGTCCGTGCGGTAGTGAAGGCGGACATCTCCGAAATCAGCGATCTTCATGGGCACTCTCCGGGGTCAGACGGTGTAACGGCTGAGGGCTGTGATAAAAACGTCCGGATCCACATTGCCGCCCGATATGGTGACGATGACATCCTCGCCCGCGATCTCGTCGGCGTGAAAGAGCGCTGCGGCCACGGCCACGGCACCTCCGGGTTCGGCCACCAGTTTCAGCCGGCTGAAAAGATGTGCGACCGCGTGCAGCGCCTCTGCATCGGTGACGACAATGCCGGGGCCTGCGAGACGCTGCAGGATCGGAAAGGTGATCTGCCCGGGCTCGGGCGAGATGATGGCGTCACAGATACTGCCTGTAAGGGTCGCATTGCGCCGGATCTCACCGGCAGCAAGTGACCGGATCATGTCGTCAAAGTTCTCGGGCTCCACCGGACGCATGCGCAGGCCGGGCGCTTCGGCTTCGAGAGCAAGGGCGATCCCGGAGGCAAAGCCGCCGCCTCCGCAGCACACCAGAACATCTGCCTTTTCGATGCCCGCGGCAGCGGCCTGGCGGGCAATCTCGAGCCCGGCTGTGCCCTGTCCGGCGATCACCTCCGGCTCGTCAAAGGGCCGGATCAGGGTCAGACCACGCGCTGTGGCGATCTCAGATCCGATCGCATCGCGGTCTTCGGTGGAGCGGTCATAAAGCACCACTTCACCGCCCAGAGCGCGGGTATTGTCGATCTTCATCTTTGGCGCATCTGACGGCATGACGATCACCGAAGGCGTGCCGAATTCGGAGGCAGCGAGCGCTACGCCCTGCGCATGATTGCCGCTGGAATAGGCGATGACACCGCGCCTGCGGGTTTCATCGGACAGGGCGGAGACAGCAGCCCGCCCACCACGGTATTTAAAGCTGCCTGTATGTTGCAGGCATTCAGGTTTGATCCAGACACGCCTTCCGGCAACCCGGTCCAGAAAGGCCGAGCGCAAAAGCGGTGTTTCGACCACATGGCCGCGGATCCGCTCAGCGGCGGCACGGATCATTTCAATATTCATTTCAGCGCCTCAGTCCAGGTCTGCAGGGCTGCGATGGCCTCGGGCTCGTCCAGAAAAGGAATATGCCCGCGTCCGACCACCGTTGCCGTAATCATATCCGGTCTGCGCCGCTGCATCTCAGCCAGCGTTTCAGGCGTGAGAAGATCGGAGTTCTCGCCACGGATACAGGCCAGCGGCAGGCCCTCCATCGCATCGAAAAAGGGCCACAGATCCGGAGCAGCCTGCGCGCCCTGGCTTGCGACCGCGTCGCGCAGCTTCGGATCGTACGTGATCGTAAGGCCATCGCCGGACATTCTGAAATGCTTCAGCGACTCTTCCATCCAGCGTGAAAAAGGCACGTCTTTAAAGCCGGTCATCGTGCGTTCCAGCGCCCGTGCGGCATCCATATGGGTCTTCGCGCCCGGGTTCCGCCCGAGATATCCCATGATGAATTCCAGACCTTTGGGATCAATTTCAGGACCGATATCATTCAGGGCGACACCACAGAGCCGCTCCCTGTGCCCCATCGCCAGCCCCATCGCGTTGAGGCCGCCGCGCGAGGTGCCCAGGATCGCAACCCTGTCGAGACCCAGATGATCGAGCAGTTCAATCACGTCCCTGCACTCAACCGGCAGCGCGTAGTTCTGCCAGTGGCGGTCCCATGAAGATCTGCCCCGTCCCCGGTAATCAAGCCGGATCATCCGGCAGCCCCGCAGATACGGTGCGACATAATCGAAATCGGCAGTAGTGCGCGTCAGACCGGCGAGGCACAGCAGAGGCAGCCCGGTGCCTTCATCGGAATAATAAAGCGTCAGACCATCAGAGGTGAGAAATTCGCTCATCAGAGGCCCGCAAGCGCAGGAATACCCGTCAGATCGGGCATGGTGTGTGCCGGCGTCCAGGGCAGGCGATCCACCGGTTCGCCTGAGCGGTTAACCCAGGCTGTGGTAAAGCCGTAACCGGTAGCACAGGCGGCGTCCCAGCCATTGGACGAGACAAAGAGCACCTCGTCGTGCGCGCAGTCGAAACGTTTCCCGACAAGGTCATAGACCCGCGCATCGGGTTTGAAAACACCAACGGATTCTACTGACAGCACGTCATCCAGCACATCGCCGATGCCGGCCGAGTTGACGGCCCCCGAGAGCATATCCGGTGAGCCGTTGGAAAGGATCGCGGTGTTCATTCCGCCCGCTTTGAGGGCCGCAAGCATGGCCGGCACCTCCGGATAGGCCTGCAGTTCCCAGTAAAGCGCCAGCAGCCTTTCGCGCAGGTCCGGATTGCCCGCCACACCGTTGCGCTCCAGCGCCCAGTCGAGACCCTGCTGCGTGACCTGCCAGAAATCCTCATGCGCGCCCGCGACAGCCCGCAGCCAGGTGTATTGCAGCTGTTTCAGCCGCCAGTGCTCGGCCAGCACCTGCCAGGTGTCGCTGATCTGGGTAAAGGCGGGCTCTGAAGCCGCCTGACGGGCTGCTGCGGCGACGTCAAAAAGCGTGCCGTAGGCGTCAAACACACACGTGGTGACTGGCATAAGTCTGGGATCTCCCGGAAGGTCAGAGACAGAGTGTCACGCCTGCGTCCGCGCGAAAAGGGAGAAAACACGGGATTTTCGGGTTTACTCGCGCGGGCAGGACAGGCAGGTTGCTGCCATATCCGGAGAACCCGCGCAGATACGCGGCCTCCTGCATTCTTTCCCATACATTATCGGAGGACTTATGACCGAAGTAAAATCGGGCGATACAGTTGCCATTCACTACACCGGAACGCTGACAGATGGCACTACATTCGACAGCTCCGAGGGCCGTGACCCGCTTGAGTTCGTTGTCGGATCCGGACAGATCATCCCCGGCCTCGACACCGCAATGCCGGGCATGAAAGAGGGGGACAAAAAGACCGTCGAGATCCCCAGCGAGCAGGCCTACGGTCCGGTCAATCCTGAAATGCGCCAGGCTGTGCCGCGCGAAGGTATCCCGGATGAGATCCCGCTTGAGATCGGCACGCAGCTGCAGATGCAGACACCGGATGGCCAGGCGATGCCTGTGATGGTTGTCGAGGTAGACGAGGCGACCGTAACGCTCGACGCAAATCACCCGCTGGCCGGTAAAGACCTGCGGTTTGATATCGAACTTACGAAAATCGGCTGAAGGCCGGCGACCGGGCGGCTCAGTTGGTCGCCTGGTCCGCTTCGGGCCTGTTCACGGGCAGCTGTGAGCCTGGCAGGCTGGCCAGTTCCGGAGAGGGCTGACCTCCTGCCGCCTGCGGCTGCGGTCGGCCTGCTGCCAGAATTTCCTCGACAGATCCGCCGTCCAGAGCGGTTTCAACCATTGGTTTGAAGTCGTCGATCTTCTGCTGCAGTTGCGGCTGGATGACCGGATCCGACCACATCGCGGTCGAGAACACGATCGCTGTGATCGGCATCAGAACCTTTGCGTAAAAACGCGCGCTTGCAGCACGCTGCAGGCAGGCGATCTGGCGACGGTCTTTTTTATTCAGTCCTGGTGTCATGCCGGCATCTGTAAAAGCAGATTAGGGCGCGAGTGCGGCGAAAACATGGATTGATACCGGCAAAGAGTTTTGCCGGGGGAGAATTCAGAGGTTCTCGCTCTGTGGCATGCCAAGCACGTGAAATCCGCCATCGACACGCACGATCTCGCCCGTCGTGCAGGCACCCGCATCCGAGGCAAGCCAGACGGCCGTGCCGCCGACAGCCTCAAGCGTGGCATTCGAGCGCAAAGGCGCATTCTGATCGGTATGTTTATAGGTGCGCCGCGCGCCACCGATCGCGGCCCCGGCCAGCGTTTTCATCGGCCCCGGAGAGATCGCATTGACGCGGATGCCCTCAGGCCCGAGATCATTTGCAAGATACCGCGTGGCACTCTCGAGTGCGGCCTTGGCCACGCCCATCACGTTATAGCTCGGCGTCACCCGGTTCGATCCCATATAGGTCAGGGTCAGCAGGGTGCCGCCCTGGTCTTTCATCAGCGGATGCGCCCGGCGGGCGATCTCGATAAAGGAATAAGCGCTGATATCAAGCGAATTGCGGAAGTTGGCCCGTGAGGTGTTCAGGAACCGTCCTGTAAGCTCGGATTTGTCAGAAAAAGCAATGGCGTGCACGACGAAGTCAATCGTTGGCCAGCGGTTGCCGAGGGCCTCAAAAGCTGCATCCAGCGAGGCATCATCGGTCACATCCACATCGACCATGAAATCCGACCCCACGGATTCAGCCAGTGGTTTCAGACGCGAACCAAAGGCCTCTCCCTGATACGTAAAAGCCAGTTCAGCACCGGCGCCGGCCATCGCTTTTGCAATTCCCCAGGCAATCGAGCGCTCGTTCGCCACGCCCATGATAAGACCGCGTTTTCCTGCAAGAAGACCTGACATATGAGTGTTCCTCAGCCGTTATACTTCGACAAAATCATCGAGCCGTTGGTGCCGCCGAACCCGAAGGAGTTCGTCATCACGGAATCAAGCCCTGCGTTTTGTACGGATTTCAGGGCTACCTCGCCGGTCTGAATGGCCGGGTCGAGTTCCTGCACGTTGATGGATTTCGCAATGAAGTCATTTTCCAGCATCAGCAGGCTGAAGATGGCTTCCAGCGCACCGGCGGCCCCCTGGGCGTGACCGGTCATCGATTTAGTGGAACTGACCGGCGGGGTGCTGCCCTCGCCGAAGACACGGCGGACCGCTTCGATCTCGCCCACATCGCCCACCGGTGTCGAGGTGCCGTGCGCGTTGATGTAGCCCACTTTGCGCCCCTCGGGCAGGGTGCTCAGTGCCAGGCGCATAGCGCGCTCGCCGCCTTCGCCTGAGGGCGCGACCATGTCATGCCCGTCCGAGGTCGCGGCATAGCCGGTGACCTCGGCATAGATCTTTGCCCCCCGCGCCAGCGCGTGATCGAGATCTTCCAGCACCACGATGCCGCCACCGCCAGAGATGACAAACCCGTCGCGGTTGGCGTCGAAAGCGCGGCTCGCCTCTTTCGGGGTGTCGTTATACTTGCTGCTCATTGCGCCCATGGCGTCAAAGAGACAAGACAGTGTCCAGTCCAGCTCCTCGCCGCCGCCTGCGAACATCACATCCTGTTTGCCCAGCATGATCTGCTCGGCGGCATTGCCGATACAGTGCAGCGATGTCGAGCAGGCCGAGGTGATCGAATAGTTGATGCCCTTAATCTTATAGGCCGTACTGAGATTGGCGCTGACGGTGGAGGACATGCATTTGGGCACGGCAAAGGGGCCGATGCGTTTGGTGGCACCGGTCTCACGCACCACATTATGCGCGGTCAGCATGGCAGAGGTCGACGGCCCGCCGGAGCCTGCGACAAGCCCGGTGCGCGGGTTGGAGATAATGCTTTCATCGAGGCCTGCATCCGCAATCGCCTGACCCATCGCGATATGGGCATAGGCCGCACCCGGGCCCATGAAGCGAAGAGCGCGCTTATCGATATGCTCTGAGACGTCGATCTTGAGCGTGCCGGCGACCTGGCTGCGGAATCCGTGCTCCGCCATCTCGGAGCTTGCTTCGATGCCGCTGATGCCCGCTTTCAGAGATGCCAGAACTTCCTCAGCATTATTTCCGATGGATGAGACGATGCCCAGTCCTGTCACAACGACGCGGCGCATGGCGCTCTCCTTATTGTTCGTATCCGGTGGCGTCAGATCAGTTTTCTGACAGCGCAACCTTCATATCGGTGACCTGATAGATGGTCTCGCCATCTGCCTCCACACGGCCATTGGCCACGCCCATTGTCAAGCGCCGGGTCTGGATGGCCTTGGTGAAATCCACGTAATAGGTCAGCATCCTGCGGTCCGGGCGCACCATGCCGGTGAGCTTGACCTCGCCCACGCCAAGCGCATAACCGCGCCCCTGCCAGCCGCGCCAGCCGAGATTGAAACCGGTGAGCTGCCACAGCCCGTCAAGGCCGAGACAGCCGGGCATGATCGGGTTGCCGGGAAAATGGCAGTCGAAAAACCACAGATCGGGTGTGATATCAAATTCGGCCACCACATGGCCTTTGCCATGCTCGCCGCCGTCGCCCGAGATATCGGTGATCCGGTCCATCATCAGCATCGGCGGCTCGGGCAGCTGTGCGTTGCCGGGGCCGAAAAGCTCTCCGCGCGCGCATTTCAGCAGGTCTTCTTTTGCGAAACTGTTGGGATACTGGCTCATTTTCCGGTGCCTCCTGCGCGGCCGTTTTTTTTATGCTCTGACCCCTCTAGCACCGCGTTTACCTGTCCTGCAAGGGTGCGCCGGGCGTGCTGACCGGCTGCAACAGGCCTGCAACAGTCGGATCTGCCGCACCCGAAATACGACGAATGGAATTGAAAACCCGGCAGATAAGCCCTTATATTACCCACAGGAACCGGATGAGGCCGCAATGACACTGCAGCAAAATGACATCGGAGCGACCTGGCTTGCGAGGGCAGGCCTGCGACCTACGCGCCAGCGGGTGACGCTGGCGGGTCTTCTGATCGGCGACGGGCAGCACAGGCATGTGACTGCCGAGAGCCTTTTCGATGCCGCCAAAGCGCAGGGCGAAGCCGTTTCGCTGGCGACCGTCTATAATACGCTGCGCGCCTTTTGTGACGTGGGGCTGATGCAGGAAGTCACCGTGGACGGCTCCAAAAGCTATTTTGACACCAACACGCATGATCATCCGCATTTTTACTGGGAAGATGAGGCGCGGCTGACAGATGCCCCCTCCGACCAGCTGGTGATTTCGCGCGTGCCGGATGCCCCCGAGGGTGCCGAGATTGCCTCCGTGGATGTGGTCATCCGGTTACGTCGCAAAAAATGACGCAAACGGACCCGCGCTGACGGATCGGGCGGATAAGGTCTCCTCAGGTTCATCAGGGAGACGGGTATGGCGCAGCCTTTGATCAGCGGTCAGGACATCACATCTTATCAGCGCGACGGGGTTGTGCTGATCCGGGGGCTTTTTTCGCAGCATGTGGAGACCCTGCGCGCTGGCGTGGAACGGAACATGGCTGAGCCCGGGCCCTTTGCGTCCGAGAACCAGCGTGGCGGTGAGACGGGCCGCTTTTTTGACGATTACTGCAACTGGCAGCGCATCCCTGAATTTGAGCAGGTCGCCAGAGACCCCGCAATCGCATCTGCCGCCGCCACCCTGATGGGATCTGAGCGGGTGCAGCTTTTCCATGATCACGTTCTGGTCAAGGAACCGGGCACTTCGATGGCCACGCCCTGGCATCAGGATGCGCCTTATTACTTTGTCGAAGGGCAGCACACCGTGAGCTTCTGGGTGCCGCTTGATCCGGTCCGCGAGGCAAGCCTGCGCTGCGTGGCAGGCTCGCATCTGTGGGAGAAGGACGTGCTGCCCACACGCTGGGCCAGGGGCGATGCCTTCTTTGATCCCGCGCCTTATATGCCTGTCCCCGACCCCGAAGCCGAAGGCATGCCGGTCACTGAATACCAGATGCAGCCCGGAGACGCCGTGGCGTTTCATTTCCGGACCCTGCACGGCGCGCGTGGTAACAGCGCGGGGAGTCGCCGGCGGGCGTTTTCGCTGCGGCTTGTGGGGGATGATGCGCGCTATGTTGCGCGGCCCGGTCCGACGTCTCCACCCTTTCCGGGCCATGATATGGCGCCGGGGCAGGTGCTGCGTGAGGACTGGTTTCCCTTTTTGCAGTGACGCCCCCAACAGCAAGGCGCTGGACAGGTCAGACCGCAAAACGCGCTCTGGTGCGGTTGGCAAAGGCCACAAGCGTCAGCATCACGGGCACCTCGACCAGCACGCCGACGACTGTGGCCAGGGCCGCACCGGAGTTCAGGCCAAAGAGGCTGATTGCCACAGCAACAGCCAGCTCAAAGAAATTCGAGGTCCCGATGAGCGCGCAGGGGGCCGCGATCCGGTGCGGTACTTTCATCGCGAAAGCCGCCGCATAGGCGATGGCGAAAATCCCGTAGCTCTGCAGAATAATCGGCACTGCAATGAGCAGAATAACAAGCGGCTTCGCGACGATTGTCTGTCCCTGTAGTCCGAAAAGGATGACCACAGTGGCGACGAGACCGACGATGGAATAAGGCTTCACCTTTGCCTGAAACGCTTCAATCCGCTCCGGACTGCCCAGATGCCGGCGCGTCAGCAGACCCGCCGCAAGCGGCAGCGCCACAAACAGCAGCACCGACAGCACAAGCGTGCTCCAAGGCACAACAATATCTGTCACACCCAGCAGGAACGCCACAATGGGCGCAAATGCCACAACCATGATCAGATCATTGGCTGAGACCTGCAAAAGCGTGTAGCTGGCATCGCCCCGGGTCAGCTGGGACCAGACAAAGACCATTGCCGTGCAGGGGGCCGCCCCCAGCAGAATAAGCCCCGCGATATACTGCGACGCATCCTCAGGTGCTATCCACGGCGCGAATACAAACTCAAAGAAAACCACCGCAAGAGCGGCCATGGTAAAGGGTTTGATCAGCCAATTGACGACCAGCGTGATCATCAGACCGGCAGGCTGGCGCGCCACATCCCGCAACGATCCGGGATCAACGCCGACCATCATCGGGTAAACCATCGCCCAGATCAGAACGGCCACCACCAGATTGACCTGTGCAAATTCCGCGGCGGCAACGGTCGTCACCAGCCCGGGGACCAGATTGCCGAGTATAATGCCTGCGATCATCGCCAGCGCGATCCAGACTGAGAGATACTTTTCAAATACGCCCATTGAGATGTCTCTTTGCGCCCTGGCATCCGCGACCAGAGCGGCCACAGTTTCCGCCGCGATTAATGCGGGATCACCGGCAGATTGTACACCGCAGGCATGATATGCCGGCTGATCGGGATCAGGCCGTTTGTGATACGTTGCGCAAGGCCGGAAATCGTCCAATCAGCAGTCGGTAACCCGCAGAAGAATTCAACTGCAATCAGAACCACTGCCCCGGCTCCATCAGCCCCAGATCCAGAAGCTGGCGGGAATGCCATTCAAACCGCTCTGAGTTATGCCAGGTGAAATTTTCGATGTCATGCCGGCTCCCGGGATTGGTTTTCAGCGCTTTGGCCGTCCGGAACGAACAGATCGCTGCCGTGATGTTGTGATGCCACGGGCAGGCAAAAGTATTGTACTCTTCGTCTGAAAACGTGTGATCGGACCGCAGCTTCAGATCAGGTCTGGCGCGAAAAATGCCGATCCTGTCGATTTTGCGCCGCTCACCGGGCACGTGCTCTTCAAACCGCCAGCGCAGCCCGCCAAAGAAATCCAGTTGCCGCTCTTTGGGATGGTCATGATCGGCCGGATTCTTTCGGGCAAGTGCGTAATACCCCGACCGGTCGAGATGCGCGTTCTCCAGCGACACCGCATCGGGAAAAGCCCCAAGATCATGCGCGTAAAGGTCGACCACATAGGTCAGCATGGCGTCACGTCGCTCTTCGGTATGAAAGGCCAGCATTTCCCCGATGGTTCTGGTCTCGCAGAACGGGAAGAAGAGATATTCCGCGTTAAAGCAGTAATACATCCACACGCCAGGCGTCGAAGCCGCACAGATGCTGTTGACCGCGTGCTCCATGGCGCCTTCGGCGGTGGCGTCATAATCAATCCGGTGCACAACGGTCTGCAGATCGCGCGGCAGATCAAAGCCGGCGGGCATAAGCGCGATGACAGTCTTAAATCCTGACTGGTGATGATGGCGCAGCGTGGTATCCACTTCGACATCATCCTCGACCAGCACGATCGCAACCGGCCCTTTGCTCAGCGCATGTTTCCCCGTTTCGAGAAACTCCGGCAGGGTTTCGTACCGCATGTTGTGCTCCACCTCATCTGCGGCGGCAGAATCAGGGATTTCACACCGCATTGCAAGCCCCGCCGCAGGCTGGTACTCAGCGCGCCAGTCACCCTCAGACCGGACCGATGCGATGACCGCGCCCAAAAAGCTCTTTATCAGGACCTACGGCTGTCAGATGAACGTCTATGACAGCGAGCGCATGGCCGAATCCCTCGGCGGTCAGGGCTATGTGGAAACGCAGCGTGCGGAAGAGGCAGACATGATCCTGCTCAACACCTGCCACATCCGCGAAAAAGCCGCTGAGAAAGTATATTCAGAGCTTGGCCGGCTGAAACCTCTCAAGGCCGCGAACCCTGATCTTAAGATCGGCGTCGCAGGCTGTGTGGCTCAGGCCGAGGGCGAGGAGATCATGCGCCGCCAGCCCGCCGTGGATCTGGTCGTCGGGCCGCAGTCGTATCACCGGCTGCCTGAGATGGAGCAAAGTCTGCGTGAGGGCAAAAAAGCGCTCAATACAGACTTCCCGCAGGAGGACAAATTCGAGGTGCTGAAATCGCGCCCCAAAGCCCGCCGCGCGCCGTCTGCTTTTCTGACCGTGCAGGAGGGGTGCGATAAATTCTGCGCCTTCTGCGTGGTGCCCTACACCCGCGGCGCCGAAGTAAGCCGCCCTGTGAGCCGCATTCTGGAAGAAGCGCGGAATCTTACGGAACGCGGAGTGCGCGAGATCACCCTGCTGGGCCAGAATGTGAATGCCTATCACGGCGACGGGTCAGATGGCGTCGAACAGACACTGGCCGGGCTGATCTGGCGTCTCAACGGGATCGACGGTCTGGAGCGCATCCGCTACACCACCTCGCACCCCAACGACATGCATGACGATCTGATCGCGGCCCATGCTGAATGCGACAAGCTGATGCCCTATCTGCATCTGCCCGTACAATCGGGATCCGACCGGATCCTCAAACGCATGAATCGCAGCCACACAGCAGAAAGCTATCTGCGGCTCATTGAAAAGATCCGGGCCGCCCGTCCCGATATTCTGATGTCGGGCGATTTCATCGTGGGCTTTCCCGAAGAGACAGAAACCGATTTCCAGGCAACACTCGATCTGATTTCGGAAGTGAACTATGGCTATGCCTATTCGTTCAAATACTCCTCCCGTCCTGGCACGCCGGCCGCAGAACGCGCCCAGGTCGATCCGGCGGAGGCCGATGACAGGCTGCAGCGGATCCAGGCGCTGATCACAAAGCAGCAGCAGGAAATCCAGGCGGATATGGTCGGGCGCGACCTGAATGTGCTCGTCGAAAAGCCCGGCCGCGAGGCAGGGCAGATGGTAGGCAAATCCGAATACCTGCACGCGGTTCACATCGAAAATTCGGATGCTGCGGTCGGCGACATGGTCCGGGTGAGAATCGTTGAGGCCAAACGCAACTCACTCTCTGCTGTCAGCCGCTGAAAATCATAGTGCACAGAGCCGGCACGACGCCTTCCGACCGTGGCTGGCGACAATTCCGGCGCTTTGCCTGGTGCCTTTATCCGTTTTCTGCACTGCGACCGTCAAAACACCTCCGGAACAGCTTGCACAGCAGGTCGGGAATTGGCACCGTTCTCTCAGGCCCCATTCCTCAAGGAGCAGGTATTGCCCTCCAGTGACACAAGTGCCACCGACACCCTGACTGCGGCCCCGGGCGGTGTGGTTGAGTTTCCCGACAACAGGCTGCTGATTGACCTGTGCGGCCCCTACGATGCCAACCTTGCACAGATCGAAAAGGCGCTGGGCGTCCAGATTGTGCGGCGCGGCAATCAGCTTGCCGTCATCGGGGATGCCGATGCCGGCACCGACGCGATGCGAGTGCTGCACGCACTCTATACGCGGCTGGAAAGCGGCCGTGTGGTCGAAACCGCAGACGTTGACCGCGAGCTGCGCATGGGCCCCTTTGAGGAAGCCACGCCCGAAGACGGCGACCAGCTCGAAATGCCGATCGGCAACCGTATCGAAATCCAGACCCGCAAAAAGCGCGTTGAGCCACGCACCGACGCTCAGAAAAACTATGTCCAGGCACTTTTCGAAAATGAACTGGCCTTCGGGATCGGTCCGGCAGGCACCGGTAAAACCTATCTCGCCGTGGCCGTTGGCGTGTCGATGTTTCTGACAGGTCAGGTGGATAAAATCATCCTGTCGCGTCCCGCCGTTGAAGCGGGTGAACGTCTGGGCTTTCTGCCCGGCGACATGAAAGACAAAGTCGATCCCTATATGCAGCCGCTCTACGACGCGCTGGGGGATTTCCTGCCGGGCAAGCAGCTGGCGAAACTCATCGAGGAAAAGCAGATCGAAATCGCGCCCCTTGCCTTCATGCGCGGGCGCACACTTTCCAACGCCTTTGTCGTGCTTGACGAAGCACAGAACGCCACCTCCATGCAGATGAAAATGTTTCTCACCCGCCTCGGTGAAGGCTCGCGCATGGTCATCACCGGCGACCGCACACAGATCGACCTGCCGCGCGGTGTCTCCTCAGGCCTCGCCGACGCTGAACGACTGCTCAGAACGATCCCGAAAATCAGCTTCAGTTACTTCACGTCGAAAGATGTCGTACGCCACCCGCTGGTCGCGGCCATCATCGAAGCCTATGAGGCTGACACAGACAGCTCATGACGCCGAAATCTTCTCTGGCTGCAAATATCCCGGGGGTATGGGGGCTGGCCCCCATGGGTTCCTGAATGGCACCGGATATCCTGATCGAAGACCCTCGCTGGCAGGACTGCGAATTCGAACGCCTTGCAACAAGGGCTCTGGCGACCACGCTGGCGCATCTGGGGCTTGCGGATGCGGTTGCCGAAATCTCCCTGCTCGCCTGCAATGACGCACGCATCGCCGGCCTGAATACGGATTTCCGTGACAAAGCAGGGCCCACCAATGTGCTGAGCTGGCCCGCGGCTGAACTTGCGGCGGCAGAGCCCGGCCGAACCCCGCAACCGCCCGTGCCGGGCATTGACGGCACGCTCGAACTGGGAGATATCGCGATTGCTTTCGAGACCTGCAGGCGCGAAGCAACGGACCAGGGGATTCCCATGGACGGTCATGTAACGCATCTTATCGTTCACGGGCTGTTACATCTTCTGGGCTATGACCACATCCGTGACGCCGATGCCACGCTGATGCAGCGGCTGGAAACTGAAATACTTGGCAAAATGGGTCTTGATGACCCATACAGGACATAAGGGCGGCATCGCGCCGTCACTATTCGGAAAAGGACCCGATGGGCGACAACGACGGATCTTCTGAGGCGGCGCGTAGCGCGCAGCCGGAAAGCAATACACCGACCGAGGCGGAACCTTCCAGGCCGGGAGGCT
The DNA here is from genome assembly GCF_012932215.1 of Roseobacter ponti. Lineage (GTDB taxonomy): Bacteria > Pseudomonadota > Alphaproteobacteria > Rhodobacterales > Rhodobacteraceae > Roseobacter > Roseobacter ponti. Next base: position 2,887,568 of record NZ_CP048788.1, on the reverse strand, counting down.
TTTTCAGCCGGGTATTCGATGCACTGAGCCCCGGAGAAACCGGAGAGGCCGGCCCGCTGGACGGCGACACCGAACACAGGCGCCAGACCCACGGCATGATCAATCTGCGCCGTATGCGGGTCGAGGACGTCTCGGTACCCAAAGCCGATATCACCGCGCTTCCCGAAACCGCGACCCTTGATGAGGCCGTGCAGGTGTTCAAGGACAGCGGGCTGACGCGCCTGCCGGTCTATGACGGCACGCTGGATACACCGGTTGGCATGCTGCACCTGAAAGACATCGCGCTGACCCACGGGTTTAACGGTGGCGGCGCTGATTTCGACATGCAGGCGATGGTCCGGCCGCTGCTTTTCGTGCCGCCCTCAATGAGCATCGGTGTGCTGCTGACAAAAATGCAGTCTGAACGCCGCCACATGGCGCTTGTCATCGATGAATACGGCGGCGTCGACGGACTGGTCACTATCGAGGATCTGATCGAACAGGTAATCGGTGAGATCGAAGATGAACATGACGTGGACGAAGGACTTTTCTGGACCGAGGAAAAGCCGGGCTGCTACCTCGCGCTTGCCAAGACGCCGCTCGACGCCTTCGAGGCAGAGATAGGTCAGTCCCTGACAGACCATGATGAGGTCGATGAAGAAGAGATCGACACGCTTGGCGGTCTCGTCTTTATGCTGTCGGGCCGGGTTCCGGCGCGCGGTGAAGTGGTTGTGCACCCGGACGGCCCCGAATTCGAGGTTCTGGACGCTGATCCGCGGCGCATCAAACGGTTGCGCGTACGCACCGCGCCCCCGGTTACTTGACGGAAAACAAAACGGCGTCGCGGCAGAAACCCTGGCGCTGGTATGCCCGCATGCCGCTCTGGCAGCGCATGGCTATCGCCGCGCTGACCGGCGCTGGTGCGGCGCTGGGGCAGGCACCCTGGGATCAGACGCTGCTGATGCTGCTCCTTCTGTCGATCGGTTTCCTGATGCTGCGCCGCCAGAAGACGGCCCGGCACGCAGGTGCTGTGGGCTGGGCTTTTGGCACCGGTTATTTTGCTCTGGCTCTGCACTGGATCGTTGAGCCGTTTCAGGTGGATGCGGCACGACATGCCTGGATGGCGCCTTTCGCACTGCTGTTTCTGAGCACCGGGCTTGCGCTGTTCTGGGGAGGGGCTTTCTGGGCCGCCCGCGCGCTTTCACCGCGTACATGGCCGCTGATCCTGACCTGGACGGCCGCGGAAATTCTGCGGGCATACGTATTCACCGGCTTTCCCTGGGCAAGCCCCGCGCAGTCGCTGATCGACGGACCGGCCAGCAAGGCGCTGGCTCTTTCCGGCCCGCACGGGGCGATGCTATGGCTGATGTGTCTTGCGTGGCTGCTGTCTTTCCCGGCTGTTTTTCGCGATCGTCCGGTCATGCGTGCGGCCCAGGTTACCGCGCTGGTCTGTGCTGCACTGCTCTTTCATCTGCCGCTTTCCGCACCACCGCCCGCGCTTACAGACCACACCGTCAGGCTAATACAGCCCAATGCAGCGCAGCACCTGAAATGGCAGCCCGGCAACGCAGAGCTCTTTTTCCGGCGCCAGCTTGAGCTGACGGCAGAGGCGCCTTCGGATCCTGACAACCCGCCCGCTCTGGTGATCTGGCCTGAAACCGCCATTCCCTGGACCCTTGACCGCGCGGGCCCGGCGCTTGAACAGATCGTGCAGACGACTACGGCTCCTGTGGTTCTGGGCGCGTTGAGGCTGGATACGACCGGGCTCTATAATTCCCTCGTGGTGCTGCAGGAGGACGGAGCCCCCGGTCAGGTCTACGACAAACACCACCTGGTGCCCTTTGGTGAATACATTCCGCTGAGTTCCCTTGCCGACCGGCTGGGGATCAGCGGGCTGGCAGCAAACGGACGTGGCTTCAGCGCCGGGCCCGGTCCGGGGCTGCTTGATTTCGGGCCGCTGGGCCAGGCGCTGCCACTTATCTGTTACGAGGCCGTCTTCTCGCGTGGTCTGTTCGGCACTCCGGAAAGGCCGGACTTTCTGTTGCAGATCACCAATGACGCGTGGTTCGGGCAGGGTGCAGGTCCAGCGCAGCATCTGGCACAGGCCCGTATGCGCGCGATCGAACAGGGTCTGCCCCTGATGCGATCGGCCAACACCGGCATTTCGGCCATGATTGATCCCCGGGGCCGCATCACCGCCAGCCTTGCAACAGGTATCGCCGGGGGGCTTGATGCCCGACTGCCTGCACCCGGGGCGCCTACGCTCTTCAGCCGGACCGGCAATCTGCCGGTATTTATCGTTTTGGGTGCGGGACTCGCAGGTCTGATCCTGCGGAACCTGAAAAACCGTAACGCCGCCGCGAGATTCAGAAAATAGCATTTGACGCCCGCGTGCCTGCCACGTAACCACAGCCGAACGTGTTCCAACGGCTTCCTGACGGCGCACGGTTTTTTCAATGGAGCGATACATGTCCCGACAGAATTATACTTTTACTTCGGAATCCGTTTCCGAGGGTCACCCCGATAAGGTCTGTGACCGGATTTCCGACGCGGTGCTTGACGCCTTTCTCGGGGAAGAACCTGAAGCGCGCGTCGCTGCGGAAACCTTTGCCACAACGAACCGGGTTGTGATCGGCGGAGAGGTCGGACTGTCCGACAAAAACAAGCTGAACGAATACATGGGGCGGATCGAAGAGATCGCGCGCGCCTGCATCCGGGACATTGGTTATGAGCAGGATAAATTTCACCACGCCACATGCCAGATCACCAACCTGCTGCATGAGCAGTCGGCACACATCGCCCAGGGGGTAGATGCAGCAGCTGATAAGGACGAAGGGGCGGGGGATCAGGGCATTATGTTCGGTTTTGCCACGCGCGAGACACCCGAACTGATGCCGGCGCCCATCCATTACGCTCATGCGATCCTGCGCCGTCTCGCAGAGGTGCGAAAAGACGGCACCGAGCCGACGCTGCGTCCCGATGCCAAGAGCCAGCTCTCGGTACGGTATGAAAACGGCAAACCGGTGGGGGTATCGTCAATTGTTCTGTCTACTCAGCACGCGGATGCCTCGCAGACCTCCGCTGACATCCGCGCCATCGTGGAACCCTATATCCGGGAGGTCCTGCCCGAGGGGTGGGTCACTGAAGACACTGAATGGTGGGTAAATCCAACGGGCACCTTTGTGATTGGTGGCCCGGACGGTGATGCGGGCCTGACAGGGCGTAAGATCATCGTGGACACCTATGGCGGTGCAGCACCACACGGCGGCGGCGCGTTTTCCGGCAAAGACCCGACAAAAGTTGATCGCTCTGCGGCTTATGTCGCACGCTATCTGGCAAAAAATGTCGTTGCAGCCGGTCTGGCGGACAAATGCACCATCCAGCTCAGCTATGCGATCGGGGTCTCGAAACCTTTGTCCATTTACTGCGATACCTTTGGAACCGGCGACGTACAGGATGCGGCGATTGAGAAAGCGATCAGGCAGATAATCGACCTGACGCCACGCGGGATCCGCAACCACCTGCAACTCAACAGGCCAATTTACGAGCGCACGGCGGCCTATGGCCACTTCGGGCGTGCGCCTGACGACGACGGCGGGTTCAGCTGGGAAAAAACAGATCTGGTCGATGCGCTGAAATCGGCCGTCTGATCCGAAGGCGCAGCTGACGCTGCACGACATGCCGCCCGTTTCTGCCTCCGGCAGAAACGGGCGTGTTCGTTTGCGGTGCCCGCAAACTCATCCCGGGCGGAGAGGGCGTTGCAGTCGCTCAGACGCCTGGTTACACGGCGGGCATGACAGATATGCCCCAACGCCCGCGCCGCAATTTTTATGGTCGCCTGAAAGGTAAAACGCTGAAGAAATCCCAGCGGGGGTATCTCGATGCGGATCTGGCCGGGCTGTCGCCTGGTGCTGTCAGCTGGGAAGAGAACCCTGAACGCAGGCCGCTGGATGTCGCGGCGCTGTTTTCCGGGCGACCGCTCTGGCTCGAGATCGGATTTGGCGGTGGCGAGCATATGGTGCATCAGGCACAGCAGAACCCGGACAGGGGTATCATCGGCGCGGAACCCTATATCAACGGTGTGGCGATGCTGCTCGGTAAAATCCGTCGGGCGGGCGTGGACAATGTCGCGGTCTATCCCGGCGATGCGCGCGATCTGATGGATGTGCTGCCCGAGGCTTCGGTGGCGCGGGCGTTTCTGCTCTATCCCGACCCTTGGCCGAAAACCCGCCACCACCGGCGCCGGTTCGTCACAGCTGAGCACCTTGAGCCGCTTGCGCGGGCGATGAAGCCGGGCGCGATCTTCCGTGTTGCCACGGATATTGGGGATTACGTGCGCCAGACGCTCGAAGAGGTGCCGCGCTGTGGGTTTGACTGGCTGGCGGAGCGTCCGTCGGACTGGCAAAAGCCCTGGGACGACTGGATCCCCACGCGCTATGAGCAGAAAGCCATCCGCGAAGAGCGCACACCGCACTATCTGACTTTCCGAAGACACTGAGTCCGCGCATGCCAGGGCTGGACCATGGCGGGGTCAGCAGGTAAGCCACTGCAAAACTGAGCAAAGCAGGACCTGACCCTATGTCGAGCCACGGCGTGCCGATCCCGATGACTTCCCGCCCCTGCGGCCCGCTGAAAGGCGAGGCCCGTGTGCCCGGCGACAAATCAATCTCTCACCGCGCGCTGATCCTTGGCGCTTTGTCGGTGGGCGAAACCCGGATTTCCGGTCTGCTCGAAGGGCAGGACGTTCTGGACACGGCGAAGGCCATGCGGGCCTTTGGCGCGGAAGTCACCGATCACGGTGAGGGAAACTGGAGCGTTCACGGAGTCGGCACGGGCGGTTTTGCCGAACCGGAAAACGTCATCGACTGCGGCAATTCCGGCACCGGCGTCCGACTGATCATGGGCGCTATGGCGACCTCTCCGGTGACCGTGACCTTTACCGGCGACGCCTCGCTCAACGGGCGCCCTATGGCCCGTGTTACCGATCCTCTGGCGCTTTTCGGCGCGCGCTCTTATGGGCGGGCAGGCGGTCGGCTGCCGATGACAGTGGTCGGGGCAGCCGACCCTGTGCCGGTGAATTATACCGTGCCTGTGCCCTCGGCCCAGGTCAAATCGGCGGTCCTTCTGGCAGGTCTCAATGCGCCGGGCAAAACCGTGGTCATCGAAGCGGAGGCCACCCGCGATCACACAGAACGCATGCTGGCAGGCTTTGGCGCTGAAATCACTGTTGCAGATTCAGAGGCAGGCCGGGTCATCACGCTGACCGGCCAGCCTGAACTGAAACCACAACAGATCGACGTGCCCCGCGACCCGTCGTCCGCGGCTTTTCCTGTCTGTGCAGCGCTGATTGTACCGGGCTCGGATGTGCTGGTGCCGGGCATTGGTCTCAACCCGACGCGGGCCGGTCTTTTCGCTACCCTGCGCGACATGGGCGCTGATCTTACCTATGAAAACGAACGGACCGAAGGCGGTGAGCCGGTGGCCGATCTGCGCGCACGTTTTTCGCCGGATCTGCAGGGCATCGAAGTGCCACCGGCCCGTGCAGCCAGTATGATCGACGAATACCCGGTGTTGTCTGTTGTTGCGGCCTTTGCAAAGGGCGAAACCGTGATGCGCGGTGTCAGGGAACTGCGTGTCAAGGAAAGCGACCGCATTGATGCGATGGCTGCCGGGCTGCGCGCCAACGGCGTGACGGTGGAGGACGGCCCGGACTGGTGGACGGTCACAGGTGCCGGTCACGGTAACGTACCGGGTGGCGCTACCTGTGCCAGCCATCTTGATCACCGCATCGCGATGTCTTTTCTGATCCTTGGAATGGCGACGCAGAAGCCTGTCTCTCTTGATGATGGCGGGCCGATTGCTACGTCCTTCCCGGTGTTCGAGCCGCTGATGTCCGGTCTGGGCGCGCAGATCCAGCGCTCCAACCGCTGAGTGCCCGGATGAAAGGGCCTTATACCATTGCAATCGACGGACCGGCTGCTGCGGGCAAAGGCACGGTGTCCAGAGCGGTTGCCGCACACTTCGGTTTTGCACATCTTGATACCGGACTGCTCTATCGGGCGGTCGGGGCTAGAATGCTGCTGGGGCAGGACCCGGCGACTGCGGCGCGGGAACTGGCAGCGGCTGATCTCGAGGCGGGCGATCTGCGGGGTCCGGAGGTTGCGGACGCGGCGAGCCGCGTGGCTGTGGTGCCCGAAGTACGCGCCGCGCTTCTTGATTTTCAGCGCAGCTTTGCCCGACGGGCGGGTGGCGCAGTTCTCGACGGGCGCGACATCGGCACTGTCATCTGCCCGAACGCCGAGGTGAAGCTTTTTGTCACAGCCAGTGCACCGGTGCGTGCCGCGCGGCGGCATGCCGAACTGGTCGCAGCCGGTTCAGCGATCAGCCCCGAACAGGTCCTGGCAGATGTGCGGGAGCGTGATGCGCGTGACAGCTCGCGCACCGCATCGCCGCTGGTTCCTGCAGAAGATGCCGTAACGATAGACACATCGGATATGAGCATTGATGCCGCCGTTGACGCCGCTCTGGCGGTAGTGACAGAGCGGCGATAGCGTCAGGCGAGACCTTCCCCGCTGCGGCTGGTGTTGAGCGAAATGATCTTGTTGCGCAGGTCTTTGGCAATGCCCACATCGAGCGCTCCGGCAATCTCAGGGTCGGTTTCCTGCAGGACCTGTAGTTTTCCGGTTTCGATCCGCCAGAATCGTGCCGGCCGTGAAACTGTCGCGGTCGCGGATGCCGGCGCATTGCCGACGATTGACATCTCCCCGACGAAATTACCCGCCCCGCACGTCGCAACCACAACGTCGGAAACGAGGATCTCGACCTCGCCGCTGATCAGATAAACCACATGAGAGACCGGTTCGCCTTCGGTTGTGAGCACCATGCCTGACACGCCGTTCTCCCAGGTGCCGAGGTTCAGCAGGCGTTTCGCATTTCGCTTGGAGACCCCACGCAGGCGGGCAGAGACGAAAAGCTCCTCTTCCGCAGTCAGCCGCACCCGCCGCTCGGCATACCATTCGCGCGCGATCTGCATTATGTTTACTGCAACCAGCAGCGTCTCCCAGAACACGCCCACCGGGTCCTTAAGCCAGATCACGTCATAGGCGATGGCCGCAAAGGCGGACGCGATTACCAGAATCCTGAGCTTCGTCATTGACCGCATAAGCATGGACAAAACCAGCAGCAGATAGGACAGATGTCCGACCATGCCGCCCGGAGAGAGTGCGGATTCCAGTGTGAGTTCCAGAGCAGCGTCCCTTATGCCTGTCGTCGAAGTGACCCTCGCATCTTCCTTCGGGCCAATCCAGCCCGGATCGGATGTTGCAGCACGATCACCAAAGGGTGCATGGTATTTGATCGTTCCGCTCAGTACCGTCGGCGGGAACGTGAGAGGAGGCCGGCCGTGACCCGACTGATACTGTGCTTGATTCTGATGCTGACAGCATCGCTGGTTCTTGCTCAGAGTGATGCACCGGCCACGCCGGAGGGCGCTAAGCCCGAAAACGGGGTGCCGGAGCCTGCAATGACGGTGCCACGGCTGGGAGAGATCATCCGCATCATCGATCCGGACGCCGTTGCGCGCGGCCCTACGATTGAATTCACCGTTCAGGATATCCCGGTCATTGTGATTGCGGATGCGCGTGCGGACCGGATGCGGGCGATGGTGCCGATCCGCGCCGCCGACGGGATTGGTGCGGATGAGCTGATGCGCCTGATGCAGGCCAATTTCGATTCAGCACTCGATGCGCGGTATGCCGTGGCGCAGGGGCGACTCTGGGGTGTCTTCATCCACCCGCTCTCGCCGCTGGAGCGTGATCAGTTTCTGTCCGGAATTGCGCAGACGATTAATCTCGCGAGGACTTATGGTCAGACCTATTCGGGTGGCGCAGATGTTTTCGGCGGAGGCGATTCAAACCGGATTTATCAGGACCTGCTCGACGATCTGCGCAAAGATCAGGAACTCTGACGGCTCGGATCAGGCCGCAGCCGCTCCGGATCGCAGCGCCCCGGCGTTGCTGACCAGAAAGATGACCAGATCGAAAGGATCGATCGTGCGGATATCAAGGCGCCCGTGGGAGACATCCAGCAGGTCAGACAGGTTCAGAAGCCCCGGATCCACAAACCCCATTGTCCAGTCCGGCAGCAGCCGTTTTTCCGCAGGGCCGTTCTGGATGACCTCGAAATTGCTGTGGCGGGTATCACGGCCGATCCGCGCGAGAGCACCGTAAAGCCGCGTCTTCGGCCCCTCGATGTACTGGATGAAATAGTCGGCCTCCCGGTGCAGAAAGCCGGTGAGGTGGTCGCGCGCGTTGTTCCGCGCACTGACCTGCAGGATATCGTTGTGCAGTGTCGCGCTCGCGGGCTCCAGTGATTTGCTGTGATAAAGAGCGTAATGGAGATCCATGATATGTCCGCAGATTGACCTCAGGTCAAAGTAAGTCACAGACATTAACAGGTGCTGAATGCCGGCCGGATCGCGCTCCGTTGAACCTACCGCCGTCCGGGCTCGCGGCCCCCTTGCGCAACAGGCCCCGGAACAGATTGCGACGAGGCGGCATACAGACACTGACAGCCCGGTCAAAAGGCCCCGGACACCGGTGTTCGCCGAAGCGCGGGCAAACGGTTTAAGCGACTTATGGTCAAACCACAGCACGCATCGCTCTTAACACTTGCGACGGGGCTCAAAAGCCCCTATACGCGCACCCGTTGAAGCGGGGAAAACACCGCAAGGCGGGCAGGGTCGGTTTTACCGGCCCTTCTTTGTTCCGCGCTTCGACCAACTGAAACCCGAAGACCGGCGGAGACAACCGCACGGCCAGAAACAGTCATAGTTAGGAAAACGACGCCACATGGCAAATACGATGGATGAGTTTGAAGCACTCCTTGAAGAAAGCTTCGAAATGGACACGCCCGAAGAGGGGTCTGTTGTCAAAGGCAAGGTGATCGCGATCGAAGCGGGCCAGGCCATTATCGACGTAGGCTATAAGATGGAAGGCCGCGTTGAGCTTAAAGAATTCGCTGATCCGGGCGAAGCTCCCAAAATCGAAGTCGGCGACGAGGTTGAAGTGTTCCTTCGGCAGGTCGAAAGCCCGCGCGGCGAAGCTGTTATCTCACGCGAGATGGCGCGCCGCGAAGAAGCATGGGACCGTCTGGAAAAAGCATATGCGGACGAAGAGCGCGTCGAAGGCGCCATCTTTGGCCGTGTCAAAGGTGGCTTTACTGTCGACCTCGGCGGTGCGGTGGCCTTCCTGCCCGGCTCTCAGGTTGACGTGCGCCCCGTGCGTGACGCGGGCCCGCTGATGGGTCTCAAGCAGCCGTTCCAGATCCTGAAAATGGACCGTCGTCGTGGCAACATCGTGGTATCGCGCCGTGCGATCCTCGAAGAATCCCGAGCAGAACAGCGCGCCGAAGTCATCGGCAACCTCACCGAAGGCCAGACGGTCGACGGCGTGGTCAAGAACATCACCGAATACGGTGCCTTTGTGGATCTCGGGGGTGTCGACGGTCTGCTGCACGTAACAGACATGGCATGGCGCCGGGTCAACCACCCGTCCGAGATCCTGTCGATCGGCGAGACCATCAAAGTTCAGGTCATCAAGATCAACAAAGAGACGCACCGCATCAGCCTCGGCATGAAGCAGCTGCAGGAAGACCCGTGGGATCTGGTTGCGGCCAAATATCCGCTTGATTCCGTTCACAAAGGCCGCGTGACCAACATCACTGATTACGGTGCCTTTGTTGAGCTTGAAGCTGGCGTTGAAGGCCTTGTGCACGTCTCCGAGATGTCCTGGACCAAAAAGAACGTCCACCCCGGCAAAATCGTCTCCACCTCGCAGGAAGTGGAAGTCATGGTGCTGGAAATCGACGGTGCCAAGCGCCGCGTGTCTCTTGGTCTCAAGCAGACCATGCGCAACCCGTGGGAAATCTTTGCGGAAACGCATCCTGAGGGCACCGAGGTTGAGGGCGAGGTCAAGAACATCACTGAATTCGGTCTGTTCGTTGGTCTCGACGGCGACATCGACGGCATGGTTCACCTCAGCGATCTGAGCTGGGACGAGCGTGGCGAGGATGCGATCCAGAACTATCGCAAAGGCGACACTGTTCAGGCGGTTGTCTCCGAAGTGGACGTTGAGAAAGAACGCATCAGCCTCTCGATCAAAGCCGTCGGCGGCGACAAGTTCGCAGAAGCGGTGGGCGGCGTGAAGCGTGGCTCGATCGTGACCGTGACTGTGACTGCGATCGAAGACGGTGGTGTCGAAGTGGAATATGAGGGCATGAAATCCTTCATCCGCCGGTCTGACCTCAGCCGTGACCGCGCAGAGCAGCGCCCTGAGCGTTTCTCGGTCGGTGACAAGGTGGATGTGCGCATCACCAACGTCGACAATAAAGCCCGCCGTCTTGGCGTGTCGATCAAAGCCCGTGAGATTGCGGAAGAAAAAGAAGCCGTCGAACAGTATGGCTCCTCGGACTCCGGTGCATCGCTGGGCGATATCCTCGGCGCAGCCCTCAAAGGCGACGACGACAAATAAGTCCGGCATCCCCGGAAAAGCAAAGGCCCCGTGGTGCAAACCACGGGGCCTTTTTCGTCTGGCAGGGCAGCACCGGAAATTTCCGGCGCGCCATCCCTTATCAGAAGCGGTACATCGCCCGCAGGTGGATCGTATTTACGTCCACGTCGCCGCCCGCATCGCCGATGCCGGTGAAGTTATGATACTGGTATTCGCCACCAACGGTCCAGTTGTCACCGACCCGGTAGTCATAACCCACACCGACAACATAGCTGGTGTCGCTGCCGTCAATTGCATCAAACACACCGCCAACTGTATCGAGGCTTGCATAAGCAACACCGACGCTGCCAAACAGCAGGCCATTGCCCAGCTCGTAGCCGGCAATCAGCTTGAGGCGCGCAATTTCATCAAAATCCGCAGAGTCGCCGGTTGTCGAGTCAGCGACTGACAGATCAGCGAAGTCGTACTGGAATTCCGGGCCAAGGTACCAGCCGTTGCCGAGATCCCAGAGATAGCCTGCGGTGATACCCCCGATGACGCTGTCCTCGTTGAAATCATCCGGCGTAGTGATCGACCCCAGATCGAAGTCGCTGAAGGCATACCCCAGCTGCGCACCAACATAACCACCGGCCCAGAAAGGCGGAGGCGGCGGAGCGACAACCACCGGTGCAACGGGCGTCGGTTCGGGGCCGGCGGCGAAGGCCATGCCGGCAGTTGAAACGATCAGAACGGTCAGAGCCGTTGTAGTCTTAAGCATTAAAATGCTCCTTTACTGCGTGAAAAATCTACGAAAGTTCGCCCGGCCTCATTAAGCAGGGTAGTCCGTAACACTTCGTCTGACGAGTTATCGCACTATGGTAGAACGATAACCCTCAGCCTTACCGAAGGTTCCTGTTTTATTTACCATTTATTCAGCCGGGTTAATCACAGATTATCGTGATCGGCAGCTTTTCGCCTGTGGGTTGATCTGCTGTCAGCCGCGTTCCTTTTCGGCGAAGCGGAAAAGCGCTCGCGAATCATACTCTTATGCTGCGTTGCAGCGCGGAACGGGTCCGGAGGAGTTCATCAAAACCGGCGCCCGTGCGATGAAAAACATCACAAATACAGAGCCTTCGTTCCAAAAAAAGCGCTCCGCCGGGCGCAGTGTCACTTTCCGTGACGCCGGAAAGTTTCTATAGTCGTCCGCGCAGGGTGCGATAAAGCGCCGGTAAATCAGGGGGTGTTGCAATGATCCGGTCTGAGCTGATCCAGAAGATCGCAGATGAGAATCCACATCTTTATCAGCGGGACGTCGAACGTATCGTCAACACCATTTTCGAAGAGGTCACAGGGGCAATGTCCCGCGGTGACCGTGTTGAACTGCGCGGCTTCGGCGCCTTTTCCGTGAAAAAGCGCGATGCCCGTATCGGTCGCAATCCGCGCACCGGCGAAACGGTGCATGTCGAAGAAAAGCACGTGCCGTTTTTCAAGACCGGCAAGCTGCTGCGCGACCGGCTGAACGGTAAGGCCTGATGCGTTACATCCGTTATGCCTGTATTGCGGTTTTCGCCATCGCTCTGATCGGGGTTGCGCTGGCCAACCGGTCGATCGTGTCCCTTCAGCTTGTTCCGGCAGAGGTCGCCGGCTGGTTTGCCGTGACCCCGCAGATCAGTCTGCCGCTTTATATCGTTATTTTCGGCGGTATCATTATGGGCCTTTTCGTCGGCTTTGTCTGGGAATGGATCCGCGAGCACAATCAGCGTGCAGAGGCGGCGAGACAGGCACGTGAGATGCGCCGGCTTCAGCGTGAGGTCGCTAAGCTCAAAGGCGAGAAACACCACGGCAAAGACGAGGTGCTCGCTCTGCTTGACGAAGCCGGCTGAGGCTCTTGCACCGCCCCGGCGGTTATGATCAAACCCCGGCATGTCTGACAGTGTCGCCGTAAAAATCTGTGGGCTGCGTACAGCAGCCGATGTCGATGCCGCGGCTGATGCGGGCGCGCGCTACTGCGGGTTTGTGTTTTTTGAAAAATCTCCCCGAAACGTGACGCTGGAACTGGCCTGCGCTCTTGCCACGGGCACTCCGGTTGGCCTTGCCAGGGTCGCGCTGGTTGTTAACCCGGATGATGTATTTCTCGACGCCCTCACAGACGCTGTCCCGCTTGATATGCTGCAGCTCCACGGCAGGGAGACACCGGAACGCGTGGCAGAGATAAAGTCGCGCTACAGGCTGCCGGTAATGAAAGCGATCGGTATTGCCGGAGCGGAGGACCTCGCTGCGATTGACCTCTATGCGCCGGTTTGTGATCAGTTGCTGATTGATGCGAAACCGCCGGAAGGGGCTGATCTGCCCGGAGGTAACGGTCTTGCTTTTGACTGGCAGTTGCTGGCGGACCGTAAATACTGGACCCGGCCCTGGATGCTGGCCGGCGGACTGACCCCCGACAACGTGGCGGAGGCGGTCAGACGCACGGGCGCGCGTCAGGTTGATGTCTCTTCCGGACTTGAGACGTCGCCCGGTGAAAAAGACAGCAGCCTGTTCAGCAGTTTTGTGCAGAACGCCCGGGCCTGATCGCAAAATGCGCGGGTTTTTCCGGCGTCACCTTACCGCAGGGGGCTGAGCGCCCATAACGCCTTGTTTCCCGGTCCGGCGCAGGATAGGCAGAACGCCATGCGACGAGACGAGGTGGCGCAATGGCAAACGATCTTTTCAACTCCTTCATGACCGGTCCGGATGAAAACGGCCGCTTTGGTGATTTCGGCGGACGGTTTGTCTCCGAGACGCTGATGCCGCTCATTCTGGAGCTTGAAGAGCAATACGAAAAAGCCAAAACTGACGAAAGCTTCTGGGCGGAAATGCATGATCTGTGGACCCATTACGTCGGCCGCCCCAGCCCCCTTTACCACGCTGAGCGTCTCACAGAGCACCTTGGTGGTGCGAAAATCTATATGAAGCGTGACGAACTCAACCACACCGGCGCGCATAAGATCAATAATGTGCTGGGCCAGATTATTCTGGCCCGCCGCATGGGTAAAACACGTATCATCGCGGAAACCGGCGCGGGACAGCACGGCGTGGCCACGGCCACGGTCTGTGCGAAATTCGGCCTGAAATGCATTGTTTATATGGGCGCGCATGACGTCGAGCGTCAGGCCCCCAACGTTTTCCGCATGAAACTGCTGGGCGCCGAAGTTGTGCCCGTGACCTCAGGGCGCGGCACTCTTAAGGACGCGATGAACGATGCGCTGCGGGACTGGGTGACCAATGTGCGCGATACTTTTTACTGCATCGGCACCGTTGCCGGCCCGCACCCCTATCCTGCGATGGTGCGCGATTTTCAATCGATCATCGGCAAAGAGGTCCGCGAACAGATGAACGCCGCCGAGGGCCGGCTGCCGGATACCCTGATTGCGGCGATTGGTGGGGGGTCCAATGCGATGGGGCTCTTCTATCCGTTTCTTGACGACAAAGAGGTCGGGATCATCGGCGTCGAAGCCGGCGGCAAGGGCGTGAACGAAAAGATGGAGCACTGCGCATCACTGACCGGCGGGCGCCCTGGCGTGCTGCACGGCAACCGCACCTATCTTCTGCAGGACGACGACGGGCAGATCCTCGAAGGGTTCTCGATCTCCGCAGGGCTAGACTATCCGGGCATCGGGCCGGAACACGCCTGGCTGCACGACATCGGGCGCGCAGAATATGTGGCGATCACTGACCGCGAAGCGCTGAAGGCTTTCCAGGTCTGCTGTGAGCTTGAAGGGATCATCCCGGCGCTTGAGCCCAGCCACGCACTCGCCCATGTCATGAAGATCGCACCGGATCTGCCGGGCGATCACATCATCTGCATGAACATGTGCGGCCGCGGTGACAAAGACATCTTTACCGTTGCCCGTGCCCTGGGCTTTGACATGGACGGCCCCGAAGGGCGCAGCGTCCAGTAAGCCGGTCCTGTCAGGTGCGGCGTCGCAGGTCCTCGCCGCGCATCATCTCCCAGTGCGCGCGCACTGAGGGAATGAAAAAGAGCACCAGTCCCAGGGTGAAAAAGCACAGGATCATTGCCGGGATCCAGGCCAGCGCGATCACAAATCCGACGCCGCCGGAGATCCGGTGGGCTGTCTGTGGCGGCAGGACGCGCATCAGTGCAAGCTCAAAAAGCTTGCCACCGTCGAGCGGATGCACCGGCAGCAGATTGAGCACGGCCAGAAAAAGATTGATGTAGCCCAGCACCCAGACGCACCAGCTCAGATCACCGTTGCCGAAAAGCGGCCAGGTCATCGAGGCCAGCGCCCAGATTGCCAGATTCACAATCGGTCCCATTGCCACGATCAGTTCGTTCTCATAGGGCGAAGGTGAGCGATTGTGTTCGCAGAATCCGCCACCTGCATGCAGCACGATCCGGCGCACCGGGATGCCCTGGATGAGACACCCCCAAGCGTGTCCGACCTCATGCAGAAAAATCGACAGGACCAGGAGGCTTACGAAAATCAGATCATATATCAGGTCTGACGGTGACCCGCTGACCGACAGGAAAATCAGAAACAGCAGCAATATGCCGGGCTGAATCTGTACCGGCACACCAAACGGCCCCCGGAACTCGTAAATCGGTTTATCTGATCCGGTCACCGGCACGCTCCGCAAAAATACAGTTAATGCGGAGTCTCTCCGGGGATTGTGCCGTAAAAAAGACCCGGACCGGGCAACTCTGTGCGCTCAGGCCGCGTATTTTCGGAGCACTTCCAGAGGGACGATGTCGAGCGCACGTGCATGGGTGGCCTCAAGATTAATCTGTGGCGCACATCCTTCGTCATGCGCCTGCAGGAAGCGGGCCGCGCAAAGACACCAGGCGTCGCCCGGGTTCAGTCCGGCAAACCCGTACTCCGGGCGCGGCGTGCTCAGATCGTTGCCGACATATTTGGAATAGGCCAGAAATTCCGCGGTCAGCACGGCACAAACGGTATGGCTGCCCTGATCGGCGGCACAGGTATTGCATGACCCGTCCCGGAAAAACCCGGTCACAGGATCCGTGCCACAAACCGCCAGGGGCTCGCCCAGAACATTTATGCTTTCGTCCTTTTCCATCGCGGGGCCTTTCTCAGAGACTGTCTGCAATCCGGCGGAACATCGCGATGTTTTCGCGCACGATCTCACGCCGGCGAAAGACAGGATCCACAGCTGTGAGTGCGATCACCACACCTTCCGGTTCACTGATATAGAGGTACTGGCCGTAAATGCCACGACCCATGTATTCCCGCGGGCGGGCGTCGCGGGGCATCCACCACTGATAGCCGTATCCCATCTCGCCCTGCTGGGTGGGGGCGCTCGGGGTTGTCGACGCTTTTGCCCAGGCGGCCGGCACGACCTGTTTTCCCTGCCAGAGACCGCTCTGGGCAAACATCTGACCAAAGCGCGCATAATCGCGTGTCGTCAGATTGAGCCCACCAAGAGCAAAGGCAACGCCGGCCCCGTCGGTGAGGTAGTAGGGCGCACGTTCTGGTCGGAGGGGCGCAATAATTTTCTCCTGCATCAGATCAGAGAGGGAGCGTCCGGTGGCCCCGCGGAGCACCATGCCAAGCACATGGGTGTCAATCGAGACATACTGCCAGTCGGTGCCCGGTTCCGCGAAGGTTTCGGTCAGGCCGGCAGCGAAATCATCCATCCGGCCACCCAGCGCCAGAACTCTGCCCATCCTGTTGATATCGGAAGATTTATCCAGGTAATCCTCGTCGAAAGTAACGCCGGTTGCCATGTTCAGCACGTGTCGTATCGTGGTGTCATTGTATGCTCCGCCGGCCAGAGACGGCGCATACTGAACAACCGGATCATCAAGGCTGCTGATGGCACCTTCGGAGACGAGCACTCCGGTCAGCGCAGACAGGAAACTCTTGGCAACTGACCAACTGATGCGCAGATCGTCCGGGCCGGTGCCGAGATGATAGCTTTCATGGACCAGTCTGCCGTTATGCAGCACGACCACGGAGGTGACCCGGCGTGCTCTTACGAAGGCGTCAAATCCATCGGGCATTGTGGCCGCAGTGCCCGCGGACAGGGGCGATGCCGGAGCCGTACCGGTCTCCAGACGGGTATGCAGAAAGGCGGCGTCCATATTGCTGAAATTGGCGACGATCCGGTCGGGCTCAAAGAGGCTGTTCACGGCCATCAGGCGGTTGATCTCGTCCCGTTTCCAGACACCGGCCGCAATGAGCGCGCAGATCAGCATCAGGAGCACCCGGCCAAGCCATTTACCCGCCGTGCGCATCAGACACCTCCCTGCCAGCGGATCCAGCGGCCGTGGAAATCTGCCCTTCCGAGCCGCAGGGTGACGTCGCCCGGCCAGAACCGCAGCACCAGGGCTGCACCCTCTGCGGCATGCACATCTCCTTCGCTTTCCATCGAGAGCCAGGCGAGCGGGCGGTAATGAGTGGCCGCAGCACCGGCAGCCTCGATCAGTGCCAGGCCACGCGCCCGGGCCGCTTCGGGAAAATACTGCCAGGCAACCGTGTGCTGGATCAGGTGCAGATGGCCGTCCGGCGCGGCTGTGAGCCGCTGCTCCAGCCAGTCGATGGCATCGGCGCGGTCAATCCGGGCGGTCATCACGCCTGCTGCAGCCCGCGTCATCGCAAGCCGGTGCGGCTGATCCGGCCAGAGATAGGCTGTGAGCCGCAAAAGATCGTCAGGGTTCTGAGGGTCGAGCGGGTTTAGGTCGACGCCTGCCCGCTCCGCCACGACAGGCAGGCGGGTCGGGGGCAGGGGGCCTTCCCACTCGGGCGTGAGGCGGACCACCGGCGCAGCCGTTCCCGGCCCGCCACCGGACAGGTCGAGCGCGTAATGATCCCACATGAGGTTCAGACCGCCACTGGCCCCCAGTTCTGACAGGACCACAGGCAGCTGGGAATGCTGAGCGACAACGGTCGCGCCGGCCATCAGCGCGGCGGACCGGCGGACCTCATTGGTCTGGGGCGGGCTCTCGACCCAGTTGAGCAAAAAGGCCTCATGCGCGCCGAGAGCGTCAAGGACACCCTCGCGCAAAGCGTGGTCGCTGACCCGGGAGGGCGGGTATAGGGCGGCAAGCTCCGGCGCACGACCGGTCAGCACCAGCGCATGCAGCCCGCCGGCAAGGCGCAGCGGCAGCGAATGCCCGGCAGGCCCGATATCCCCGCTGAACGCCGCAAACTTTGCCGCCAGCGCAGTGTCCCCGGGCCAGTGTGCGCTCAGCATACTGAGCAGTTGCTGCATGAAGGGTGAGCCAAGACGGCCGCAGCTGATCGCCTGATCGGCAAAGGCCCGGGCCAGCGTCACCTGAAGCGGTCCATCAGCTTTTGCATCGCAGAGCGCGGGTCAATTCCGGGTTCCGGCGCCGGCGGGTCAGATGCGGCCGCCGTGCCCGACGCACCGGCCGTCTGCTTTTTCTCGCCTTCGGTCCCGGTCCCTGAGCGCGGCGGGTTTACGCGCAACGCCACGGCGTTCATAAACTTCGCCGGATCACCCGCGGCCAGCCACGGCGCGCCGTCGCTGACGCCGCGCAGCACATCATCAAGCCAGTCCTGATCTGCCTTTGCAAAATCATGCAGCACGTAAGAGGGCACGCGGTCCTTGTGACCGGGATGGCCGACGCCAAGCCGGACCCGCCCGTAATCCGGGCCGATATGGGCATGCACCGAGCGCAGGCCGTTGTGACCGGCGTGCCCGCCGCCGGTCTTGTGTTTCACTTTGCCCGGGGCAAGATCGATCTCATCGTGCAGCACGATCACATCGGCAGGGCCCAGTTTGTAAAACCGCATGGCGGCCTGCACCGACTGGCCGGAATTGTTCATGAATGTTTCGGGCTTAAGCAGAACGGCGCGGTCAGACCCGAAGCGCCCTTCTGAGATACTGCCCTGATGCTTTCCCTTCCATGCAGGAAAGCCGTGATCAGAGGCGATGCGGTCCAGCGCCATGAACCCGATATTATGCCTGTGTCCGGCATATTTTGCGCCCGGGTTCCCAAGGCCGACCAACAGCTTCATTGCAATGCTCCCTCATGTTGCGATGCAGCATAGCAGGGCGCCGGCCTGAACGAAATACGGGGCCGCAAAGGGCCCCGTAATCACTGTCTTTTTCTGAAGTGGAAAATCAATCCTCCGCTTCTTCTCCATCCGGCGGGCCCATCTCAGTGGTCGGAACTTCATCCACATCCACGTCATCCTCGTCCTCATCATCGCTCTGCGATGCAAGGCCGGAAGGTGCGGAAATCTGTGCAATGACAAAGTCGCGGTCGATGGTCGGTTTGGCGCCCTTGGGCAGTTTGACCGCAGAAATCGTGACGCTGTCGCCGATTTCAAGCTCGGAGATATCGATCGTAACGTGATCGGGGATATCGCCAGCAGTCACAATCAGCTCGACTTCGGGGCGAATCATGGTCAGAACGCCGCCCTGCTTGAGACCGGGGCTTTCTTCTTCGCCGTCGACTTCAACCGCGATAAAGAGGTTGATCTGAGTGGTCCGCTTAAGGCGCATGAAATCGATATGCGTCGGCAGATCTTTGACCACGTGGCGCTGAACGTCACGGCAGATCACGCGCACATCGTCATGCCCGTCCACTTTCATGTTGAACAGTGTGGACTTGAACCGGCCTGCGCGCAGTTTCTGAATAAGCGTGTTGAACGGAATGTTAATCGGCAGCGGGTCCGTGTCACCACCAAATACGATACCAGGAACCATGCCGTCGCGGCGTGCCTGACGAGCGGCGCCCTTGCCTGTCCCCGTCCGTTCCTGAGCTTCAAGATCCGGAATTTCTCCAGCCATCTTTGTCTCTCCAATATGTTAGGGCGGGCATCCTCCAAGGCTGTATGCCCGCATGAAGCCGCGCGTATAGACCGGTTTGGCCCGCGTGAAAAGGGGTTTTTCAGCTCCCGTCTCTTGCGGGGGCTGCACGCCCGTGAAAGAGGGGAGCATGGTGTTTCTGAACGATCTGTGGTTGTCGCGCCGCGCGCTTGCGGGCTTTGTCGTCATTGCCGGTGCCTGGGCGTGTTTTTTTGCCCAGATGCCGGTGATCAAGGCGGCAATCGGTGCGTCCGACGGGACCTATGGCTCGGTGGTGCTGCTGGCCTCACTGGGCGCGCTGGCGGCCATGTGGCTGGCACCGCTGGCGCACCGGATCGCGGGCCGGCTGGCCATGCCGGGGGCTGCACTGCTGGTCGCGGCCGGCATGCTGACGGCGGGCGCATCGGGCGGACTTGTGTCTTTTACCATCGGGATGACAGTGGCCTCGGTGGGCTCCGGGATTGTTGATGTGCTGGTCAATGTGCGTGTTTCCGAAGCAGAAGAGCGCCATGGCCGGCCGCTCATGAACCTCAATCATGCGGTCTATGCCTTTGCTTACGCGGGCGCTGCGCTGCTGACAGGTGTGCTGCGTGAGATGTCATTCACGCCGGTTCAGGTTTTCACCGGGTTCACCGTGCTGGTGATCGTGCTTTGTTTTGTCATGACAGGACGCAGAAAGGTCGCCGTGCGCGAGGCGGTGCCTTCGCTTTCACCCGATGGTTTGCCACACGCGCTGGTCTGGCTGGGCGGGGCGCTGGTCCTGGCCGCCTTCCTTGTTGAGGCTTCTGCCGAAGGGTGGTCGGCACTGCATCTGGAGCGGACGCTGGGCGGCGGGCCGGCGCAGGGCGCACTGGGGCCTGCGATCCTCGGGCTGACAATGGGCATCGGGCGGCTCGCCGGGCACTTTTTGTCCGCGCGCCTGCCGGAACTGCGGCTGATGGCGGCGGCCGCCCTGACGGCGGCTCTCGGTCTCTTCATTGCAGGGGCCGCACCGGGTCTTGTTGTCGCCTACGTCGGGTTCGGACTGACCGGTCTGGGGGTCTCCGTCGTGGCCCCGCTGGCTCTCGCCCTCGTCGGTCGGCTTGTTGATCCGCAGGACCGGCTTGCCGCGATCAGCCGGGCCTCAGTGATGGGGTACGGTGCCTTTTTCGTGGGGCCGCCACTCATGGGTCTCACATCCGAGATGCTGGGTCTGCGCGCAGGTTTTTTTGTGGTTGGCGGCGTCATGGTTTTTGCCGCACTGGTGCTGGTGCCGTCGCTGTCGCGCGCGGTTACGGCGCGGTCCGGTCTTCGCCGCGCCTGAGCTGACCACCGGCGTCGATGATCTGCTGATAGAGCGCAAACTCCGCCGCACGAGCCTCGCGCAGCTTTGCTTCCGTGATCTGATCCAGAGGTGCAGGAATATCGGGTGAGACATTGCGCTGCTCAGGGGCGACAGGGTCCTTGAGGCGCCTGCTCAGAAACGCCAGAAACTGCGGCTGATCTTCCCAGGCGAATACGTGATCCGCCACCAGCCGGCCTTTGCCGTTTGTCAGAAAGGCAAACTGGCTGCCGACGCGGGCAAATTCGGGCGGGTCGTCTGAAATCACCGCACAGATGAATTCATCGAAACTCAATCCGCGTGTGGACTGCGGCGCGCCGTCTCTGGCCTCGCGCATGCGGTAGCGATACCAGCTGCGCAGCTGGTCAACCGGTTCGCGCATGACCGCAACGCTGTCCGGGGCGACCCGGAATGTTTCCTTCAGAAACGGGCGGACACGGGCCTGATAACGTTGTGCAGTCACATGTTTTCGCCCGCGCGCGAAAACGATGTCGGCACGGGAGCGCAAAGCCGTTTCGACAGCCGTCGAGCCGGTTTTGGGCGTGGCAAGATAGGCGAGGCGTTCGGCCAGAAAAATCAGCATGACGGCACCGTAGCGCCACGAGTTACTTCTGCCAACGCCCTTCGAAGTCTTCCGGAATCAGCAGGTTATGGCGCCCCAGATCCGCGACCTTAGTCTCACCACAAAGCGCCATTGTCGTGTCGAGCTCCTTGTGAATGATCTCAAGAGCTTTCGTGACACCCTTCTGACCCATCGCACCGAGTCCGTAGATGAAAGCACGCCCGATGTAGGTGCCTTTTGCCCCCATCGCCAGCGCCTTGAGCACGTCCTGACCTGACCGGATTCCGCCATCGAGATGCACTTCGACCTTGTCGCCAACGGCATCAAGGATCGATGGCAGCATCCGGATGGAGCTGAGCGCGCCGTCAAGCTGGCGGCCACCGTGGTTGGAGACGATGATCGCATCTGCACCGGTTCTGGCAGCCATTTTCGCGTCTTCGGCATCAAGAATGCCCTTGATGATGATCTTGCCGCCCCATTCTTCTTTCAGCTTTGCGACCTTGTTCCAGTCGAGTGACGGATCAAAGGATTCCGCAGCCCATGCACTCAGCGATGTCGGGTCGGAAATGCCGTCCACATGGCCGACAATATTGCCGAATTCGCGGCGTTTGGCGGTCATCATCTCGATGCCCCAGGACCACTTCGTGGCAAGGTTTGCGATTGATTTCATGGTTAGTTTCGGCGGGGCAGACAGTCCGTTTTTAAGGTCTTTGTGCCGCTGGCCCAGGATCTGCAGATCCAGCGTCAGTACCAGCGCGGAGCATTTTGCGTCTTTCGCACGCTGGATCAGCCGGCTGATGTAGTCGGTATCGCGCATCATATAAAGCTGAAACCAGAACGGTTTGTTGGTGAACCCCGCCACATCCTCGATCGAGTTAATCGACATGGTGCTCAGGGTGAACGGCACGCCGAATTTTTCTGCTGCCCAGGCCGCCTTCATCTCACCATCTGCGTGCTGCATCCCGGTGATCCCGACGGGAGCCAGTGCAACGGGCATAGAAACCTCTT
This sequence comes from Roseobacter ponti, assembly GCF_012932215.1. GTDB lineage: Bacteria > Pseudomonadota > Alphaproteobacteria > Rhodobacterales > Rhodobacteraceae > Roseobacter > Roseobacter ponti. The sequence goes on along the minus strand of NZ_CP048788.1, from coordinate 2,865,412 downwards.
CGCCGATCATGGTGCCTGTGGTGGACCTGCCTGTCATATCGACGGCGACGCGCTGGCGCAGCCGGATTTTCTCAAAGTCGCTCGTGTTTTCGCGAAAGGTCTGCTCCGTCCAGCTTCCCGATTCGGTGTAATCAAAGAACATTCGCGGGACGCGCCGTTCATAAATCCGCTTCAGATCATTAATGTTGGTGATGGTAGGCATGACGAACCTTCATTTTGGTAAATTTTAGTTACCAATTCGGCGAGCAAAGATCAATCTGGCATTTTACGGAAGGCAGATCTTGTTTGGTGCGATATTGAACTATATATCGTACGATATCGCACCAGAAAGGATTTCAAATGACACTTTCAAGACGAAAAGCTCTGACCGTAATCGGCGGTGGAACGGTTCTCGCCGCGACGGCATCAGCTGCCGGATTTCTGACGAGCAGGACGCCGCATGATGCGCTTGCGCCGTGGGAGGCTGCCGGAAGTTACGGCGATCCGCGGCTGAATGCGCTCAGCTTCGCGCTGCTTGCACCGAACCCACACAATCTGCAGCCATGGATCGTTGCTCTTGAGGGGAAGGATGCGGTCACGCTCTGGCGCGACACTGCCAGGGCGTTGCCCCGGACCGATCCGGATGACCGCCAGATCATCATCGGCATGGGCTGTTTTCTGGAACAGATGGTTCTTGCGGCGGGGGCGGCAGGATATTCCGTTGACCTCAACCTCTGGCCCGACGGTGATCAGGGCCCGATCGCTCAGGCGGTCTTCACCGGTGGGGCAGAGGCTGATCCGCTGGCTGGTCAGATCATGCAGCGACGCTCCTGCAAAGAGCCGTTTGAACCGGCGCCGGTGCCCGCGGTTTTTGCAAATGAGCTGGAGCTCTACGCCGATATCTATACCGACGCGGGCATGGTGGAAGCGTTGAAAACGCTGACATGGCAGGCGTGGATGACTGAAGCGGAAACACCGCGAACGCTGCAGGAATCGGTAGATCTCATGCGGTTCGGCAAATCTGAAATTAACGCGAACCCGGATGGCATTGATCTCGGCGGCCCGTTTCTGGAAAGCCTGATGCTGGCAGGAGTGGTGAGCCGCCGGGTGCAGTCCGACACGCAGAGCGCAGGGTTCCGTCAGGGCGTTGAAATTTATCGTGAAATGCTGCACGCAACACCTGCTTATGCCGCTCTGACGTCTCCGGCCAACACCCGTGCGGACCAGATTGAAGCCGGCCGTCGCTGGTTGCGGCTTAATCTGAAGTGCACCGAGCTCGGGCTCGCCCTGCATCCGGTCAGCCAGTGCCTTCAGGAATTCGCCGAAATGAAGCCGCACTATGACCGGGCACACAGTTTGCTGAGCACGGGCGGTAAAACGGTTCAAATGCTCGGCCGACTGGGCTACGGTCCCCGAACGCCACGCACCCCGCGCTGGCCCCTTGAGGCGAAACTAATGAATGGCTGACGACCCCGGCGCGCTCTTCTTTGAGGTGTTCAATGAGATCGGAATAATCGAACAGCTCAGCCGCACCCTGCTCGAAGCGCGGCTGCCTGAAGGTCTGATCGCCCCTCATTTTGCAGTGATCAGCCACCTGGTCCGTCGTGGTGACGGACGCCCGCCAATTGAAATCGCGCGGGCGTTTCAGGTTCCGAAAACCTCAATGACCCACACGATCAAAGGGCTCGAAGGGCACGGCCTGGTCGAAGTGCGGCCCAATCCGGACGACGGAAGATCAAAACTTGTGTGGCTCACCCCGGAAGGTCGCAGCCTGCGATCGGATGTTGTCACCACGCTCGCGCCTGACCTTCACCGACTTGAGCGCGGGTTTGATGTCACACGTCTGAGTGCGGTCCTGCCGGTGCTCAGAGATCTGCGGATATTTCTCGATGACGACAGAAATCACCCTGTGCGGCATTCCGGATCATACTGAATGCGCAGCATCCGTCAGGGATCTGACAAAGCTGAGCACGCTCTCGGTGCTGTCACCTGCGGTAATCCGGCTGACAATTGCGGAGCCAACCACGACGCCGTCGGCAACTTCTGCGATGGCTCTGGACTTCTCCGGTGTATTCACACCGAAGCCGACCACAACGGGAAGCCCTCCCTCATCGCGGATCCGCGCAACCTCAGGGCCTACATCCTTCGCCTCGGCTTCCGCTGACCCGGTGATGCCGGTGATTGACACGTAATAGACAAATCCTGAGGTGTTCTGAAGCACGCGTGGCAGGCGTTTGTCGTCCGTTGTCGGTGTCGCCAGGCGGATGAAATTCAACCCGGCGGCCTGCGCGGGCAGGCAGAGTTCAGCATCCTCCTCCGGCGGCAGATCCACAATGATCAGACCGTCAATGCCGGCGTCATTTGCCTCGTGCAGAAAGCGTTCCACGCCGCGGCTGTAAATCGGATTGTAATACCCCATCAGCACGATTGGCGTTTTCTGGTCCGTCTCCCGGAAAGCGCGTGCAAGGCCGAGCGTTTTCTCAAGGGTCATGCCGGCCTCAAGCGCCTGTTGTCCCGCAAGCTGGATGGTCGGTCCGTCAGCCATCGGATCCGTGAACGGCAGGCCGAGTTCAATGATGTCCACTCCGGCGCCAGGCAGACCTTTCACGATTTCAAGCGACTGATCATATCCCGGGTGCCCGGCCATCACATAGGCGACAAAGGCTTTTCGGCCTTCGCGGGCAAGATCTGCGAATGTATCGTCAATCCGGGTCATTGTCTCAGCCTTTGCGCAGAATGTTTGCGCCGGCATGCCTAAAAAAAGGCCGGAAATCAATGCATCAAAGAGCGCGATTTCTCCTGTGCCGCACGGGGTGCGCGTAAATCATGTTTTTCCCCGTTAAAATCCGTTGGTCAGCCCCTATATTCACGTCATGAATTATTTGCTTGCGATACTGCTGCCCCCGCTTTCGATCCTGTTAACAGGCCGCCCGATCGTTGCGATTCTGACATTTCTGATCTGGATCCCTGCGCTGTTTTTTTCCGGCGGGTTGACGCACCCGATGTTTATACTGCTTGCCTGGGCTTTAATATTTCATGCCCGCGAAGACCGCAGATCCCGCTGACACTTGTCTTGGCCCGCTGCCGGCACTAAGAGCAACCGGCATCATAAAAGGACAGCGTCATGGGTTTTAAAATGGGAATTGTGGGACTGCCCAATGTCGGCAAATCCACACTTTTTAACGCGTTGACGCGGACAGCCTCGGCGCAGGCCGCGAATTTTCCGTTCTGCACGATAGAACCCAACGTGGGCGAGGTTGCCGTGCCAGACGCGCGGCTTAATCGCCTTGCCGGAATTGCTAATTCCAGGCAGATTATTCCGACGCGTATGACCTTTGTGGATATTGCGGGACTGGTGAAGGGGGCATCGCAGGGAGAAGGCCTGGGAAACCAGTTTCTGGCCAATATTCGTGAAGTCGACGCAATTGCGCATGTCCTTCGGTGTTTCGAAGACGGTGATGTTACTCACGTTGAGGGGCGGGTTGATCCGGTGGCCGATGCCGAAACTATCGACACAGAACTGATGCTCGCGGATATAGAAAGCATCGAAAAGCGTTTGCAAAATATTGTGCGCAAAGTTCGCGGCGGAGACAAAGAGGCCGTCCAGCAGGAAAGGCTGATGAAAGCAGCTCTTGAAGCTCTTGAAGACGGGCGTCCCGCGCGCGTAGTGGAGGTGGATGAGGAGGACGCGAAAGCCTGGCGGATGCTGCAACTGCTGAGCACGAAACCGGTCCTTTACGTCTGTAACGTTGGTGAAGACGATGCAGCTGATGGTAACGCGTTGTCAGCACGGGTCGCAGAGCTGGCCGCGCAGCAGGGAAATGCTCACGTTGTGATCTCTGCCCGCATTGAGGAAGAAATCAGCCAGCTGGAGCCGGAAGAGGCCTCGCTCTTTCTGGAGGAAATGGGACTCTCCGAAGCCGGCCTCGACCGGTTGATCCGCGCCGGTTATGAACTTCTGCATCTTGAGACATACTTTACTGTCGGGCCAAAAGAAGCACGGGCCTGGACGATAAGATCAGGCACGACGGCGCCCCGTGCCGCGGGCGTGATCCACGGTGACTTTGAAAAAGGTTTTATTCGTGCGGAGACCGTTGCATACGAAGAGTTTGTTTCACACGGCGGAGAAGCGGCTGCAAAGGAAGCAGGAAAAATGCGGTCGGAAGGAAAATCCTACATCGTCAAAGACGGGGACGTGCTGCATTTTCTCTTCAACACCTGAAGCTGTGCCCGAAGTGCAACGTGCATTTGTGCAAGCTGGTCTCTTAATGTCTTACGAAATGTGACAGTTTTTCTATGGGCATCATGCGCCGACATTTTTTTTAGTGATGATCAGGCGGCAGAGGACTGATCGAATTCACCCGTGTCCTTCGGTTCGACCGGTACGTCCGATGCACCGGCGATTCGGAAGGATGACACAATGCGGGCGAGTTTTCCGGCTTCTTCAGTAAGGGACTGGCTTGCCGCGGTGGTTTCTTCAAACATGGCCGCGTTTTGCTGAGTTGTCTGATCCAGCTGTTCGACGGCTGTGTTGATCTCCCCGATACCGCCCGACTGTTCTTTTGCAGAAACCGCTATTTCGGAGACATTCTTTGAGACGTTTGTTATGCCTTCCAGAATCGCGGAGAGGGCCCGGTTGGTCTGGTCAATCAGTGAAACGCCTTTCTCGACATGATCGGTTGACTGGCTGATTAGCGTGCCGATCTGAAGAGCCGCCTCTGAACACCGGTGAGCCAGTATGCGAACCTCAGACGCAACTACTGCAAAACCGCGACCTGCTTCTCCGGCACGCGCCGCTTCCACACCGGCGTTGAGCGCGAGCAGATTGGTTTGAAATGCGATTGAATCGATAACTTCGACAATCTTGGAAATATCGCGGGAAGATTCTTCGATTTCGCTCATCGCTGAAACAGCATCCTGCATAACTGTGCGGCTCGCTTCCGTATCGCGTTTTACGGCTTCAACCGTTGAAGACGCATCGGACGCGCCTTCCGCTGCGGAAGAAACACTGCTGGTCATCTGACTGAGGGCCGCAGCAGTTTCCTCCAGTGTTGCGGCAGAGTTTTCTGTGCGGCGGGACAGATCCAGAGACGAGACGGCAATTTCCGCACTGCTGGAATCGATCACTTCAGCGCTCAGTCCAATGCGTCCGATGAGATCCGCAAGATTGCCCACCGCTTCATTGTAGTCCTGCCTCAAGGTTTCATACTCACCCGGAAATTCGGTTGCGATTGTGTGCGTAAGATCTCCGACGGAGAGGCTTTTGAGGCTGGACGCGAGTTGAGAGACGACAACTTCCTGCTCTTGGGCTCGCGCCTCGCGCTCTTCTTCTGTCGCACGGCGAAGCTTTTCCTCGCGCGCACGCTCCTTTTCTTCCCGTTCGCGCTCTTCTGCCTCGCGCCGTTCTTTCGCCTTTTGTTCGGCGATCTCCGCGTCGCGTTTCAGCTTTTCTGACTCCCGCTCCGCTTCTATCAGTTCTGTCTGGCGCGCCTTTTCCTCTTCCTGCATCCGCTGACGTTCAAGCGATCCTTCACGAAAAACCTGAAGAGCGCTCGTCAGTTTCCCGATCTCGCCCCTGTAACGATCAGTGCCGACGATTTCTGAAAGGTCACCGGCAGCGAGCCGTTCAGTAATGACGGTCACCCGGTTCAGAGGTCTCGTCACCATAAGCCATACGAAAACCGGTGCAGCCAGTACAATCAGCAGGCTGAGCAATCCGATCTGTTGCATGCGCTTCCGGGCGTTGGAAACTTCACCGTTCAGCCGGTCTGCCGCAAGCTCAATCTGCGTTTGCGACGCGCTCGCGAATTCGCTGACGGCAACCGCGATGTCACGTACGGTCGCGGCGGCGGCGGTCGTTGCTTCCGCAGCATTTCTTTGCGCATCAAATGCGGATGCACGAATCGCTGATATACCGGTTCCGGGATCAGCAACTGAGAGAATAGCATCGAGGTGTACTGCAATATCAGGGCTGACCTTCGATTTAGCTTCTGTGAGGCGCTGACCTGCGGACTGCAATTCTGCCTCCCTGAGGCTCAGTTCATAGGGATCTCTGGCCAGTGCTGATTGCATCGCCGCAGCGAAAAATGACTTGGTTGCGGCATCTACGGCAGCCTGATCCCTGATCTGGGTAACCTGGTCGTCCATCAGCGCTTGTATCGCTGACGCATTTTCTTCCTTTGCAGACTCGCTGTTAATCACAAAATCGAAGTAAAGACTGTCGAGGGCCGACGAAAGTGCAGCATCCACACTCTGACGTTGCGACAGGGTCTCAGCGGTTCCAACACCACGCCCGCGAGATTTAATTATATTGCTGAAAAAATCATTGGACGCCGTCAGTGTTCCGGTAAGTTCCGGCATGGTACCGGCGTCGTCAATCTGTGCGGCAAAGATGCTCAGGCGCTCTGATGCGGCACTTCCCAGATCCTGCAGAATGGTCATCATGGCTGCGTCGCGCGTCTGGAGGATACTCAGCGCAATACCGGACAACAGATTAACTTCTGAACGTGCGCCCAGAGCTGCCTGAAAAATCACAAAGTCTTTCTCAATGAGTTGCGTCAGAGTGGCGTCGATGCTGCTGATCGTATTTTCCCCTCCGATCACCAGGTCAAAATAGGCGTCATCAGTTGCAGTGGTCAGAAGTGCCGTCGCTTCATTTGCCAGTTCCAGCGCGGATTGCACAGCGGTGGCGACCCCTTCGGCACTGCGGAATTCTTCCCCCCGCGCGACCGTGAGCGTTTTAAGCGCCGCTGCAACCCTGTCGATCCTGCCTGTCAGCGCAGTCTGCTGCTCGGACCCGAAGGCCTCTGCCGCTGTTCGGATGTCTTCGAGGATGAGCGACGTTTTGAACGCAAGCTTATCCAGATCTTCTGGCTCAGACGCGATCAGAATATCGGACAGAACAGCACGCAGCCGGTCAGTTACCGAGACGACCCCGGCGCTGTCACGCAGTTCGGGCAGGCGTTCTTCTGACAGAACAGCCATGTTCGTCGCAATAGACTGAAACACCATCCAGCCGATCACGATTGCCGCCGCCGTCATCGCAGCCAGTGAACCGAAAATCAGAAGCAGTCTGACCAGAACCGAACCAAAAAAATCTGAAAGAGTGCTGCGCATTTTGACCTCAGTTAAATCTGTTCTGACGCTCTGACCGCTTCAGTCGGTAAAGCTGTTCAGGTGCCCGCAGTTCAGCGGGCACCCGGAGATAGTTCTTGTCAGCTGCCGGGGCGCATTGCGGTGAACGAGCCGTCCGCCTCAATGCGCGTGAGAAAGACGTCGTCAGAACCCTGATTGTCACCCGGGCCGAACGTCATAACCATTCCACCCATGTCCACGGTCCCAAGAGAACTCATCGCTGCCATGAAGGACTCCCGGGTGAGATCCCGACCGGCTTTGCGCAAACCTTCGACCGTCAGGCGACCGGCAACATAACCTTCAAGCGAAACAAAGCCCGGTTCGGCTGTGCCGTCGAGGGCTGTCAGAGCGGCCTGGTATTCTGCGACTACAGGCAGGTTACTGTCCCAGGGCTGGGGGACTACCTGACTGATGATCACGCCGTCACCATCCGCACCCAGTTCGGCCGCCAGTGCCTTTGAGCCGACGAAAGAGATCGTCACAAAGGTCACATCCATTTTCATCTTGCGCGAAAGTTTTACGAATTCTGCCAGCGGCTTATAAGCTCCGACCATGACAACGGCCTGCGGTTTAGCCTTGCGGATTTCAAGAAGCGCCGATTTTACAGCGACGGTATTACGGGTATAGCTGCCTTCAGCAACCAGAGACATGCCCCGCGCTTCCAGTGCCTTAGTCACACCTGACAGGCCGACACGGCCAAAACCGTCATCCTGATAAAGAATAGCGATGTCGGTCAGGCCTTCGACATCGACCAGATGATCAATCCACGCCTGCGTCTCTGCGTCATAGGTGGCGCGGACATTGACGACGTTTGACAATTCAGGCGCACGCAGAAATCCGGCACCTGTAAAAGGCGCGATCATGGGCATCCCTGCTTCGGTGGCAATCGGCTGAGTGGCTTTGGTCGTCGGCGTGCCAACGGGCCCGACGAGTGCCAGATAGTTACCGCTGCCGATGACTGATCTCGTTTCGGTAATCGAGCGGTCCGGCTCATAACCGTCATCAATGCTGGTCAGCGAAATCATACGTCCGTTGATGCCACCGGCACGGTTGGCTTCTTCAAAGGCAGCCATCATGCCCTGGCGCATGCCGGTCCCCAGCGCGCCGGCGGGGCCGTCCATGGCCGCGACCTGGGCGAGATTGATGGTATCGTCTGTGACGCCCTGCCCGGCGGCGAGAGGGCCGGCCACAACAAGGGCTGCAGCGAAAGCTGACATACGCGTTAAACTGAACATTTGTGAGAATCCCGGATACTGTTGAAACTGCACCCTGTTAGCCCGTCAGTCTTGAAAAAAGATTTAACGTCTCAGGGGTCGCTGAGGTGCATCTGACCATGGGCATTGCCGGATGTCGCCAGGTTAGTCTGGTGAGAAATCAGAAACCTTCTATAATTCAGTGGGTTAAAGGTCGATCTGAGTGCGGCAGGACAGCGCGCAAAAGGGTATGCCGTCCTGCAGAAAGATCGTAATGTCTGTATTTCGCAGTCACGCGACGACGGATGACGCACTTAAGAGCGGTCTGTCTCACCCGTCTGACTGTTCCTGCAGGCGGTCAGCTTTTTTGCGCACCAGAACCGAACGCAGGTCGTGCATGGCCAGTAAAAGCTCATCGGTTATGGCCTCGAGCTCTTCGGGTTCCGCCTTTGACTGTGCCCACTGGGCCGTCAGGTTCAGGTGGTCGATCGCTCTGCGGATATCATCGAGATCCCGAGCGGCAAGAATATCGCGACGCTCTGCCATCCACGATCTGATTTGGTCGAGATCGCCCTCGGAAAGCTCACGGTTGCCCTGCGGGCGGATCTCACCGTTGCGGATGTTGGCGACGGCGATCTGGTCCATATCAATGCGGCGCTGGCGGTTGCCGGTATCGACCCGAAAGACTGCTGCACCGTTCTCGCGCACCCGGAAGTAGTATTCTGGCAGGTCGCCGCTCATGCCTCGCTCCTCAGTCCGTCAAGCCTTCACAGAAGGTCTGGATGCGTGTGCAGGCCTCTTTCAGCGCTGCGTCCGAGGTCGCATAGCTCACCCGGAAATTGGGACTCAGGCCAAAGGCTGCACCAAAAACGACGGCAACACCGGCTTCTTCCAGAAGGGCGCCTGCAAAGGCTTCGTCGTCAGCGATCTTTGCGCCACCGTCCGAGGTTTTGCCGATCAGACCGGCAATCGAGGGATAGACGTAAAATGCACCTTCTGGCTTCGGGCAGGTTACCCCGTCGATGGCACTCAGCATCTCAACCACCAGATTGCGGCGGCGCACAAACATCTCATTGTTCGATGCGATATACTCCTGTGGGCCATTCAGCGCTTCGACCGCGGCCCACTGGCTGACAGAGCACGGATTTGACGTGCTCTGCGACTGGATTTTGCGCATGGCGCCGATGAGCTTCTCAGGACCCGCGGCATATCCGATCCGCCAGCCGGTCATCGCATAGGCCTTGGACACGCCGTTCACCGTCAGCGTCCTGTCATAAAGGTCGGGCTCCACCTCTGCCGGTGTGCAGAACTTAAAATCATCATAGGCCAGATGCTCGTACATATCGTCAGTCATCACCCAGACATGCGGATGACGCATCAGCACATCGGTCAGCGCTTTGAGCTCTTCCCGGTCATACCCCGCACCGGTCGGGTTACTGGGTGAGTTAAAAATAAACCATTTGGTCCTTGGCGTAATCGCAGCTTCAAGCGCTTCGGGGGTCAGTTTGAAATCCTGCTCCAGCGTGGCGGTCGCGATGACCGGCTCACCACCGGCCAGCAGTACCATATCCGGATAGCTCACCCAGTAGGGCGCGGGGATCACAACCTCTTCGCCGGGGTTGAGTGTTGCCATCAGTGCATTGTAAAGGATTTGTTTACCACCCGTGCCCACACTGACCTGGGAAGGGGTGTAGGTGAGACCGTTATCGCGTCTGAGTTTATCGCAGATCGCCTGTTTCAGCTCTGGAATTCCGTCGACGGCGGTATATTTGGTTTTACCGGAGTTGATCGCTGCGATTGCCGCGTCTTTGATGTTCTGCGGTGTGTCGAAATCCGGCTCGCCTGCGCCAAGACCGATCACATCCCGTCCGGCGGCTTTGAGCTCGGCGGCTTTTGTGGTCACAGCGATTGTGGGGGACGGTTTGACACGAGCAAGTGTCGCAGAAAGCAATTCCATAGCAGCCTCCGGTTGATAGGACTGAGGCGCATTCATAGGGGGGGACCCCGCCCCGATCAAGCGGGATCGGTACAAAGGAGATTTCAGAATGGATGACGTTCACGACTGGTACGGGCCCGAGACGGCTACTTTTGGCGACAGAGTAGCAGCGGCACGGGAGACGGCCGGTATGAGCCAGAGTGAACTGGCGCGCCGTCTGGGGGTCAAAGTGGCATCGCTGCGCGCCTGGGAAGATGACCTGAGCGAGCCGCGCGCGAATCGTTTGTCGATGATGGCGGGGCTGCTGAATGTCTCTATCATGTGGCTGATCAATGGCGAGGGCGCCGGTCTTGAAGCGCCAGCGGGTGAGGCGGACCTGCCGTCATCTTCACACGAACTGCTCAACGAGATCCGGGAAATCAGGGCGGACATGTCGGCGCGGGTTGAGCAGCTTGGCCGACTTGAGAAGAAACTGCGTCTGACGCTGATGGCTGAGGTTCATGACGGAGCCGCGTGACCATAAGATCCGGCGCCTCAAAATGCGGTCGATGCGCCGCGGCATCAAGGAGATGGACCTGATCCTGCAGCGCTTTGCAGAAGCGAATCTCGACGCCATGAGTGACGCCGATCTGGCCCTCTATGATGCTATGCTCAGCGAGAATGATCATGATCTTTATCAATGGGTTACCGGGCAGGTTGAAACACCGGATACCTACTCTGAAATGATCTCCGGGATCGCGGACCAGCTGCCTCAGGTCAGGTCCTGAAAACGCAAAGCACGCAGTTTTTCCGGATTTTTAACGAAATATTGGCCTTTCCGACTCATTTTCTGATCACACAAAATGAATCGGAGCGTGTTTATGAGTATTCAGGATCAGATCCCGGCACCGCTTGCCGCGTCGGGGCAGACACAAGGCTTTATGGTGAACTACCTTGAGGCCCTGTCGCTTGTCGAGCGGCTGCACCGGCTGCTTCTGGATGTTATCAAAGATGAGTTCGAACGTGTCGGCGTGCTTGAGATCAACGCGGTTCAGGCGCTGTTGCTGTTCAACATCGGCGACCATGAAGTTACCGCCGGTGAGCTGAAGAGCCGCGGTTATTATCAGGGCAGCAACGTCAGCTATAACCTGAAAAAGCTTGTGGATATGGGCTTTATGCACCATCAGCGCTGCGAAATTGACCGCCGGTCCGTGCGCGTGAAGCTCACCGACAAAGGATGCAAAATCCGCGATGTCGTGGCAGCCCTTTTCGCGCGTCACGCGGAAGGCCTTGAAGACAAAGGCGTGCTTGGACCGACAGGTATCGACGACATCACCCGTTCGCTGAAACGCATGGAACGCTACTGGTCTGATCAGATCCGCTACATTTACTGAAGCGCGCCGATGGCCAGCACGCTGAGCTCCCTGAGAAGTTTCTGCGTCATGGCGGCCTGATAATCCTCAAACCCGAGGGCAGTCTGCACAAAAGCCTCCGGCCCGGCGATCACCTCTGCCCTGAAATAGGAGGAGAGCTCGCCGATATCTGACTGACGCCTGTCTCCGTAGGCGGGCGCATCCGCACCGATCACAAGCCCGTTTATCGTTATGTCGCCGGTTGCGACTTTATCCCTTACGTCCCGCGGTCGCGGACCCTGATTGGATTTGCCGTCTCCGGAGATATCAAGCGTTCGCTTCCAGCAGCGGCTCTGGACTGCCAGAACGGTTGCGCCAAACTGCATGGCTGTGCCGAGGGCTGTTCCCGGCGTAGTTACCCGACGTTCCGCCTGCGCAAGGGTAAGGCTGATATCACGAAGGTCATCGTGATCGGTTATCGCGGTCCATGGCACCAGCACCACCTGGTCGTCCGGCCCGCTCCATTCATAAACAAGCAGGGACACGGGCGCGCCGGGCTGCGCCAGAAGGACCTGCATAACCGCAGGGTCATTGAGCGCTGCAACCAGCCCGTCCAGCTGCAACCGGTATTCCCGCAGGTCCACCGACCCCGATACATCGAGCCCGAGCGCCAGTGCCTGCCGGCACTGCGCTGTTGCGCCCTGCGCGAGGCCGCATGACAGGGCGGCTGCAATGATCGCGGCACGCATCCCTGTCATCCTTTCGGCGGCATACCGGGCGCAGCTCCGATGACCGGCGGGGTCAGTTCACGCTCAAGTTTGCGGCGCATTGCACGTTCATAATCCTCAAACCCCTGAGCAATCTCCACGAACGCACCGGCGCCATAGATGACCTGGCTTCTGTAAAAGGCGATCAGCCCGGTCTCGGCTTCATAATCTGCACCATTGACCACCAGCCCGTTCACCGTGACGTCGTCAAACGGAAATGCGGCATAAGCCTGACGCGGGCTGAAGCCTTCGTTGTTCTGCCCGTCCCCTGAGATATCAATGGTCTTGTACAGACAGTGCGGCGCCCGCTCCAGCAGCCCTGCGCCATATCCCAGTGCATATCCCATCGCGGTAGGAAAATCGTTATGGCTTCTCTCCGACCGCGCAACGATCCCGGCCACGCGTTCGAGCGCCGCCGGGCTGTCGATCAGAGTCCAGTCGAGGATCAGCTCCTGATTGTAGCGCCCCGACCACTCAAACACCGCAAGCGACACAGGCAGACTGTTTGCAAAGAATGCAGCAGACACTTCCGGCGCTGTCAGCGCGGAAACCAGACCGCCCCGCTGCAGGGCGTCTTCCCCGGCATCAACCGAGCTTGAGACATCAAGCGCCAGAACAAGAGCCAGCCGGCACCCGTCAGCCGCGACACTCCCGGCTGACAGAAAAACCGCAATGCAGGCCTGCCGGATCACCAATGCCCGGTGTTTTCCATGCTGGACCAGGGTTCGGCAGGTGGCAGATCATCGCCTTCCTGCAGGAGCTCAATGGAAATGTTATCGGGTGACCGGACAAACGCCATGTGTCCGTCGCGCGGCGGACGGTTGATGGTTACACCGGCGTCCATAAGTGTCTGGCACATTTCGTAAATGTTGCCCACGCGATAGGCCAGATGCCCGAAATGGCGGCTGTCATCGGGCAGGGCGTCGTCGCCATCCCAGTTATAAGTCAGCTCAACGGGGCACTCTTCCTGACCGGGAGGCGCCATGAACAAAAGCGTAAACCGCCCCTTTTCGTTATCATAGCGCCGCGTCTCTACCAGCCCGAGCAGCTTGTAGAATTCAACCGACGCGTCGAGGTCTTTGACCCGGACCATTGTGTGCAGATATTTAAGGCTCACGCTGTTACTCCTGTATTCCTGAGGTTTGTGTGTAATCCTAGCATGCCCGGGCGGGGTTACCACCCGGGCGCACCGTTTCGTGAGGGCCTGGCCCCGGTGCTGCTGTTTCCGGTCCCGCCTGTGCAGTCATCGCTTTGCGCCGTCGTTTCTTTGCGGATATGTCTGGTGACAGAACGAGTCTGTGACTGCGTCGGCAACCGGGGAGACTGACCTTGCAACAATACCATGACGCGCTGCGCACCGTTCTTGAGAAAGGCACCGTTTCCACGGACAGGACCGGCACCGGAACAACGTCGTACTTCGGTTTGCAGTGCCGTTATCCGCTCAGCGACGGATTTCCCCTCGTTACCACGAAAAAGCTGCATCTCCGCTCCATCGTGCACGAGCTTTTATGGTTTTTGTCAGGCGATACGAATATCCGCTATCTGAAGGAAAACGGCGTCTCGATCTGGGATGAATGGGCTGATGAAAATGGCGACCTCGGTCCTGTTTATGGGCACCAGTGGCGGCATTTCCCCAAAATCACCAGGACAGATGATACCGAGGCCCGGGTGCTGATCGGCGAGGTGGATCAGATCGAAGCCCTCATCCGCGCCATCCGCGACACACCGGACAGCCGCCGGCTCATCGTATCTGCGTGGAATCCGGGTGAGGTGGACAGAATGGCGCTGCCGCCCTGTCACACGCTCTGGCAGGTGCGGATCATCGGCGGCAAGCTTCATCTTCAGCTGTACCAGCGGTCCGCCGACATGTTTCTGGGCGTGCCGTTCAACATCGCCTCATATGCGCTTTTGCAGGTAATGCTTGCGCATGTCACGGGCTATGAGCCGGGCGATTTCGTGCACACTATGGGCGATGCGCATATCTATTCCAATCATATGGAGCAGGTGCAGACACAGCTGGCACGCGATCTTCAGCCCCTGCCTGAGCTCCGTCTGACCCGTGACGTATCTTCGGTTTTTGACTTCCGTTACGAAGATTTCGAGTTTCTGAATTATGACCCGCTTCCGGCAATCAAAGCCCCGGTCGCCGTCTGAAATGCTGACACTTGTGGTCGCCCGCGCGCGCAACGGCGCAATCGGCAAAGACAATGAAATTCCGTGGAACGTGCCGGAGGATCTCAGGCTGTTTCAGCGCGAAACCCTTGGCGGCGCGCTGATCATGGGACGCAGAACATGGCAAAGCCTGCCGGTAAGGCCGCTGCCGCGCCGGCTGAACTGTGTGATTTCGCGCGATAACAGCCTGGCCGATATGGTGCGCCAGGATCTCCGGACAGCGATTCAGGATTGCTATGACGCGGGCTACACCCGGATTTACGGGGTAGGCGGCGAGGCGGTTTATGCGGGGCTGATGCCTCTGGCCGACAGGATGGTGATCACTGAGGTCGATACCGCCATTGGCGAAGCCGATGCATTCTTTCCGGCGTTCGACGCGTCAGACTGGACAGAGCTCAGGCGTTTCGATCTTCGCACGGACAGCCCCGCCTGTCAGGTGCGCGAACTGGTCCGCGCCGCGTCAGGCGCAGACCGCGGGTTCTGACGACATGATCAATCATGCGGGTCAGTACCGTATTCACTGCTGCCCTGCGCATGGTTAACCTTGCTGATCCTCCTCCCGGGTTCGCCACGGATCCGTTTCCGGTGTACGACGACCTGCTGGCCAGTGCGCGCGTCTGCCCGCAACCGGACGGTTCATATGTGATTTCGGGGCACGCGGATCTGTCAGTGATCTACCGGGATACATCGCTTTATATCTCTGATAAAAAATCAGTATTCGGACCCAGGTTTGGCGAGGACTCGGCTCTTTACCGCCACCATACCACGAGCCTTGTGTTTAATGACCCGCCGCTGCACAGCCGGGTCCGCCGGATCATGTCGTCGGCACTCGCGCCCAAAGCGATTGCCCGGATGGAGCCGGGGCTGGAGACGTCCGTGCATCGCCTGCTCGGGGAACTGCCCGTCCGCCCGGACCTGATCAGTGATTTCGCAGCCCGCATTCCGATCGAAGTTATCGGCAATCTGCTGGACATTCCGCCATCAGAGCGTAGCCCGTTGCGGGACTGGTCACTTGCGATACTGGGCGCGCTGGAGCCTGTCACTTCCACGGAACAGCAAGCTTCTGGGAACGCTGCCGTCACAGAATTCAGCGCCTTCCTGAAAGACCTGATCGCCCGTCGGCGGCAGACACCCGGCGATCCGCAGACCGACGTGCTGACCCGCCTGATTGCCGGCGAAACAGACGGGCTTCTGAGCGAAGAAGAATTGGTGCAGAACTGTATTTTTATCCTGAATGCCGGGCATGAAACCACCACCAATCTGATTGGAAACGGTCTGGCGCTGCTGTGCGATGATGAAAGTGCGCGCCACGATCTGCGGGCGGCACCGGACCGGATCGACGGGTTTGTCGAGGAGGTGCTGCGGTTCCGCTCGCCAAATCAGTTCGGCAACCGCCAGACCACCAAAGCCGTCAGTTTCGGCGGACAGAGCATACCGGCCGGCGCCAACCTTCATCTGTGTATTGGTGCGGCGAACCGGGATCCGGAGGTGTTCAAGGCGCCCGGGCGGTTCGACATGACCCGCTCCCCCAACAGACACCTTGCATTCGCGGCGGGCCCGCATGTCTGTATCGGGCTGACGCTGGCACGGCTGGAAGCGCGCATCGCGCTTGTACGTTTTCTGGAGAGATTTCCCCGCTTTGCAGTAACAAGGCGCGTGCCAGGGGGTCGTATCCGGTTTCACGGATTTACGGAGCTCCGTGCGGATCTGTCCGAGCGCTGAAAGATACCAGGCCGCGCACGTAACATCTGCGCGCAGCCATGTCGTTCAGGATGACCGGTTTTTCCGGTGCGGGACCGGGCCGGCGGACGGGTCAGAGCAGCTTCAGGTCGCTCGCCATCTGTCTGCCATCGCGGCCCTCGGTAAGCTCAAAGCTCACTTTCTGGTCGTCAGCGAGGCCGGTAAGCCCCGATCTTTCAACGGCGGAAATATGGACAAAAACGTCCGATCCGCCGCCTTCAGGTGCTATGAACCCATAGCCCTTGGTGGTGTTAAACCATTTCACGGTGCCAGTAGGCATGTTTTCCGTGCCTCCTTTTACTTAACTTTTGCAGGCTGCATGCGCGGCACTGCATCCTTCATTCAGGGCACGAAACTTCGGAAATTCGCATGCCCGGTACTTTCAGAGATTGCCTTTTGCAGCTAAAAATCAAGGAAAACGGGCAGAAACCTCTCTGATTCACGTCTATGTTATTCCAGGAGTGAGGAATTATTATGCATCTCTACGGGCTGAAAAACTGCGATACCTGCCGTAAGGCGCTGAAATTACTTCCTGATGCTGAGTTTGTGGACGTCCGGGCGGGCGGTGTGCCTGAAAACGTGCTCAAAGCAGCCCATGCGCGCTTTGGCGATGCGCTGCTCAACACGCGGTCCGCCACGTGGAGGGGCCTGAGCGACCTGCAGAAAGATGCAGGCCCGCTCAGTTTGCTGCAGGCACACCCGGCAGTGATGAAGCGTCCGCTGATCACCGATGGTGACACGATGTACCTTGGATGGACCCGTGATGTTCAGACAGCCCTGGGCGTGGCCTGATCCGCTCAGGGCTGTGGCGCGCGCCGCAGCGCATTGTCGAGAGACAGGGGCCCCGCGCCCTTGACCACAAGCACCAGAAGCAGAAACACCCAGAACGCGCGCTGGTCGAGAATGACCCCGTCGGGTATTCTGTCGAACCACGCCCCCAGCGTTTCACTGTGTGCGATCCCGCCGTGGCCATAAAGATCGGTCAGCGACTGCACAATGATGAAGCCTATCATACCGAGGGCGGACAGTCTGGTCAGCAGGCCCAGCACGATCAGAGCCGGCAGGATAAACTCCGCCCATGTTCCGGCCAGCACAACCGCTGTGTGAAACGGTGAAAGCTGTGTGACATCATATGTCACGGCCTCCATTGCTTTGGGAAATATCTGAGCATATGCGCCGACTGAGGGTGAAAAGAGTCCGGCAAATCCTTCTCCGAGCTTGGTCATGCCCGAAACCCAGAAGTAAACCAGCAGCGTTCCCGCGAAGATCAGCCGCGCCAGCGTCGAAAGCAGCCAGTCTGCGCGCGATAACCTGTCAAAGATGGCATTGTACAGGGAAATCATAGGGTTTCGTCCTTTTTGAGAGTGCTGAGCGACTTACTTTGCAGGGCTGTCGCAAGAGCCCCTGAGAGGTCGAAACCGGCGGAGTCACCGAGGGCCGAGTCATGGGCCTCTCCGAGTGTCATGCCGCGGGCAAGTGCCTCAAACCAGACCGCGGCGCCGGGGAAAAGCAGCACTGGCACCGGGTCATATTCCGGCCGGGTGATCAGCACATCCTGCGCCACGGCGCGCGGTTTGGGCGCATCGGGTTCAGTGTTGTAGCGCCACAGATCAAACAGAGGCCATGATGAGCGCAGCACCCGCGTGGCCGGCGCGGGTGCCAGGCGCAGACCGGCCAGCAGGTCCGGATCAATCTGCAGCTCCACCGGATCAAGTGGCACCACATCTGCCGCGTGATAGGATTGCCGCAGTGCCAGATCCAGCCGAGCGCAGTCGGGCAGGTAGCCCAGATGCGCAAGCGACGGAAGCCCGTCCAGAAACCGGGGGAATTCAGCGCCATAAAACATCATCAGCTGTGAGGTCGGCGGATGCTGACGGACATAGAGCTTTGAAAGACCAGCAAAGTTTTCCGGTCCCAGAAGTTTTGCGACGAGCGGGAATGCCGTGGCAAGCGCGTCACGGAGCGACACAGTGACATTGTTGCGATAGATCGAATACCGCGCGCCTGCCGGCGCACCGGTCGCAGATACGAGCCCCGCGGGCACCGGCGCCTCAGGATTAAACAGCGCCGCGTGAAACTGTGCCTCGGAGACGGTCATTCTGCGGGCTGCAGAATGTCGGATGCGCGTAGCGCCTCATCGCGCAGCACCGGCCATTCGGGCACGTCGTTATCCCATTCCACCAGCACCGGCTTTGGCCCCGATGATGCAAGCGTGTGGCGCAACAGCGCCCACACGGGATCGACCACCGGCTTTGCATGACTGTCGATCAGCAGCAGGGCGCCGCAATCATCCTCGTCTTCATCGTGCCCTCCCACGTGCATTTCACCCACAGCGTCCAGTGGGAAGGCATCAATATAGCTCTGGGGCGAGTAGCCGAGGTTCGTCGCCGAGATAAAGACGTTATTGATGTCCAGCAGCAGCCCGCAGCCAGTACGCTGCACCAGTTCTTTCAGAAAATCGGTTTCCGACCAGGTGCTTTCGGCAAATGCCAGATAGCTTGACGGGTTTTCCAGCAGCATGCGGTACCCCAGGGCGGACTGCACCTCGTCGATATGAGCGGCCACGCGCGCCAGCGTCGCACCGGTATAGGGCAGGGGGAGCAGATCGTTCATAAATTCCGCCCCGTGCGTCGACCATGCGAGGTGCTCTGAAAAGCTCGCGGGTTTCAGCCAGCCTGTCAGATATTTCAGCCGCGCCAGATGCTCAGGGTCGGGACGGGCCTCGCCACCGATGCTCAGGCCGACACCGTGTACGGAAACTGCAAATTTTCCCGACAGGGCGCGCAGTTGCGCCAGCGGGCGTCCGCCATCCCCCATGTAATTCTCAGCATGGATTTCCAGCCAGGAAACCGGCCCCGGGTCGCGCATCAGATCCGGGAAATGTTGCGGTTTATAGCCAACGCCCGGAGCATCCGGCAGGTGGTCATATCGCCCAGAGGTATCAAGCATGCGGCACTCCGAAGTCTGAAGCCTCAGCCGGGGGTATTCAGGGTTTCCCGGCCGGGCGATGGATAACCGCCCGGCCGGATTTCACAAGGTGGCCGGTTATGCCGGCAGATCGCGCTCAAGCTCTTCGAGCGAGCCTTCGCGGGGTGTACCGTCGGCCATTTCTGGCAGTTCAATCTCTGCGCAGGTACCGGCGTCAACCAGCGTCCATGCGTTGCCCTGGTAGTCAACGGTCGAGGTGCCGGCGCATGTTGTGCCCGGGCCCGCGGCGCAGTCATTGGCACCCGCAAGCGATACGCCGTAGCATTTTTCTTTTGCAGCGGCCTCGGCGACAGTTGTTGTCTGGCCGACCAGGGCCGCGGCGACGGCACTGGCGATTGCGACTGTTTTCATCGTGTTGGACATGGTCATTTTCCCTTGTTACGTGCCGTTACGGCAGTGATATCCCTGAAATTAAATGGTGTGAGATCAACTTACCATTCACGTCCCTGTGTGTCACACCGGCGTCAGTGCGCTGTCAGCCGGAGCCGGGTAATTCACGCGAAAACGGGCGGAATTGTTACAATCCCGCCCGTTTTTCGGCCCCGTGCTGCGCCGGAGCGTCGGATTGTTACAGCAGATCAGGAGGGGTCGCGTCGCGTGACAGCGTCTTTGTTACAGCCTCCAGAGGCTCCACTGTGGTCTGTTTCTCGCCCAGACGCCGGACCGTGACGGTGCGTTCCTCCACTTCACGCGCGCCGACCGCCAGAATGACCGGCACTTTGCCGACGGAATGCTCGCGGACCTTGTAGTTGATCTTTTCGTTGCGGGTATCGGCCTCGGCGCGCACCCCTGCGGCGCGCAGATCCCTGACGACCTCGTCCACGTAATCATTCGCATCCGAGATGATCGAGGCCACCACGACCTGACGCGGAGCAAGCCAGAAAGGCAGCTTGCCGGCATGCTCTTCGATCAGGATGCCGATGAAACGCTCGAAAGATCCAAGACAGGCACGGTGCAGCATCACCGGCCGGTGCTTGCCGCCATCCGCCCCGATATAAGTCGCATCCAGCCGCTCAGGCAGCACGAAATCAACCTGGTGAGTGCCGCACTGCCAGTCCCGGCCGATGGCATCAGTCAGCACAAACTCCAGCTTGGGCCCGTAAAACGCACCTTCGCCGGGGTTCGTCTCGGGCTCAATGCCCGCCTTTCGGGTCGCAGCAAGCAGGGCCGCTTCGGCCTTGTCCCACACCGCGTCAGAGCCAGACCGCTTTTCGGGGCGGTCCGAGAATTTCACCCGGAACTTTTCGAAGCCGAGATCGCGGTAAATGGTCGACAGATAGTCGATATAGACGGCTGTTTCTGCTTCGATCTGGTCTTCGGAGCAGAAAATATGTCCGTCGTCCTGAGTAAACCCGCGCACGCGCATGATGCCGTGCAGCGCGCCCGAAGGCTCATACCGGTTGCACGAGCCGAATTCGGCCATGCGCAGAGGCAGGTCCCGATAGGATTTGAGCCCCTGATTGAAAATCTGCACATGGCAGGGACAGTTCATCGGCTTGAGCGCATTCACCGCCTTTTCGCGGGCGTGGTCTTCGTCCACCTCAACGATGAACATATGCTCCTGGTATTTCTCCCAGTGCCCTGAGGCCTCCCAGAGCTTGCGGTCAACGACCTGCGGTGTGTTGACCTCGACGTAGCCGCCTTTTCGCTGCTGGCGGCGCATGTAATCCTGCAGTTCGGTATAGATCTGCCACCCGTTGGGATGCCAGAAAACCTGGCCCGGGGCCTCTTCCTGCATGTGAAAGAGATCCATCTCGCGGCCAAGTTTGCGGTGATCGCGTTTGGCGGCCTCTTCCAGCATATGCAGATGCGCGCGCAGCTTTTCCTTACCGGTGAAGGCCACGCCGTAAATCCGTTGCAGCATTGCCCTGTCGCTGTCGCCGCGCCAGTACGCGCCGGCGATCGACATCAGTTTAAAGGCATCACCGGGCACCTGACCGGTATGCTGAAGATGCGGGCCGCGACACAGATCCTGCCAGTCGCCGTGCCAGTACATCCGCAAGGGCTCATCCCCGGGAATCCCGTTGATCAGCTCGACCTTGTAAGGCTCGCCCAGATCCTCGTAGTGTTTAATCGCCCGGGCGCGGTCCCAGACTTCGGTGGTCACCGGATCGCGCTTGTTGATGATTTCCTTCATCTTTTTCTCGATCAGACCGAGATCTTCGGGTGTAAAAGGCTCTGCCCGGTCAAAATCATAGTACCAGCCGTCCTTAATCACCGGACCGATGGTCACTTTGGTGTCGGGCCATATCTCCTGCACGGCACGGGCCATGATATGCGCCAGATCATGTCGTATGAGCTCGTTGGCCTGAACATCATCCTGCATGGTGTGGATTGCGATGCTGGCGTCCTGATCAATCGGCCATGCCAGATCGTAATGCGCACCGTCGACGGTCGCGCTGATCGCCTTTTTGCGCAGCGAGGTGGAGATGCTCGCAGCAACGTCGCCGGCTGTAACACCCGCTTCGAACTGTCTTGAACTGCCATCGGGAAAAGTGAGAGAGACTACAGCGTCTTTCGGGGCCATCGCGGGCACTCCTCGTCGGTCTGGCGCCTACGAGACGCCCGGTTGCGGGTTATTTGACCGCTCGATGCCGCAAGGGGGCGGGGCTGTCAAGCAGGGCCGGGACGGGTATACCGAAGAATACGTTGACTGCGACGTTTTGCATGTTAAATCCGACATACCGGGATCGTACCGGTGAGAACCTGGAGCCTGCCATGCCGCGCTATAACAAAAACTTCGAGCTGAGCATTCATGACGTGGACCTGATCGAAGAGGCGCTGCGTGCCCGCGGTCGCGAACTGGGCCGGATGCGGCTGGCACTCTCTGATGAGAACCCGGCCGACCTGCAGTCTGTGTCGGTAATTGAAGCCGACCAGCGCGAAAACGAAGAACTGCTCGGCCGGCTCCACAATCAGAAAGTTTTCTACCGCCCGGGCACGACCCCTTATGTCAGTGGCTGATCCCGTTCTGCCGGTAACGGAAGCTACGCCATAAAAACCGCCGCCGCCATCGCGAGGCAGCACAACCATCCGGCTGTGAAGATCAACGGTCGGAGCGGCATCCGCGCAGTGCCGGTGATCATGCCGGCAGCATGTGTAACCCGCAGACCCAGAAAAATGACCGCGGCCCACCATGTGAGCGCGGAATAGCCGTCCAGCCGGTCAACGACCAGCACCAGGATGGCAAAGGGCAAAAGCTGTTCCAGCAGATTGAGATGCGCGCGATGCGCCCGGTGTACCCATGCGGGAAAGCCGCTGAGCGCTGGGGGGCGCACAAAGGCGTCGTTTTCCGCCTGTGGATGCATATTCACGCCGATGATGTAGGGGATCCACAGGGACGCTGCGAGAACAGCCAGAAGCACGACAACACCGAGTTCGGTTGAGAGGGTGTGGTGAACCATGTTTCACGTCTCCGCCGTCTGATGCGAGAATTTGACGGTCTGCCCGGTCTCCAGCCATGTCTTTAACCCGGCCAGCGTGCGGTGCCATCCGTCGGCCACACCTTCCTGACCTGCCGGAATGTCATAGTGCTCCAGCGTTAGCAGGCAGTTTTCACCCTGTGGCTCGATAATATAAACAAAACGTGAAGCCGTCAGCGGCACGTCAGGCCCCGCCCAGTGTGGCTCGAACGTGCTTTCCACACGCGTTTCAGGCGTCAGCCTGGTCTCGGTCAGGATCAGCATCACCGCATTGTCCGGGGTTCGGAAAATCAGCTGACTGCCTTCGCGGACGCAGCTGCCGGCGACGAAGTTATAGGCGGCATTTGCCTCCGGGTCGGTAAGCGCGTGCCACAAAGCATCCTGGGTACAGTGAATATAGATCTGCATCATAAAGTCGGGTCTGGTCATGTCCGGTGGTCCTTCCAACTGGGTTTTAAGGTCAGTCACCGCTCGTGCCGCCGGTTGTTCGAGCAGGGGCCCGATCCAGCGATCTGTCATTTCCTGCAAAGGCACGGCGTTCAGGTAGTGGTATTTGAACCGTCCCTTTTTGTAGGTCGCGATCAGCCGGGCGTCCTGCAGCACACCAAGATGTTTCATCACACCAAAGCGCGACATCTCGAACTGGTCAGACAACTCGGCAAGGCTCTGACCGGGGCTGGCACGCAGGCTGTCAAGCACCTGTCTGCGCACCGGATCGGCGAGAGCTTTGAAGATCGAATCCATGTGTCCTTATAGGTTACTTAATAGTCACGTGACAATAGAGTCACGTAAATTTTCAGTTTGACGTTGCGGTTGCCCGCGGTGCTGACGCATCATTGCCAAAAGGATGCGCGCATGACCTCACCCGAGACTTTTGAAACGCCACAGGGCAGGCGGCTGGCATATCACCTCACCCCGGGCGAGGGCCCCTGCGTGGTGTTTCTGGGCGGTCTGAAGTCCGACATGGAGGGCACAAAGGCCCTGCATCTTGAGGCCTGGGCGCGCCGGACGGGGCGCGCCTTCCTGAGGTTTGATTACTCCGGCCACGGCCTTTCATCCGGTGCGTTTGAGGAGGGTGCAATCGGTGACTGGGCAGAGGATACGCGCGCCATTACCGGTGCACTGATCACCGGTCCCATGGCCCCTGTCGGCTCGTCGATGGGGGGCTGGCAGGCGCTTTTGCTGGCCCGGGCTGTGCCTGACAGAATTGCAGGTCTGGTCACCATCGCAGCTGCGCCTGATTTCACCGAAGATGGCTACTGGGCGTCCTTCTCGGATACGCAGAAATCACAACTTGAGTCAGAAGGGCGTGTCGAACTGCCGTCCGATTACATGGAGCCCTACGTGGTCACGCAGCGCATGATCGCCGACGGCCGCGACAACCTCGTGCTGCGCTCACCGCTTGATCTGCCCTTTGCCGTCCGCTGCCTTCAGGGAACAGCCGACACGGCGGTCAGCACGCAGACAGCGTTGCGCCTTCTGGACCATGCGATAAGCCCGGACATGCGGTTGCTCCTGGTCAAGGATGCCGACCACCGGTTTTCCGACGGGCCCTGTCTCGGTCTTATTGAGGCCGCTGTGACTGACGTACTCCGCCTTGCAGCTGCCACCTGAAAGACATCGCAATGGAGCAGCGCATCAGCCTGATCACCCTCGGCGCCGCAGACACAGCGTTGCTGGCGGCGTTCTACGAAAGCCTCGGCTGGGAGAGGACACCGGGACCTGACGGCGTGATCGCATTTGATCTTTCGGGACAGACGCTGGGTCTCTATCCGATCGACAAACTGGCCGAAGACATCGGCGTGGCGCCCGAAACACTTGGCCGGGGCGCTGTCACGCTGGCACATAATGTGCGCGCGAAAGACGAGGTCGCGGTACTTCTGGCACGCGCTGAAGCCGCCGGGGCGCGTATCCTCAAACCTGCCCAGGACGTCTTCTGGGGCGGGGACCATGGATATTTTTCTGATCCCGAGGGCCACATATGGGAGATCGCGTATAATCCCTTTTCCCCTTTGCGTGCTGATGGTGCGTTCCGCTGGACCGGATACGGAGAGCCAGACTGATGCGCCGCCCGGCCAGCATGTGGAGCCTCGAGACCCTCGGGCGTGTGCGACTTTCGAGGCATTTCTATATGCGCGATTTCCTGTGCTCCGAGATCAGCAGTTTTCACGGTATTCCGAACATCCCAGACGATCCTGACCTCGCCATCGAAAACGGTCGCCGGCTCTGTACAGAACTGCTTGATCCTCTGGAAGAAACCTTTGGCCGCATTGCCATCCGTTCAGGGTACCGTTCGGCTGCTCTGAACAGATTTGGCAACGAAAACAACCTCAACTGCGCGCGCAACGACAACCCGCTGGAATGCCACATCTGGGATCGCGGCTCAGCAGATGAGGCCATTGCGGGCACGTCTCTCGTGGTGCCCTGGTTCGCTGACCGATACGCCGCGGGCCGCGACTGGCGCGATCTGGCGTGGTGGATTCACGATCATCTGCCCTATTCCGAGATATGGTTTTTCCCGAAGCTCGCAGCGTTCAACCTGACATGGCGGCCTGTACCGCATCGCACGATTTCAAGCTATATCGCTCCCCGGGGAATGCTGTTGCGCGCTGGCGCGCAAAGTTGTGAGACCAGAGCGGAACGCAAAGCGCGCTATGCGGATTTCCCGCCCCTCCGCGGTATCGAATACCCCTGAAATATCGGTCATCTTGTGGATAACTCGTAAATCTTACACCATATGTAGATTGATTGTTGACCCTAAAGCCGCCTTTTGCGCAGACTATCCGATGTTTCAGGGGGGTGATTCATGAACAGGGCGCTGGTGCTGTCGTTTGTTCTGATAGCGGTTTTTGCCGGCGGCGCTGCAGCGCAGACATGCGGGACCAGCTATCAGGTACGCCCCGGTGACAGCCTCTCGGTGATCGCC
This sequence comes from Roseobacter ponti, assembly GCF_012932215.1. GTDB lineage: Bacteria > Pseudomonadota > Alphaproteobacteria > Rhodobacterales > Rhodobacteraceae > Roseobacter > Roseobacter ponti. Next base: position 2,839,824 of record NZ_CP048788.1, on the reverse strand, counting down.
GCGCGCCAGTACGACAACGCCTTTTTGTGGACTGATCTTTACGCGGCAAACCGTGACGTCATCGGACCCGATCCTGACCGTATTTTTGTCGGTAGCCGTCTGTCGCTGCCATGCTTCGGCGGCGAGGAACCGGGCGCCGGCGCACCTGAACTGACCGAGGCCGATGCGGCGCCCGGCCCCCTTTCCGACCCTGTTGCACCCGAGGCAGAGCCCGCTCCGCCTGAGCCGCTTATCGTGACACAGACCGCGACCCTGCCGCCCTTTGTCGATGACCGTAGGGCGGGCGGTGGCATGATAACTGAGCTCATCCGGAATGCACTGCGCGCGGGCCTTCCCGACCGGGACGTGATTTTCGGCGGTCCCGGGCTCGTTGATGCAGCTCTGGTGTCCGATCTGATCTTTCCTGTAATCCGCCCTGAATGCCTGCCCGGTGACCTCAGCACGCTATGCCGGGATTTCCTCTATTCAGACCCGCTTTTTGAGATGCTCATGGTGTTTTTTGTACCCGAAAGCGCGCCGGTGCCGCTGGCGGGTGCAGCGGATCTGCGCGGCAAAAAGATCTGCCGGCCTGCAGGGCAACCGGTGCATGTTCTGGACGCCGGTGGGAAAAACTGGCTGGCCCACGGGCTCGTCAGCATCGTACGGGCCGCGGGTACGGACGCCTGTTTTGCGCTGCTCGACGAGGGCGTCGTCGATACCGTGATGCTCAATGAGTTCACCGGACGGGCGGCTCTGGCAGCCGCAGGGCGGGAACGCGAGATCGTTGCACTCAGCAAATCACCGGTGGCCATTGTGACCCTGCACGCGGCTGCGCCGCAAGCGTCCCCGCGGGCGCGCGACGTGATAAGCGCTTTTAACTCAGGGCTGCGCGATATCCGGGCGACCGGCGCGTTTCAGGATATTCTTGAGCGGCACATGGCCGCCGTCTGGGCCGGATTGTGAAGGGGCGCGCCGCAGTAGCCGGGCTGTACTTCGCGTGCACGGCGGCAGCTGCGTCCGGAGCCGGCATAACGCTGGTCGCCTCGCCCGATGATGCGCCTTTCGCGGATCCCGACTGGCCCGGGCGTGGCATGGTCACGGAAATTATCGAAACAGCGCTCAGCAATGCGCCCGATCCGTTGCCGTTCGACATCCTCTGGGAAAGCGACCGTGCGGCCGGCGCGGCCCGGGTGGCGCGTGCACAGACCGACATGGGATTTGCCTGGGCGCGCCCCGATTGCGACGGGCAGCAGCACGATAACGAGCACTGTCGCACGTACCATTTCTCCGACGCTCTGGCCCAGGTCGTTGTGCTGCTCTTCACCCGGACCGACAGGCAGTTTGACTTTGAAAAGGATGCCGATCTTCACGGTCGGGTCCTGTGCCGCCCCGCCGGCCTGTTCACCCATGATCTCGAACGCCCGGACCGGCGCTGGCTGAGCCGTGATCTGATCACGCTGAAACAGCCGCCCCGCGCGGCAGACTGCTTTGAAATGCTGATGGACGGCGCGGTGGATGCGGTGGCGCTGGATGAATTCCGCGGCGTGAATGAGCTTTTCCGGGAGGATCTGACCGAGTCCGTTGTCCCCCTGCCGCGACCGCTCTCGGAGCAGAGCCTGCACGTGGTGATCTCACGGTCCCACTGGCGGGCCACGGCGCATCTTTACCGTCTGAATGCCGGGCTTGCGCGGCTGCGCGAATCCGGCAGATATGCCGGGATCATCGAGCGGCATCTGGGGCTCTACTGGGATGAGATCAGGCAGTGACGGAGGGGTCGTGGGAGAGGCGCGCGCGATTTTGCCGCTGGCTCTCCGGTGTGCGCGGCGCTAAGAATGACCTGTCGTAGTTGACTATCCGTTAAACAGTCTGAAGGCGCATGTGTCATGACAGAACCACTCGTGTTGCTGCCTGGAATGATGTGTGATGCGCGCCTTTTTGCACCTCAGATCGCGGCGCTTTCATCTGATACCGTTGTCATCTGTGCACCGATCACCCGCGGTGACCGGATGGAAGAGATTGCCTCGGGCCTGCTTGATCAGTTGCCGCGCCGCTTCGCACTGGCAGGGCTAAGCATGGGCGGCATCGTGGCGATGGAACTGTTGCGCCGCGCGCCCGAACGGGTCAGCCGCATCGCCTTGATGGACACAAACCCGCTGCCCGAAACACCTCAGATTGCCGCCGCCCGCGAACCGCAGATCGTCGCGGCACGTTCCGGCAGAATGCTGGATGTCATGCGAGAAGAGATGAAACCGAAGTACCTTGCGCCGGGTCCGGGTCGTGCCGAGGTGCTGGATCTGGTGATGGACATGGCCGCTGCACTGGGACCGGACGTGTTTGTACGCCAGTCACGCGCCTTGCAAAGACGGCGGGATCAGCAGAAAACGCTGCGCCTGTGCAAGGTGCCTGCACTGGTGCTCTGCGGCGCACATGATACGCTCTGCCCGGTAAGGCGCCACGAATTCATGTCAGAACTGATCCCGGGCGCCACACTGCGCGTGCTGGAAAACTCCGGGCATCTTCCACCGCTTGAAGAGCCTGAAGAGACCACGGCCGCCCTGCGCGAGTGGCTCGCGCAGCCGCTGGTGCTGCGTTAGGCCGCTGAGTTTCGGTTGGCAGGTTTTCGCGTTTTCGCCTGAGGTTTCGGGCTGTTGGCATCGATGAAATCCAGCACGAGCGGGCGGATATTCCGCCGCCAGCTTTTACCCGCAAAAATCCCGTAATGACCTGCACCTTCCTCAAGATGGCTGGCCTTTTTGGAGTCCGGGAGGCCCGTGCAGAGTGCGAGAGCCGCAACACACTGGCCGGGTGCTGAGATGTCGTCTTTCGTGCCTTCGACCGTTTTCACCGCGACGGTCGTGATTTTCCCGATGTCGACTTTCTTGCCCGCCACAACGAATTCGTTGCGCGCGATCTCGCCGTTTTTGAAAATGCGCTCGACCGTGGACAGATAAAACTCAGCAGTCATATCCATGACCGCAAGGTATTCGTCATAAAACTTGTTGTGCTTGTCATGTTCCTGAGCGTCGTTCTGCGCCACGCGGGCGATCTGGTCGCGGAAAGCCCGGAAATGGGTCTCGAAGTTCATTGAAATAAAAGAGTTCAGCTGCAGCAGACCGGGGTAAACCATGCGGCCCACACCGGGGTATTTAAAACCGACCCGCTGGATCATCAGCTCTTCAAGCTGACCCATCGTAACCCGGTGGCCAAAGTCAGTCACGTCGGTCGGTGTCGCGTTGGGGTCAATCGGGCCGCCGATCAGCGTGAGGCTGCGCGGCTGTGCGTCGGGGTCTTCTTCGGCCAGATAGGCGGTTGCCGCCAGCGTGAGCGGGGCAGGCTGGCAGACCGCGATCACATGTGTATCCGGGCCCATTTCGCGCATGAAGTCGACCAGATAGAGCGTGTAATCCTCGATATCGAACTTGCCCGCGCTGACCGGAATATCGCGCGCATTGTGCCAGTCGGTGATGTAGAGGTCGGCATCAGGCAGCATGCTGATCACGGTGGACCGCAGCAAAGTTGCATAATGGCCGGACATCGGCGCGACCAGCAGAACTTTGCGTTTCGGCGTGGGGCGGCCCTGAACCACAAAATGGAGCAGATCGCCGAAGTCCCGTTCAATTACGGCTTCGGTTGTGACAACATGGTCCTGCCCGTCATCGCTGGGCACGGGGGGGATGTTCCAGTCAGGTTTCACAATCATCCGCTGAAACGTGCGCTCAGTTACCTCGCCCCAGGCGCGTGTCCAGGCGATTGCAGGGTTTGGAATGAGGGAGAAGGCAGGATATGATGCCATCGCAAGGGCCGATGCGCCAAGCCACTGGTTCGTATTGCGAACCGTTTCCATTAAGTCGTAAGTGGCCATATAGCGCATGAGGGGTCTCCTTGATGATAATCCGGGCGCACCGGAACACGCAGTCGCTTCGCCCCCTGAAGCCAACGACCAAATGCTGCAGGTGCAACATACGAGGGAAAAGTAAATATGACAACAAGAACTGATCTTGATGAGACTCCCGGTATCGAAAACCTGGAGCGTATGACCCGAAACCTTAAGAAAGTTGAGGAACTCTCAGAGCGCCTGCATCGCGTTATGACGAACCGAAAGGGACATAATCCGTCACTCGACGCTCCGAATCAGGAACTTTTTGGAAAGGCAGCCCAGGCCTACTGGTCTGAAATGGTTAACAACCCCGCCAAAGTGCTTGAGCATCAGATGGATTACTGGTCTGAGACGATGAAGCATTTTGTTGAGGCGCAGCAGACGCTGGCGAGGGGCAAACTCGAAGCCCCTCAGGATGCAGGCCCGCGCGATCGCAGGTTCGCCAACCCGCTCTGGGATACGCATCCGTATTTCAATTTTGTAAAGCAGCAGTACCTGATCAACGCGAGCGCCCTTTCTCAGGCGGTGAGCGATGTGACCGATATGGAACCCGCTGAGAAAAACCGGCTGAAGTATTTCTCGCAGCAGATTATCGACATGATGTCGCCCACGAATTTTCTGGCCACAAATCCGGATGCGCTGGAAAAGGCGATCGAGACAGAAGGCCAGAGCCTCGTTCAGGGGCTTGAAAATCTGATCCGCGATCTGGAAGCCAACAACGGCGAGATGGTGGTCAAACTGGCCGATGAGCAGGCCTTTGAACTCGGGCGCAATATAGCGACGAGCCCCGGCTCGGTTGTCTTCCGTAACCCGATGATGGAGATAATCCAGTACACACCGACCACCGAAAAAGTGCACAAAATCCCGCTTGTGATCTTTCCACCCTGGATCAACAAATTCTACATCCTCGATCTGAAGGCGCAGAACAGCCTGGTGAAGTGGCTGGCCGATCAGGGCTACACCGTCTTCATGGTGTCCTGGATCAACCCGGACGCAACTTACAGCGACATCGGGCTTGAGAACTATATAGAGCAGGGGTACCTGACCGCGATCGGCGAGGTAAAAAAGATCACCGGCGAGAAGCAGGTCAATGTTGTCGGATACTGCATCGCCGGCACAACACTGTCGCTGACCCTGTCGCTGATGAAACAGCGTGGCGACAAATCTGTTAAATCGGCAACCTTCTTCACCGCCCTCACGGATTTCTCGGACCAGGGCGAATTCGCGCCCTTCCTGACCAATGATTTCATCGACGGGATCGAAGAGGAGATCGATGACAAGGGCATTCTGCCTTCGGTGATCATGGCGCGGACCTTTTCGTTTCTGCGCTCGAATGACCTGATCTACTCGCCTGCCATCCGCAGCTATATGATGGGTGAAACGCCGCCCGCCTTTGATCTGCTCTACTGGAACGGGGACGGGGCCAACCTGCCTGGCAAAATGGCCAAACAGTATCTGCGCGGGCTCTGCCAGCGCAACGAGCTTGCTCAGGGCGGTTTTGATCTGATGGGGCACAGGCTGCAGCTGACGGATATTGACGTGCCGGTCTGTTCTGTTGCCTGCGAAACCGACCACATTGCAGCCTGGAAAGACTGTTATCGTGGCGTGCAGAAGATGGGTTCAAAAGACAAAACCTTTATTGTCACGGAATCCGGCCACATCGCCGGGATCGTCAATCCGCCGAGCAAAAAGAAATACGGCCATTACACCAACGCTGACATGAGCCCTGACCACGCCGACTGGCTGAAGGCCGCAGATTTCACCGAAGGCTCATGGTGGCCGCGGTGGGAAAAGTGGCTGAAAAAGCGCTCCGGGACGATGATTCAGGCCCGGATACCAGGCGATTCGACCCATCCCGTGCTCTGCGAAGCGCCCGGTACATACGTAGCCATCAAAGCAACCAGCTGATTTTAAATACTTTTCCCTGATCGGATTTTTTTGCTGCACTGCAGAAAAATATCCTTGTAATGCTGCGCTGCGGCATCTATATAGTTTGCAGACGCAGAAAAACGGGATGATCCCGAAGATGCGAGGAAAGGAAAAGACATGAGCAAGACACCTGACATGACCGCAGTATTCAAAGACGTAATGGGCGCATTCCCGGTTGACACAGCCGCATTTGAAGATGCCTTCAAAACATCCGCAACTCTGAACGAGAAACTGTCCGGCGTTGCGCTGACAGCTGCTGAGAAATCCACCGAGATCTCCAGCAAATGGACCCAGGAAACACTGGCGAAGCTGGCCGACATGGCAAAAGCGAAAAAAGAGCCGGTTGATTACGCAAAAGCGATGACCGATTTCGCTTCCGCATACTCCGAGTCCGCTGCTGAGCACATGGCTGCTTTCGCCGAGATCGCGAAAAAAGCACAGATGGACACAGTTGAGCTGATGATGGCTGCCGGCAAAGACATGAGCGAAGACGCAACTGCCGCTGTCAAAAAAGCGACAAACGACGCATCTGCCGCCGTTAAAAAAGCAACTGCGAAGTAAATCCGATACGGTTTTTGTGCCGCTTCCTCCCTGAAAAGGCACAAAATTCGAGGGCGGGCTGGTAACAGCCTGCCCTTTCTTTTTGTAAAACAGTCCCCTAAGCTGCAATGCAGCACTCACACCGGGGAGAAAGCCTGTGGCGGATCAAGAAAAACCATTGCTGATCAAGCGATACGCCAGCAGGCGCCTGTATAACACCGAAACCAGCGATTATGTCACGCTGGACGATATCGCAGGTTTCATCCGCGGCGGACGTGAGGTCCAGATCGTTGATCTGAAATCCGGTGACGATCTGACCCGCCAGTATCTTCTGCAGATCATCGCAGAACACGAAAGCCGGGGCGAAAGTGTCCTGCCGGTGGATGTACTCAACGATCTGGTGCGCAGCTATATGACGCCGGGCGCGAGTGTCGTGCCGCAGTTTCTTCAGGCCTCTTTTGAGATGCTGCGCGATGGTCAGAGCCAGATGATGGACAAAATGAACGCCATGAACCCGATGGCAAAAATGCCCGGTTTCGAGCTGATGCAGGCGCAGCAGAAAGCCTTCATGAAGGCAATGACGGGTGGTCTTACACCCGGCAGCACGGGCTGGTCCGAACAGGGCGAGGCTGCTGCCGGCACCGAAGAAGAGGCCGGTGGCGAAGACCTCGATGCAATCAAGAAACAGCTGTCGGAACTGCAGGACAAACTGTCCCGGCTGAAATAACCCTGCCTGCTCAGGCGACTTTGCTGGCAGGCTGAGACGACGTAACTGATTTCATCGCGCTGATCAGAACACTGGTGACGGCATCAAGCTCGTCGCGGGTCAGCCGCACGGGCAGGCGCACATCGCAGGCGCGCATCAGCATGGACCGGGTCTTTGGCAGCTCCGGCAGATCCGGCACGAATTTCCAGTTCCAGAAGGCGCGCGCGTTATCCGTGCTCTGGCCGAAGACCTGGACCTTGACGCCGGCAGCATCAGCCGCCGTCGCAAAAGCGCGGATTTCCGCGTCACTGAGCTCCTGAATATTGAACTGTATGCTGTCAGGCGCGCGCTCTTCGCCGGGCAAAGGGTCCGGCACGTCGAAATAGCGCGCGGCATTCAACCTTGCGGCAACGTAATCATGATTGCGCCTGCCGTCCGCGACCCGCTGTGGCAGGGCGTCAAGCTGCGGGCGGATCAGCGCGGCGGAAAGGTTGTTCAGGCGCAAATTGTAAAGCGGCAGCTGGTTCTGCCAGCGGGCAAAAGCGTCGTGCAGAACCGGGTGTTTCTTCCAGTTATGTTCATAAGCGCCCGACATAATGATGGCCCGTGCCACAAGATCGGCATCGTCAGTGATCAGAATGCCGCCTTCGCCTGCGTTGACCATCTTATAGGACTGAAAGGAAAAGCATCCGACCCGGCCAATGGTACCAATTTTCCGACCCCGCCAGACGGTGCCCAGCGAGTGTGCAGCGTCCTCGATGACCGGAATATCCGCCGCGTCGCACAGCGCCATGATCGCACCCATGTCGGAGGTATGCCCGCGCATGTGGCTGATGATCACAGCGCTGATGTTGTCTTTCAGACGGGCTTCGAAATCAGTCAGATCAATGCGGTAGTTTTCGCCAACTTCGCAGAGCACGGGCACACATTCGGCGTGCACGACAGAGGAGGGGACCGCCGCAAAGGTAAACCCGGGGATCAGCACCCGCGCACCCGGCGTCAGTCCCAGCGATTTAAGTGACAGAAACAATGCTGCCGAACAGGAAGACACCGCAAGCGCGTATCTGCTGCCCATCATCTGTGCAAATTCACTTTCCAGCAATGAGACCGGAGCGTCCGCCGCCGCAGTATAGCGAAAGAGATCTCCGGTCTGCAGAAGGCGGTCGATTTCGGACCGCGCAGCCTCGGGGATCGGCTCGGCAGTATGCATATCCGGCAGTGTCATATTTGCATTTCCTTAATCTAAGTTTTGGAAATAATAAATGACATGGCTGCAACCGACAAGTGAATCTTTTGTGACCGCGTCAGATGCCCAGTCTGTCGCGCATTGCATACCAGGTCATCGCAAGGATCAGCAGTGGTGTCCTGAGGGTGCCGCCGCCCGGAAAGGCGGGCGTGGGGATCCGGCTCATCGTGTCAAACCCGTCATTTTGCCCGCGGATCGCTTCGGCCATGAGCTTACCCGCATGGGTGGCCGTGCCGACGCCATGGCCTGAATACCCTGATGCGGACAGGATGTTGGGCGCGATCCGGGTCAGATAGGGGAAGCGTTTCATGGTAATGCCCAGCGTGCCGCCCCAGGCGTAATCAATCTTCACGTCTTTCATATGGGGAAAAATGATGTGCATCGGTTTGCGCACTGTCGCTTCGATATCCTCCGGGAACCGATAGCCATAGCTTTCGCCGCCACCAAAGAGCAGGCGCCTGTCATGCGACAGACGGAAGTAGTTCACGACAAACCGGCTGTCAGCCACGGCAATATCCCGTTTCAGGACCCGCGCTGCTTCGTCCCCCAGAGGTTCGGTCGCCACGATGAAATTATTGATCGGCATCACACGCGACGTCACAGCCGGTGCAATGCCCGACAGGTACCCGTTGCAGCCCAGCACGACATGGCCGGCCGTTACGCGCGCCGTTCGGGTGGTGACCACCGCCGGATCGCCTTTGCGGATGTCCGTCACCCGCGCGTTTTCGAAAATCCGGACGCCGGCTTCTTCCGCTGCCCGCGCGAGCCCCAGAGCAAAGGCCAGCGGATGCAGATGGCCCGCACCCGTATCCAGCGTGCCCCCTTTGTAATCCGGCGACGGGCAGATGGCGTGGCAGGCCTCTGCATCAAGCGGTGAGATCTGATCATATCCATAGTGCTTTTGCAGATGCTCTGCATAGCCGTGCAGGTCAGCCACATCCGCCGCATTCGACGCCGTCCAGGCGATGCCCGGCTTCAGGTGGCAGTCAATGTCATGTTTTGCCACCAGATCGCGCACCAGCGCCTTGGCGTCTTCGCCCAGATCCCAGAGCGCGCGGGCCGGGCCGTCTCCGACCATCTTTTCCAGTTTTGTCTGATCTATCCGCTGCCCGCTGCCAAGCTGACCGCCATTGCGCCCGGACGCGCCAAAGCCGACCCGGTGCGCTTCGAGCAGCACAACCGACACGCCCGCCTGCGCCAGGTGCAGGGCTGCGGAAAGCCCGGTATAGCCGCCGCCGATGACACAGACGTCTGCCGTGATATCGCCGTCGGGCGCAGGCCGGACGTCGGGTGGGTCAGCCGTCGCCGCATACCAGCTTGGCGGGTACGTACCCTGAGTGTCATTTGCATACAGAAGATCCATGCCACGGCCTTCTCTTGGAAAAATGGGGGAGGCTGCGCGGTCAGGCCGCGCAGCAGGTCACACGTTGAGCAGCAGGTGTTCGCGCTCCCAGGGGGAGATCACCTGCAGGAACTCTTCATATTCTGCGCGTTTCACGATGGCATAGACCCGCGCAAACTCAGGGCCGAGCACTGCGTGCAGCGCCTGCGCCTCTTCGAAAAGATCAAGCGCAGAGCCCAGAACCTGCGGTATATCACCATCGCCCTCATAGGCGTCGCCTTTGAATTCCGGCTTTGGTTTGCGTTGATCGGTCAGGCCGAGATAGCCGCAGGCGAGGCTTGCCGCGATCCCGAGGTATGGATTGCAGTCCATACCGGCGAGCCGGTTTTCGACACGCCGGGCGGCAGGGCTCGCCAGCGGCACCCGGATACCCGTGGTGCGGTTGTCCCGGGCCCATTCAAGATTGATCGGTGCCGCACTGTCTTTCACGTAGCGCCGGTAGCTGTTCACATAGGGCGCAATCACAGCCATCGCATCGGGCATGTGGTTCTGCAGCCCGGCGATGAAATGGTAAAATTCGTCGGTTTCTTCGTCATCCGGTCCGGAAAAGATATTCTCTCCGGTCTTTGCATCGAGAATCGAATGATGAATGTGCATGGCCGACCCGGGCTCGTCCGCGATCGGTTTGGCCATAAACGTCGCAAAGCAGTCGTGCCGGAGTGCGGCTTCGCGGATGAGCCGTTTAAAGTAGAAAACCTCATCGGCAAGTTTCACCGGATTGCCGTGGCGCAGGTTGATCTCAAGCTGTCCGGCACCGCCCTCCTGGGTGATTCCGTCGATCTCAAAACCCTGAGCCTCGGCAAAATCATAAATATCGTCGATGACAGGGCCGAATTCATCCACGGCGGTCATAGAATAGGCCTGGCGGGCGGCGGCGGGCCGGCCCGACCGGCCCATCATCGGTTTGATGTCGTGTCCGGGGTCGGTGTTGCGGGCAACGAGGAAAAACTCCATTTCCGGCGCCACAACCGGCTTCCAGCCTTTTTCTTCATAGAGCTGGCAGACGCGGCGCAGCACATTGCGCGGGCTGCAGGCCACAGCCTCGCCGTTGCGGTCAAAGGCATCGTGGATCACCTGCAGCGTCCAGTCACCGGTCCAGGGTGCGGCAGTTGCGGTGCTCATGTCCGGGCGCAGAACCATATCACGTTCGATGAACCCGTCCTCGCCGGCCGCTTCACCCCAGTCGCCGGTGATGGTCTGATAAAAGATGCTGTCAGGCAGGTGAAAGTATTCCTGGCGTGCAAATTTCGTCGCCGGCACGGCCTTGCCGCGCGCAATGCCCGGCAGATCGGAAATGATACACTCCACCTCATCAAGCCTGCGCCCTTCAAGATAGGCCTGCGCCGCCTCCGGCAGCCCGTCGGTCCAGTCGCTCATCGCGTCCTCGCTTTCGTGAAAAAATCAGCCATCGTCCGGGCCACTTCCATCCGGTCGGTCGGCTGGTCAAGCAGTGCGGAAGCGGCCTCAAGCAGATCATCCGGCACAACGCCTTTGCCTCGGGTGCGGATCAGCCCGTCAATGAAATCAGCGTCATATTCGGGATGCGGCTGAATGGTCCAGAACGTATCGCCATAAAGCAGTCCGGCGTTTTCGCAGAAGGCGGTGCTGGCAAAGACTTCGGCCATTTCGGGGCGTTCGGTGACCTGATCCTGGTGCCACGCGTTTATCGTAACGGTTTTGCCGTCCATCTGATATCCGGTGCGGCCGACCGACCATCCGCCGGCAAATTTCTCAACCCGGCCGCCCATCGCCTGGGCGATGATCTGATGGCCGAAACACACGCCGATCATTGGCTTGCCGGCCGCCCATGCCGCGCGGATGAACTCTTCAAGCGGGGGGATCCAGTCGTGATCTTCATATGCGCCGTGCTTTGAGCCGGTGATCAGCCACCCGTCTGCTGCGTCAATGCCGGGCGGAAACTGCCCGTCAACGACGGCCCAGCCTTCGATCTCAAAGCCGTGACCCTCCAGCAGGCGGGCAAAATACTGATCATACGCGCCGTTTTCGCGCATGTTTTCGGGCGGATGCCCGGTGACGAGAACACCGATTTTCATATCACCTCCGTGTCTTCACACTGTATCGAGATATATGGTTACCTGCTCCGACGGTGTCAGTTCCTGCATATAATGCAGCTCCTGGCGTTTGGTCAGAACAAAATTGCGCACAAGCTCCGGTGAAAAAATCCGCGCGATTTCGGAACAGCCCTCAAAGGTATCGATCGCGGTTTTCCAGTCCCCTGGTATCTGCGGAAGGTCGGCCGAATAGGCATTGCCGGTGATCGGGGCAGGTGGCTCTTTGCCATCCTCAATACCGTTGATCGCAGCCCCCAGAACAGCAGCCAGCATCAGATAGGGGTTCACATCCCCGCCCGATACACGGTGTTCGATGCGCCGCGCCGCAGGTGCGCCCGAGGGAATGCGGATCGCTGAAGTGCGGTTTTCATAGGCCCATGAAATGCCGGTCGGCGCGTGACTGCCCGGCACCATCCGGTCAAAGCTGTTGGCGTGCGGCGCAAAGACCAGCGCCGAGCCCGGCATTGCGTTCAGACAGCCCGCCACCGCGTAGCGCAGCATATCGGTACCCTCGGGACCACCGTTGTCAAAGACATTATCGCCGTTTTTATCCAGCACCGAGAAATGCACATGCAGCCCCGAGCCCGAATAATCCTCATAGGGTTTGGCCATGAAACTCGCAGCAAACCCGTGCCGGCGGGCGAGTCCTTTGACCAGCATTTTGAAAAGCCAGGCATCGTCGGCGGCGCGCAGCGCGTCATCACAATGCATCAGGTTGATCTCAAACTGGCCCAGACCAGACTCCGAGATGGCCGTATCGGCCGGAATGTCCATCTCCTCGCAGGCGTCATAAAGATCGGTGAAGAAGGTGTCGAACTGATCGAGCGCACGGATCGACAGGGTCTCGGCCGCCTTACGGCGGCGTCCTGAGCGCGGGCTCACGGGCACTTCAAGCGTGCGACCGGAATCGTCGATCAGAAAAAACTCAAGCTCAACCGCGCAGACCGGTGTCAGTCCGCGTGCCTTAAACCGGTCGAGCACCGCACGAAGCGCATGCCGCGGATCGCCTTCATAGGGTTTGCCGTTCTCATGAAACATCCAGATGGGCAGAAGCGCGGTCGGCGCATCCAGCCAGGGCATGGGCATAAACCCCCGCTCTGTGGGTTTCAGCACACCGTCACGGTCGCCGGAATCAAAAACCAGCGGGCTGTCGTCGATATCTTCCCCCCAGATGTCGAGGTTCAGCACCGACATCGGGAATCGGGTGCCGTTGCTTACAACGGTATCGGCGAAGCGGGCGGGAATACGTTTGCCACGGGCCTGTCCGTTCAGGTCAGAGGCGGCCACACGAATCGTGCGGACATCGGGGTGTTTGCGGAGCCAGTCTTTCATATCTCACCAGTGTTAAGGCAGCACGCTCAGCGCGGCCTGCGCCCTGAATGCCCGTTTCTGATGCAGACCGCCAGAGGAATTTGATCAAATTATATGAGACCGTCCGGATTGCAGCCGCCGAAGGCTTCCGGGCGGTGGTTTTCAGCGGATGAAATTAGGCCGTACACGCAGTTTTCTGCGCGTATGCTGTGGCAGGTGGCGGTTGAGCCGGGCGTTGATCAGGCCAAACAGGCTGACGATCACCAGGGTCAGCAGAATGAAATACATCGCAAGGATCGGATAGGCGATGAAAGGGTTGAACGTCTTGTCGGCAAAATAGCTCGCGTAATAGAGCGCGTCGCCCCGCTGCTGCCAGGCCGGAAAGCCGGAAAAGAATACCAGCGCTGTGGACTGAAAAAGAAAGATCGCCTCGTTGGTATAAGCAGGCCAGGCCAGCCGCAGCATGGTGGGCCAGATGACACGTTTAAAACGTGGCCAGCCCGACATGCCATAGGCATCGGCTGCTTCTGTGTCACCCTTCGGGATCGACTGCAGCGCTCCGTAAAAGATCTCGCCTGTGTAGGCGGCGGTGTTGCAAAAAAGGACAATCAGCGCGCCCAGCCAGGCCGCGGTGAACGGATCAAAGAAGGGGTAATTCGATTTGAGGCTGAGAAAGAGGAAATAGCCGAAGAAAAACTGAATAAAGAGCGGTGAGCCGCGAAAGATGAAGATGAACCATTCCGACGGTTTACGGACCAGCCTCTTGGATGACGCTTTGCCCACGGCCAGTGCGGTCGCGAAAAAGAAGCCCAGGGCAAGGGCAAAGAAACCGAAATAGATGTTCCAGATCATGCCGGAGCCGATGAGCGTAAACTGCTGGCACAGGGTAAAATCTTCGCGCGGGAGCAGGCGCTCACCAATCCCGATGGATCGCAGGCCGTAATCCTGAATAGTCTGCCAGCAACTCACGCGGAAAAGGCCTTCTGCAGAGGGCCAGGCAATGTACAGGCGGAGTAGCGGAGTGTACCGGTCATGCTGCGGCCTTTCGCTGTGCTTCGCCGCCGGAGGTGGCCTGGCCGTGGGTCAGGCGTTGCATCAGGCGCTCCAGTACCACCTCTGAAACACGCGTGAAGGCGAGATAAAACACCAGCAATGCGAGGAAATACCACATCCGCCAGTCGCCGTGCGGGTAATCTGTGAAGCGCGAGGTTTTGGTGCCACCCAGTTCGCGGGCCCAGTACACGATGTCCTCGATCCCGAGCAGAAACAGAAGCGGTGTTGCCTTGATCAGCACCATCCAAAGATTGCTGAGCCCGGGCAGCGCATAAACCCACATCTGCGGCACCAGCACGCGCCAGAAAATCTGGCGCTGCGTCATACCGTAGGCGCCCGCGGTCTCAAGTTGCGCATGGGGCACCGCCCGCATCGCGCCAAAAAGAACGTTGGCGGCGAAGGCCCCGAAAACAATGGAAAATGTCAGAACAGCCAGAGAAAACCCATAGGTTTCGTGCACCCATTGCGGCGCATCACCGAGCGGCATTTTGGCCGCCTGACAGACGACAAAGTCGTTGCCCTGGCGGATCGGTTCAGACCAGTCGCGGCAAAGGGCTTTGTGACGCAGATATTCGATACCCTGATCGAGTGCGATCACGAAAAAGAGGAAAAACGCGATGTCGGGCACGCCGCGTACAAGCGCGATATAGCTTTTGCCGAACCACCTGAGCGGCGCCACCGATGAGCGTGCCGCCGACGCCCCTGCAAATCCGAAACCCAGCGCCACCGGGGCGGTGACCGCCAGAAGCAGCAGGACGGTGAACACAGACGTATAAATCGACATGTGTTTGCCGGTCGTCAGGTAGCAGGCCATCCATGGCAGGTCCGTCAGGACGCTCGGGTCTGTGCAGAAGCTGAAAATTGCGGACCTCGTGGCGGCTGAGCGGAGGAAAGGATCAGGCGCGGGGGCCGCAATATGCGGCCCCCGTCAGGGCGGATCAGAAAGCGCCGCCGATTTCCCATTTGTCGAGCAGCGCGTTGAGCGTGCCGTCATCCTTCATGGACTGAATGGCCGCATCAAACTTGTCACGCAGCTCCGTGTCGCTTTCACGCAGGCCCATGCCGATGCCGCCACCGATCATTTCCTCCTGCTCAAGGAACATCAGATCCGCGTCGTCAGCCTCAATCGGCGTGAGAAAGGCTTTGTCTGCGAGCACCGCGTCCGCCTCACCGTTTTTCACAGCAGCGATTGTTTCTTCGGGCGTTGCGAATTCGACAAGCGTCGCGCCGGTGTCCGCAATGAACGCGGCCTGAATGGTATTGGTCTGTGCTGCAATGACGCCGTTGGCAAGGTCAGCATCGGCCGAGAGGACCAGATACGCCGAAGGGTCGGGCAGGGTGTAGTTCTGTGTGAAATCAATGACTTCATCACGCTCGTCGGTGATCGACATGCCGGCGATGATGGTGTCGTAGTTGCCGGATACGAGGTTGGGGATAATGCTGTCCCACTCGTTGGTGACCCACTCACATGTCAGCTCGGCGCGGGCGCAGAGTTCATCGCCCAGTTCACGCTCAAAACCGTCCACTTCGCCGGCGTCATTGATGAAGTTATAAGGAGGGTAGGCGCCCTCGGTGCCCATACGGATCGTTTTGCCGTGGCCGTCCGCAAAAGCGACGCCTGCCGTCAGCGCAAGGACTGCCGTGGTCAGGATAAGTTTATTCATTGGTGATACTCCCGTTTGTTTTTTGGGTTGGTTACGCTGCCTGGGTTGCCGAAAGGAACCCCCGCAGACGTTCTGAGGAAGGCGCGCCGAAAAGCTTTGCCGGCGCGCCCTGTTCTTCGATCAGACCCTGATGCAGAAAGACCACGTGGTCCGACACATCAGCGGCCAGTTTCATGTCATGCGTGACGATCATCATGGTCCGGCCTTCGGCGGCCAGATCCTTGATGACACGCACAACTTCCTGCTCCAGCTCAGGATCCAGGGCAGAGGTGGGTTCATCGAACAAAAGCGCTTCGGGCTCCATGCAGAGCGCGCGCGCGATGGCTGCCCGCTGTTGCTGGCCACCTGAAAGCTGCGCGGGATAGGAATCGCATTTGTCACCGATACCGACTTTCTCAAGATAACCGCGGGCGGCCTTTTCGGCCTCGTCGCGGTCCCGTCTGAGTACGGTCACCGGTGCCTCCATGACGTTTTGCAGAATGGTCATATGCGCCCAGAGATTGAACTGCTGAAACACCATGCTGAGGTTCGTCCTGATCCGCAGCACCTGCGCTGCATCGGCAGGGCGGCGGTTATGTCCGGTTCCTTTCCAGGTCACCGGTTCACCTTTGAAGATGACCTCGCCCTCCTGGCTGTCCTCAAGCAGATTACAGCAGCGTAGCAGCGTCGATTTGCCTGACCCGGAAGATCCGATCAGCGAGATCACATGACCCCGGGGGGCGGTGATATCGACGCCCTTTAACACCTCAAGCGCGCCGTAGGCTTTGTGAAGCCCCTGAATTTCAATAACCGGTGCTGGAGTGGTCAAGGCAGGTGTCTCTGTTCTGTTTCGATGGGGTATATGCAGTGAGTTTTCTTACTTTTGCAACGCGTAATGCGGATCCGGCGCTTTTGCGTAAGAATATGGGCGCCGGATGCACGTCATAAGGGCGGAACAGGTTCTGCGAGATAAGCCTCGGGGGGGATAAAGACCACATCGCGCAGCATCAGACAGTCGCGGTCCGCAGCGGAAAGGCCGGCCACAGCGTTGCGGAGGCAGGCCAGCATACGGGCCGCATCCTGCCCGGGCCCGGTGATGAACGGCAATCCGGGGGTTGGTCGCGTGCTGGCCAGCACCCGCAGGTCATCCGCCACCTGTTCGTCCCGGCAGATCAGCGTCCAGGTGACAGCGTCAAGGGAGGCCAGATCGGCATCAGCGGCTGCAACCGCGCGGGCCGAGTTGAGATGCCCGCCGGTCTCCAGAACGTTGTCTGCAAAGCTGAAATCAAAGTTGTTTTCCGCAAGATGCCCTTCGATTGCGGCCCATCCCGACTGGGAACGCACGTCGTTGCGGGCAAGTGTCGCGCCCCGGAACTCCGTCAGCAACTGACGCGGATCGTCTTTACGCACAACGATAACTGACCGGTAATAGCCTGGCGGGCATCCGGTGAGCCCGTGATCCGGCGTGCCAACCAGATTCACCCGGTCGTGCAGCTCCGTGCGGAACGGCAGCCCGCAGGTCTGCGACAGCACAAGGTCCGGGTCCTGCCAGGTCAGATGCGGGTCGGTTGTGCGGTCAAGGTCCGGCGGGGCACCGGGCAGCTGGTCACGGATCAGCGCCCACAGCCTGTCATTGGCCTGTCGCGTGGCAGGCGTGTCATACATCGGCAGGCTGGCCGTCATGTCCCGTTGTCGACGGACTGGCGGACCAGCGCCGAATCGCGGTCGCTGATGCCAAGAAAATTGCTGACCATCCGCACGAGCGCATCCTCTTCCTGTGCCCGGTCGCCGTCGGCCAGTACAACCTCCCAGAGTGCCCCCAGTACGGCGCGCCGCTCTTCATAGGGCACGGCGTCTTTGATCGCGCGGGTAAAGCGGACCGTGTCAGGCGCTTCCGCCTCAAGGGCTTCGGCCTCGTTGCGCAGCGCCGAGGTGCCGCCGGGCCCGAGCCCGTAGCGCCGCGATACAATCGCATCAATACGCGCCTTTTCCCGGTCTGAGTAATCATTATCAGAGCGTGCGACCCGTACGAGCAGTGCGGTCAGCGCCAGACGGGCATCCTCGTCGGGCAGCTCAGTGTCATCAGGCTGTGTCAGCCTTTTCAGAAGTTCTCCAAACATGGCGGGGATATTAGCGCATTTTGCGCAATCGCCAATGTCAGTTTTTGCGCAAAGCGGATTCCCTTGCGGCAGCAATATCTTCGTCTGTCAGACCCAGGGCCGTCTCGATCGCCATCAGCTGAACCTCTTCGTCATCGTCGCGCGCTCCGTCGGCAAGCGCCACCGACCACATGGCATCCGCCAGCGATTTGCGATCCGCATAGTCCACCTCGTCGCGCAGGATCTGAGCAAATTCCGGCGTGCCCGGTGCGTGCCGTTCCAGAGCCTCGCAGGTGGCCCGCAGTTTTGCGGCCTCCAGCGGTTTCAGCCCGAAGGTGGCGCTGAGGATGCGGTCGATCTGGCCAACTTCCGATGCCTTATAGTTATGGTCCGCCATCGCCACACGCACCAGCAAAGCGCCAAGTGCCAGCTGGGCATCCGGTTGCGGCAGGGGCTCAGGGCTCTTTTTGCGACGGGGAAAGAGGCGTTCAAACATGACAGAGCTCCGCTGTCTGAAAATCCAGGGCTGCTTTCGGGACGGTCAAAGGGTGCGCGGGCAACCGGTTTGCGATCGGTAAGGCAGGCGACGGGGCCGGAGGACAGGTGGATTTCGCACGCGGACATCGGGTCGTTATGAGCACAAACGGGGCGGACAGCAGGTACATGCCTTATCCTGCCACGGACGATGCCGGGGTCAATCTTTTTTGCGCTCATTCAGCAGCTTTGCAAAACATGTGCTGAGGCGCGCGGCTTCCTCTGCCAGCCCCCAGGGCGGGTTGATCACGAAAAGCCCTGATCCGACCATCCCGTGACCCGGGCGGGCAGGGGGGAAGCTCACTTCATGGCAGAGGGCGTCAGGCCGGCTTTTCTTCAGACTGCGGACCATGCCGGCCTGAGCGCCCGATGTCAGGACCGGATACCACAGAACGATCAGGCCGACGTTCCAGGCACGTGTGATGCGCGAAATATGCCCGGGGATTTCGGTATAATCGCTTTTCTGCTCATAGCTCGGATCGATCATCATCATCCCCCGACGCGGTGTCGGCGGGACCAGAGAATGCGCAAGTTCAAATCCGTCGCGGTGATAGCATCGTGCCGTTGATGCCGACGTCGCATATTCCAGTGCTGCAAATTCACCGGGGTGCAGTTCCGCCAGGTGCAGCGTGTCGCCGGGCCGCAAAAGCTGCGTGGCTATGAGCGGGGATCCGGGATAGGCGCGGGGACCGCTGATGTCGCGCTGTGCCACGAGCACCCGGCTGTAGGGGTGAGCCGGCGGAAAGAAATCCGCAACCCTGTCAATACCCTGAGCGGCCTCTCCGGTTTTTAAGGCAGCATCATCCTCAAGATCGTAAAGCCCGCGCCCGGCATGCGTTTCGATGCAGGAGAGCGGTTTATCCTTTGCCGTGAGGTATTCGAGGATCCATGACAGGAGCCCGTGTTTATGCACATCGGCAAGGTTTCCGGCGTGATACATATGTTGATAGCTCAGCATCTGCCCGGTGTAGCGGATGATCCGACAGGCGCAAGAGTGCACAGCAGCAGATGCCCGGGACTGCTTTGCCGTAGCTGTCCCTGGCTTCAGGGGGTCAGCTGATCAGACGCAGTGCCGCGGACCTGATTGCGGCCAGATCACCGGGCGCAGAAGTGCCGCGCGACAGAACCCTCAGACCGATCACAAGTGACATCAGAGAGGTCGCGGTTTCTTCGGGGTCAACCGTTCGGGGGATACGGTCCTCCGCCTGGCCCCTGCGGATCATTTCGCTGAAAAACGCCTCCACTGCACCAAGCGACTCCTGCACGATCTCTTTAACGCTGTCGGGCTGATGCGGCAGTTCAAGCGCCGTGTTCACCACCAGGCATCCGCGGTAATCCGCGCCCGAGGTGGCCTCGGCAATCAGGTGATCAAAGAAACAGGAGATTGCAGCAACCGGATCGTCGTTCTGCGCAAGATCATTCAGCAGCGCGGCCCGGTTTGTCCGGTCATAGCGCCGGAGAGCCCGTGAAAAAAGCTCGCGTTTGGACCCGAAAGCATTGTAAAGGCTGCCCTTATTAATGCCCATGCCATCGATAAGGTCAGACATGGACGTGCCTTCGTAGCCCTTGTCGATAAAGATCGCGATGGCCTTATCGGTCACATCATCAATGTCGAATGACTTCTCCCAGGGCACGTCAGAATTCTCCTTCGTATCTTGATATAGAACTGTAGACCGATCGTTCAACACGATTTAGTGACTGTGTAGACCGATCGGTACATTATCCCTGTCTGGATTTGTACCAAGTGGTATAAACCCGGACGGAAAGAGACCAATGACGGATTGTCAGACCCATGCGCCAGAGACCGCACCCGCCGCCGCCCGCCCGGTTCCGGCACGCGCGCAGCTGGCAAATGGATGTGTGCCCGGTCTGCTCGCCGTGATGGCTGAAGCGCCTGCGCTGGCGGAGGGCTATGCGACCCTGTCGCCGATCTTTGAAAAGGCTGAGCTGAGCGAGACAGAGCGGCAGATCATTCTGATGACCAACACCCGGCTGACCGGGTGTTCCTTCTGTATGGTCGCCCACACGACGATTTGCGGAAGGAAGGGTGCGCCGGACGATGTCATCCGGGCCCTGCGCGCAGGAACCGAACGCGGCGACCCGAGGCCTGAAGCATTTTGCCGGTTCGCTGTGGTGATCAACGAGACCCGTGGCTGGCCGTCAGATGGGGAGGCCGAGGCGTTTCTCGGCGCCTGATACAGCCGCAGGATCATGCTGGAGGTGATCCTTGGTACATCGTTTGAGGTGATGTCAAACTACACCAACCACATCGCGGCAACTCCGCTGGATGACGCATTCAGTGCGAAGCCCTGCGAGGGTTCCGGTCACGCAGCCGCCAGCTGAAAATGAGCCAGTATTACGGAAAATCCGCCCTGATGGCAGTAAATTCGAGGCATCAGAGGGTAACCAAATAGTCTTTTTCGAACATATCCTGCCACCTTTTTACATAAATAGGGTCAATGATTTACGTAATACAATGATCGCCTGCACCGATCCCCGGTGCGGGCTTTCCTGCAGGTGTATTGTTGATAAAAACATACAGACGGACCCGGATTTAGGGTGCCTTCCCCTGTTTCAGAGCTTTTCATGGCGCAGAAAATTATGCCCTGTTAGCCACTGCATTGGCGCGGTCACGGACCTTAAACGAGGCGGGAGATTTCTTTGGCTGCGCGGATGAAATCTCGAAAGAGCGGATGCGGATCAAACGGTTTTGATTTCAGCTCCGGATGGAACTGCACCCCGATAAACCAGGGATGATCCGACCATTCCACGATCTCCGGCAGCTTGCCATCCGGGGACATGCCCGAAAAGCACAGGCCTGCTGCCTCAAGCTGTTCGCGATACTTGATATCGACTTCATAGCGATGCCGGTGCCGCTCATCGATGGACGTTTTCCCGTAGACTTCCGCGACCCGCGAGCCTTCCTTCAGCACGGCGTCGTAAGACCCGAGCCGCATGGTGCCCCCTTTGTCGTCACCCACTTTGCGGCTGACCCGCGCGTTACCCTGTACCCACTCCTTGAGGTGGTAGACCACGGGTTCAAATCGCTTTTTACCGGCTTCATGATCAAATTCCTCGGAACCCGCCGCGGCGATATCGGCAACATTGCGCGCTGCCTCGATGACTGCCATCTGCATGCCCAGACAGATACCGAGATAGGGCACTTTGCGGGTGCGGGCGAATTCGGCCGCCTTTATCTTGCCCTCGGTGCCGCGTTCTCCGAACCCGCCGGGTACGAGGATCGCGTGAAACCCTTCCAGATGAGGCGCGACATCCTCAGCCGCGTCAAAGATTTCTGCATCCACCCATTCGACCTTTACCCGAACGCGGTTGGCCATGCCCCCGTGTGTCAGCGCCTCGGCAATCGATTTATAGGCGTCCTCAAGCTGCGTATATTTGCCCACAATCGCAACTTTGACCTCACCCTCCGGGTTGTGAACCCGGTCGGAAACATCATCCCAGACGGTCATATCCGGCCGCGGGGCAGGGGAAATATCAAACGCATCCAGAACCGCCTGATCAAGACCCTGCGCGTGATAGGCCAGTGGCGCGTCATAGATCGTCGACAGGTCATAGGCGGCCACGACGGCTTCCTTACGCACGTTACAAAAGAGCGCAATTTTCTCGCGTTCCTTTTCCGGGATCGGCTGCTCGGAGCGGCACACAAGGATATCAGGCGCGATCCCGATCGATTGCAGTTCTTTGACCGAGTGCTGCGTCGGCTTGGTTTTCAGCTCACCCGATGCGGCCAGATATGGCAGCAGGGTCAGATGCATAAAGATACACTGCCCGCGAGGTTTATCATGGCTGTACTGGCGGATGGCTTCGAAAAACGGCAGGCCTTCAATGTCGCCCACCGTACCGCCGATCTCGCAGAGCATGAAATCCACCTCGTCATCGCCGATATCAAGGAAGGATTTGATTTCGTTGGTGACATGCGGCACGACCTGAATGGTCTTGCCGAGGTAGTCGCCGCGGCGTTCTTTTTCGAGCACGTTGGAATAGATCCGTCCCGATGATACCGAATCCGTCATGCGGGCGGGCACGCCGGTAAATCGCTCATAGTGGCCCAGATCCAGATCGGTCTCTGCGCCATCGTCTGTGACAAAGACCTCGCCGTGCTCGAAAGGTGACATCGTGCCCGGATCGACGTTGAGATACGGATCAAGCTTGCGCAGCCTCACCGAAAACCCGCGCGCCTGCAACAGAGCCCCCAGAGCCGCTGATGCAAGCCCTTTGCCCAGCGAAGAAACCACACCGCCGGTGATGAAGATATAACGTGCCATGCTCTGAAAGCTCCCGTGTCGTCAGCAGAGACCGCGCAGACCCTGGAAAACCAGTAAAATCCGTCCGGGCGGGCCATGAAATTTCACAGCACCACGGGATTTAAGGGTATCAGGATTCGCATATCAAAAGCAAGCCACACCGCAACATGATGTTGCGCCTTACGTGCCTGCCGCAAGGTCTGGTTGGTTTTATTCGAGGGTTGGCACCAAAGGCGCATTGTCACCCGGTGCCGGGGGCAGCAGATCGTCGCCTTCGGGTCCTGCAGGAGACGCGGGCTCGTTCAGCGCCGGCGGGGTCACGCCCAGGCGGTCCACAACCGAAGATCCGGAGGCATTCTCGGCTGCAAAAATCGTCAGCGTGATCGAGGTGCAGATAAAGGCAATCGCCAGCAACCAGGTCAGCTTGCCCAGCGCAGTTGCCGCGGCACGCCCTGATACGGCACCACCGCCGCCGCCGCCCATGCCCAGACCACCGCCTTCGGAGCGCTGAAGCAGCACGACTGCGATCAGGCTGAGCGCGAGAATAAGGTGGACGATCAGGACGACGTTTTCCATGGAAACCTTCGGGCTGTGGTTCGGGCTTTCGGGGTATCTAGGCAAGTTTGCCCCGGCTCGCAAGGGAGGAATGCGCAAAGGGTGCTTGTGGTGGTGCTGCGCTGCCTGCTCCGGTTTTTCCGGTAGATAGCACCGGACCGCAGGGTCAGCCAGATGCACGATGCCCGGACGCTGCCGCCGGGGGCGTGTCGCAGAATATCAGGGTTTTACAGGGAAAGACCGTCGCGCGAAGCAACGGTCTTTTGGAAGCAATGTGTTCTCGCGCATGCTCTAAGAGGTTTATCCTGGAAATGAGGCGCTACAGATGTGCTTCCCTGCGACGATCATAGCACGAAATAGACAGATCCGGATGCGATTGTTTTTGTTGTCCCGCGGCATGTTACGGGGCAGGTCCGGAACCTCCCTCAGAATCGGGTCTGCCCTGCTGGACATTCATGGCGGCGCGTTGTCATGATGCGCCATGCCGCATGATCATTCCGACCACCCGCACAGCCTTCTGCCCTCTGATCCTGCTTTGCGGGTCCGGACCCTTGAGACGATCCTCACACGCAAAGGTCTGGTTGATCCGAAAGCGCTGGATGAGATCATCGATACCTATGCTCACAGGATCGGCCCCCGAAACGGCGCGCGCGTCGTCGTCAGGGCCTGGACCGATCCCGCGTTCCGCAAAGCGCTCATGGATGACGCCACCCCGGTAGTGGCCGAAATGGGCTATTACGGGCGTCAGGGAGAACATATGGTGGCAGTTGAGAATACCGACGAGGTGCACAACATGGTCGTTTGCACACTCTGCAGCTGTTATCCGTGGCCGTTGCTGGGCATACCGCCCGGCTGGTACAAATCAGATGCCTACCGGGCCCGGGCCGTGCGCGAGCCCCGCAAAGTCCTGGGCGAATTCGGAGTTACACTGCCGGCCGGCACGGCCGTGCGGGTCTGGGATTCCACAGCCGAGGTCCGTTATCTTGTAATACCGCAGCGCCCGGATGGCACCGACGGGATGTCGGAAGAAGAGCTGATGGCGTTTGTGACCCGCGACAGCATGATCGGAACCGGCCTTGCAGGACGGGCAGCATGAGCCGTCCGCATGATATGGGCGGGCGTTTCGGCGACGGTGCGGTCATCCCGGAACCGGAAACGCCGGTGTTTCACATTGACTGGCATCCTCGGGCTCTGGCGCTGACGCTGGCCTGCGGGGCGCTGGGCAAGTGGAATATTGACGTCTCCCGTCACGCGCGTGAAAGCCTGTCGCCGACTGACTATGCGCGGTTTTCATATTACGAGAAATGGATGGCCGGTCTTGCGGACCTGCTGGCGGAGACCGGTCTGGTGAGCCGCGAAGAATTGTCCGGTCAGGCACCGGTTCAGAGCGGAACAAGCGACAGGATGCTCACGGCAGACCGCGTGGCAGGCGTACTTGCGACAGGCGGGCCTGCGGACCGGCCATCTGATATCGCGCAGCAGTTCGCACCCGGGGACGCTGTGATCACGCGGCGGAAAAACGGTAACCGGCTTGTCGACGGGGGTCACACCCGGCTGCCAGCATATGCGGCCGGTGCGCGCGGGCGCATTCTGCGCTTTCACGGAACGCATATCCTGCCCGACAGTTCTGCACATCATCTGGGCGATGCCGCCGAGCCGCTTTACGCCGTGGCGTTCCCGGCCTCCGAGCTCTGGACGCATCCTGAACATCCCGGCGACGAAGTGGTTCTCGATCTGTGGCAGAGCTATCTGGAGGTTGCCCCATGAGCGCGCCTGAACCGGCTTTTTCAGAGCCCTGGCACGCGCAGGTTTTTGCCCTGACCGTGCATCTCAGCGAAGCGGGACATTTCACCTGGCCCGACTGGGCGCAGGCTTTCGGCGGGACACTCAAAAGTCACGGCCTGACCCGCGAGCTCGACGGCGGCCCGGATTACTTCAATGCCTGGTTGGAAACCCTCGAAAGCATGCTCACAGACCGCGGAATGGCCGCCCCGGGTGAGATCGCCCGCATCAGAGCGGGCTGGGAAGCGGCCTATCTGAGCACGCCACACGGCGCACCGGTGCAGCTGGCGGATTAGCGACGCGGGCGCGAGGTCAGCCCTGCTTTGTTGAGAAATCGCCTGAAGCTTCCCCTGGCCGGCAGGCGCGGCAGTCGCAGCTTCGGCTTGCCTGCGAGCCGGTCGAACTCATGCATGTCGATCACGCGTTCGGCGCAACCGCAGCCCTCGCCAAGGCCGACTTTGGCATAATAGAACTTCTGGAAATCTTCCGGCCGGTCTGTTTTTGCTCTCATTTCAGGCTCCCTTGCTGCGATACTGACATGTGACGCGGCGCAGGGCCAGTCCTCCGCGGGTGCCGGGACAGTGGCTCACTCATCAACATCGTCCATATCGGCCTGTCCCGAGAGCGCGCGGCGGACATGACTCCAGCTCAGACCGATGCCAAGCACCAGCGACAGAGCAAAAAGACCCAGCCAGACGTTCATGCCGGGCTGTGCAAGATCGATAAAACCGATGTCGTGCAGAACCCAGATCACCGCAGCCACGATCGCCAGAACCAGCGTCATGCCGAGCCCGCCGATGGAGCGCAGCGTTGCGCGCAGATAAATCACATAGCCAACTGTCAGAAGCAGGCCGGCCAGCACGGCAACAGAGAGGTTCCGGGCGCCGTAATCGCGCACCCACTGCACGTAATTATACTGCGTCGGATTGAAGGTCGCGGCCAGCAGAACGAAGGCAAAAAGCCACCGCGTGAGAAATCCCATTGCATCCATAATCGTACCTGTCACCCCGCGTTGCCCGCAAATATCGTCCGGTGCCGCAAAATGTCCATGGCACACCGGCACCACCATGGTTATACCGGCGCCGGTTTAACCCGGATGAAAAGGACCCGCTATGGCCAATGTTGTCGTTGTCGGCGCCCAGTGGGGCGATGAAGGAAAAGGCAAAATCGTTGACTGGCTCAGTGAGCGCGCCGATGTAATCGCGCGGTTCCAGGGCGGGCACAATGCGGGCCATACCCTGGTGATCGACGGCAAGGTCTATAAACTCAACGCACTGCCCTCGGGTGTGGTGCGGGGCGGGAAGCTTTCGGTGATCGGCAACGGAGTTGTGCTGGACCCGTGGCATCTTCTGAATGAGATTGAGGCGATCCGCGCGCAGGGTGTTGAGATCACGCCGGAAACATTGATGATCGCAGAGAATACACCGCTTATCCTGCCCATCCACGGGGAGCTTGACCGTGCCCGCGAAGAGGCCGCCAGCAAGGGCACCAAGATCGGAACGACCGGGCGCGGCATCGGGCCGGCTTATGAGGATAAGGTCGGCAGGCGTTCTGTGCGGGTCGCCGATCTGGGTGATCCGGCGACGCTTGAGGCGCGGGTGGACCGCGCGCTGCAGCACCATGACCCGCTGCGCCGTGGTCTGGGGATCGAGCCTGTTGACCGTGACGCTCTGCTGGCAAAGCTCATCGATGTGGCACCCGGCATCCTCGAATACGCAGCCCCTGTGTGGAAGGTGCTCAACGAAAAACGCAAAGCCGGCCGCCGGATATTGTTCGAAGGGGCGCAGGGTGCGCTGCTCGACATCGATTTCGGGACGTATCCTTTCGTGACCTCCTCCAATGTGATCGCAGGCCAGGCCGCGACCGGCGTGGGCCTTGGGCCGGGTGCCGTTAACTATGTGCTGGGAATCGTCAAAGCCTATACGACGCGGGTGGGCGAGGGGCCGTTCCCGACGGAGCTTGACGACGCGGACGGCCAGCGTCTGGGCGAGCGCGGCCACGAATTTGGCACCGTGACCGGGCGCAAACGGCGCTGCGGCTGGTTTGATGCCGTGCTGGTGCGCCAGACCTGCGCCACTTCGGGTGTCACGGGCATTGCGCTCACGAAACTCGACGTGCTTGACGGGTTTGAGACGTTGAAAATCTGCGTGGGTTACGAGCTGGACGGCACCCGGATGGATTATCTGCCGACGGCTGCGGATCACCAGGCGCGCTGCACCCCGATCTATGAAGAAGTGCCCGGCTGGAGCGAATCCACCGAAGGCGCGCGCAGCTGGGCAGATCTGCCGGCCAATGCGATCAAATACGTCCGGCGGGTCGAGGAGTTGATCCAGTGCCCGGTCGCTCTACTCTCCACCTCACCGGAGCGGGAAGACACGATTCTCGTGACAGATCCATTTGCCGACTGACGGCGCAATGTGAGGTTTTATGACGCTGAGTTACAAGGCGCGCCGCCGCCTGTCCCTGCTGATCCTGCTGATCGGCCTGCCACTCTACATCATCGTTGCGGTGAACGTGGTCGCCTGGCTGGACCGGCCGTCCATTCTGGTCGAGCTGGTGGTCTATGTCATTCTTGGTATCGTCTGGGCGATCCCCTTTAAGTTTGTCTTCAAAGGGATAGGCCAGGCGGATCCGGATCAGGACCAACCCTGATCTCACGCTCCGTAAGTTAATGAAACAGACAAGCCGACCCCCGGGGCCGGCTCATTCCACGCCGCGGCATGTCTTTGCCTGACCGGCGGTATGTCAGCCGGCGGCTCGGGCATCCGGTTTAAAGCCAATGTCTTCTGAGGCCGCAAAACGTCCGCCCTTCATTTTCTCGATCTTGCCCGACCGCAGAAGCTGACCAAAGCTGCGCAGACCGTCTTCTCGGGTGAACTCCGAGCCTTCTGAGGCCTGGCGCACACGGGTCATCAGCTGTGGGCGCGAGAAATCCTCCTGCCCTTCGACAAATGACATATAGGCGGCTGCCGCTTCCAGCAGATCCGGCAACGAAGTGGCACCCATTTCGGAGGCAAAGGCGGCAAAGCCGGTGTCCTCTGAGAGCTCTTCATCTTCATGCACTGTGGCGGCGATCCGGCGCGGGGCAACCGGGCCGCGCGCATCATCAGTATCGACCCGCTGTTCCGCGACCAGTTTCAGGGGCGCAGTGCTTTTATCTGTCGGTCGGTTCGTGCCGATGCCATCGCTGACAGGGCGTCTTGGACGCACAACCTCGGCAAGATCACTGCGGTAGGCTTCTGCGGTTTCTTCAGCTTCTGCATCGGAACCCATTGTTTTATCGGCAAAGCGAGCGGCGACGGCAGCGCGCAGATGGGCAAAGGCACTGCGCCGCGTTGCCCCTTCGGGTTCTTCCATCTGCTGGTCGGCCTCAGCCATCAGCCGGGTCACATCATCACCGCTGACACCGCTGATGTCAGGCAGGTTGGCACGCCCTGCGTGGCCATGGGCGTCCGTGTCGGATTGATCGCGGGCCTCGTCGCCGGCTTTGTCGTCTTCACTGAGTTCTTCCAGTTCACCGGTTTCCAACGCATCTTCAAGCTCGGAGGCACTGACTTTCATCACACGACCGGTGAGGGCGGGCTCTTCATCTTCCGCAATCGGCTCTTCAGCAGGATCGCCCGCCTCAACTTCATCGTCGACGTCACTGCCGCCTGAGGATTGCCGCTCTTCCGCGTCGGAAACATTCTCCGCATCCGGAGCGTCGTCAGCGGTATCATCCCACTGATAAGCGTTTTCCGGCAGGTGCTCTGATGCAAACGTCTCTTCATCGTCCTCGTCGGACAGATCTTCAGCATCCTGGTGAAGTTCTTCTGCTGCACCCCTGTCTTCGGCGGTCAGTGTGTCGTCATTTTCGGGCTGTTCGGGCAGATCATCTTCGGTAAGTTCATCTTCCGTGAGAATCAGATCTTCGTTGCGTCCCGTACTGATCATCTCCTCAGGCGCCGGGACGAACCCGTCCGCGTCGGTTTCGACCATCTCCGGGTCGTCCTCGTAAAGAGCGTTCTGGTCTGTCTCGTCGTCTTCGGCAGTTTCAAAAAACTGCGGGCTGAAGGTGATCTGGTCTTCCCCGCCCTGCGCGCTGTCGTCTTCGGTGTCATCGGAGGCGTCAACGCTGGCCGCCATGTCACTCTCTGCCGTGGCGCCGGCTTCAATGCGGCTCAGAACCGCGCTGAGGTCATCCTCTTCTTCGGCTTCATCCTCAGAATCCGCCTGCTCGAGTAAATGGTCATCAGCATCCAGCGCGGATTCAATGTCCCGCGCGACTGCGGACAAAGGGTCCTCTGATACCGCCACCCCGTCGTCCTGAGGCAGCTCTGCGTCGTCCTGAACACCCATCGCTTCAAAGCTCGGGGCAGAGGCTGCAGCAGGCACACTCTCCTCTTCGTCGTAGATGCCGGTGGTTTCGGTCACGACGACCTGCCGGGAAACGACCGCGCGGATCCGGGCAAGCCGGTCCGTGATGCTGTCTGCGCCGGGGGCTCTGGCGGTCTCAGCGACCGGGCCCGGCGGCGTGTCCACTTCGTCCTCAAACCCGGTTTCTGCCGGGGTGGTCCCGGCAGCAGGGACCGGAATGCCGGCCGCAAAAAACTCATCAGCGCCTGACGGCGCTTCGGCACCAACGGGCGCGGAATGAGCCGTGTCGATGGCAAAGGGCTGCGCCGGCTCGGCCTCGGAAAGGTGGGCGGGATCCTCCGGTGGCTGCGGCGCTGGCGAATACGTACCCTGCCAGGGCGCGGATCCGGCTGTTTCAGAGGCCACGGCGGATGCAGCGACGGGCGGCACCGGCGCGGGTTCGGCGGCGGGCGCGTCGCTCCGGGCGGTTTCTTCATGCGCTTTGAGCAGGATGCGGCCTTCATGCTCGCTTGCTTCTACCCTGCGCGACATTTCGCGGCCGGCAATGCGGGCCAGCATATCGGCGTCAGGCTGCGGCGGTTCTGCTCCAAAATAGCGGTCATCAGCCGCAAGATCCCGGAAATACTCGGCAATGGCCTTCATCGTTTCGAAACTGTCGTCGAAACCTTCCAGCGTACATGAAAATGTTCCATAAGAAACTGTCAGGATCTTGTTATTGTTGATCATCGGATGCTCGTCCTCTGCTTTTATCAACAAGATATTTACCAAGATGGCAGGTGCCAAAGGGGCCCGAATCTGTGATTATTTCCGTATCATTTCGTGGCGACATTGTGACTTACTCAACCAGGGACGTTAAACTTCGGTGAAAAATACCATTGTAGAGAGCCATTTACCGGTGACGCTGGTCGGTGGTGGCAGTGTCGGAGCGGGTGATCTGGCCGCAGCAACCGATCTCGCACCGGTCTGCGTGGCGGCTGACGGCGGCGCTGACGCGGCGCTTGGCGCTGGCTACGTTCCGGTCGCCGTTATCGGCGATATGGACTCTATCTCACCTGCTGGACTTGCGCAAATCCCGCCTGAAAACAGGCACCCGGTCACCGAACAGGACAGCACCGATTTCGACAAGGCGCTGCGCAATATCAATGCTCCGCTGATTATCGCTGTGGGGTTTTCCGGCGGCCGTACCGATCATCAGCTCGCGGCCCTGAGTACCATGGTGGTGCGGTGCGACAGCCCGGTGGTTCTGCTGACTGAACGCGATGTGGTGTTTCTCTGCCCACCGCAGATGTCGCTCCGGATGGAGGCCGGCACCCGCGTGTCGCTCTTTCCGATGGGGCCGGTCACCGGACGGTCGCAGGGACTGAAATGGCCGGTCGCCGGGATCAGCTTTGAGCCGGGAAAACGAGCAGGAACGTCAAATCTTGCCACCGGAGATCTGGAACTGGAAATGCACGCGCCCTTAATGCTTTGTCTGCTGCCGCGCGAATTTCTGGGGGCGGTGGCGGCGCTTTTTACTCAGCTGCCAGCGCAAGGGCGGTGGCCCGCTCGCGCAGAACGACATAGAGACCTGCCGCCATCGTTATAAGGATCCCCACAACCGCCATGGGGTCCGGCCAGTCGCCGAAAACAAGAAATCCGAGGATCGTCGCAAATGGAATCTCCAGATACTGCATCGGCGCCAGAGTCGTTGAGGGCGCATAACGCAGCGACCAGGTCATCAGCAGGTGTGCCACGGTGCCGAGAAGGCCGATGCTCAGCAGCAGCGTCCAGTCAAAGGCTGAAACGCTCACGATCTGCAACTCTGTCCAGGCGGTCCCCTGAAAGATCAGCAACAAAGGCAGCAGCATAACAACTGCCATGACACCGCTGACGGCCTGCAGGCTGATCGGGTCCGTCTCGCGCGCGATTTTGCGCGTAACCAGCATGAAAAACGCAAAATTCACCGCGACGACGACGGGCAGAAGTGCGGGCCAGCCGACTTCCGCAAAGCTGGGCTGGACCACCAGCAGCGTGCCGGCAAAGCCGACAGCACAGGCGGTGATCCGTCGCACGCCCACTTCTTCCTGCAACGCGTATTTACCCAGCAGAAGCATGATAAACGGCATGACAAAGGCAATCGCGACAGCATCGGCCAGCGGCAGATAGCGCAACGCGGTCACCATCATGGCGATGCCTGCGATATGCAGCACCGTGCGCAGGAGCGTCAGCCAGAAGACGCGCGGCGTCATGCGCCAGAGCCTGTCGGTAAACCAGATCAGCGGAATAAGGATAAGCGCCTGTATGGCGAAACGCACCAGTACAAGTTGTCCGAGGGGTACCGTCTCACTCAGGATCTTTGCAATCGCGTCGCCTACGGGCGCCAGAATGCAGAACCCCAGCATGAGCAGGATCCCGAGCATAGGCCGGTCTAAATTCATGACATGACGCTAGGGGCAGAGGAAGTGCAGTGCAAGGAAAGGTTGAGTGTTGACCGGATTTAGTCGCGTGCTGACCGGATCATCAGCAATTGGGTATATTGACGGCCAGCCCACCCAGGGAAGTCTCTTTGTACTTCTCGGACATATCCAGCCCGGTCTGCCGCATGGTCTCGATACAGGCATCCAGCGGCACCAGATGGGTGCCGTCGCCGCGCAGGGCCAGAGAGGCGGCGGAAACAGCCTTGATCGCACCCAGACCGTTGCGCTCGATGCAGGGCACCTGCACCAGCCCTTTGACCGGGTCACAGGTCATGCCGAGGTGATGCTCAAGTGCGATCTCGGCGGCGTTTTCCACCTGGCCAGGCGTGCCACCCAGCACCGCACAGAGCCCTGCCGCCGCCATCGCCGCCGCCGAACCGACCTCGGCCTGGCACCCGGCCTCGGCGCCGGAGATTGAGGCGTTGTATTTGACCAGCCCGCCGATTGCTGCGGCTGTGAGCAGAAAATCCTCGACATGCGCCTCGGAAGCGCCCGGAACATGCTCAAGGTAGTACTTCAGCGTCGCCGGCAGTACCCCGGCCGCACCATTGGTGGGTGCTGTCACGACCTGGCCGCCGGCGGCATTCTCCTCATTGACGGCCATGGCATATACGCACATCCAGTCGTTGATCGTGTGAGGCGCGGTCAGGTTCATACCGCGCTCGCTCTGCAGCTTGTCATAAATACCGCTCGCACGGCGTCGCACGCTGAGCCCGCCGGGCAGGATGCCGTCGCTGGTCAGGCCACGTGCGATGCAGTCGTCCATCACCTCCCAGAGCCGTTTCGTGCCGCGCCGCAAACCGTCGGCACCAACGCGGGTTTCCTCATTGGCGCGTTTCATTGCCGCGATGCTTTTGCCCGAGGCCGATGACATCCGGAGCATTTCAGTGGCGGATTTGAACGGAAAAGGCACCGGTGCGCCCTCGTCTGTGTCCTTGCCGGCGGCCAGTTCCGCTTCGGTCAGCACAAAACCGCCCCCGACAGAATAGAAGGTCTCGCGCAGGGTCACATCGCCCTGCGCATCCGTCGCCATCAGGATCATCCCGTTCGCATGGCCCGTCAGCTGCGTATCATAATCAAAAATCAGATCGCTTGCGGGCGCAAACTGCAGCTCCGGCAGGCCGTCGGGGCGGATGGTGCCGGTGTTCTCAATTTCCGCCAGCACCCTGTCGGCTTCTGCGCGGTCGTATGTGTCGGGCACAAACCCCGCCAGTCCCAGAATAACGGCGCGGTCGGTTGCGTGCCCCACGCCGGTAAAGGCGAGACTGCCGTGCAGTGAGGCGCGCAGCCCGTGAAACTCAAAGGGTGACGCGCGCATCATCTCCAGAAAGCGTGCAGCGGCGACCATCGGCCCCATGGTGTGTGAGGAAGACGGGCCGATCCCCACTTTGAACATATCGAATACGGAAAGAAACATGGCTCAGATCGCTGTCCCTTCGGGTGGCTGCGGCGGGTGCGGCGCGGTGAACGGAGTGGTGCCCAGACCTTCGGCCTGTTGCGCGGCTTTCGCACTGTCGCGCAGTTCGAGCGCCGCCGCCATCCGGTGCAGCTGCGGAAAGCTTTTCAGATCAAACCAGCTGTGATCCGTGCCTCGCGGATACAGCGCGCACCAGCGCAGCATTGCCGCCAGATAAAAATCGAGCACGCTCAGCGGTGTGTCCGGCCTGCGGGCATCCTCCAGCAGACGCAGATGCGACAGCACCGCACGGCGGGCGTGATGCCTCAGGTGTTCCTGATCATCCGGGTCATCGCCGATGTAGTTACCGGCATAAAAGAGCCGCCGCAGCTCTGCATGCAGTGTGTTCGAGGCAAACAACAACCACTTCAGAAAGCTACCGCGTGCCTGCCCGTCGGGCATCGGCGCCAGTTGGCCACTGCGGTCGGCCAGCCACAACAGGATCGCTGCGGTTTCAAAGATCACCCCGTCAGGTGTTTCCAGCGCGGGAATGAGCCCCGCCGGGTTCAGCGCCAGATAGGCCGGGGTCCGCTGAGCTTCTGTGGCGCGATCCACAAGCCTTGTTTCAAACGGCAGCTGAAGTTCCTCCAGCACCAGCCGCACGGGCAGGGAAGCATTGTCAGGAGCATAATGCAGGATGAGCGCGGTGGTCATGGGGCCTCAATACTCCGGATCCGGTGCCGCGCCCTGCGAAAAACGACCCCGCGCGGCCAAAAACGCTCACCGCAGTGAAATTCGCACCGGATGGCACCGGTTGCAAAAAAAAACGCCCTCCGGAGAGGGCGCTTTGTGCTCTGAACCAAAGTCTTCGCCTCAGCTTTTGCGCCGGCCCGCGGCGGCAAGTCCTCCAACAGCGGCGAACAGCAGCCAGCCTGCGGCAGGCAGGGGTACAGCTTCGAGCGCGATATTGATGTCGCCATGCTGCCCGCTGTAGACCTGCGAGTGCATGTCGAAATCGTAAAGCTGGTTGCCTGAGGCATCGAGCCCGGACCAGGCCAGCCAGGACGCGAAACCCAGTTCGGTTTTTGACTTGCTGTTTGCGCCAACGCCGAGCTGCGGCGGGTGATCGGCATAGGACGGATCAGGGAACTGGCTCAGCGTCAGCTCAAGCCCCGACAGACTGCCGATACCTGAAAGGGTCCCGCTGCTGATCGAGAAGTATTCCCAGTCGGCGGCCGAGGGCGGGCATCCGTCGCCCCATTCGCATTTTGGCGCACCCGCAAAGTCGTGCCGTGTCATGAACACCATGTCCAGATATAGCTGCAGAGAGTTGTCGCCCTGGTTCTCAACAGTCGCTGTCAGCCGGGCCTCGCCGTCGTGATAAGAAAGATGGCCCTGCTCGACGCCCCAGTAATTATACGCACCGCCATGCCCGGTAATGAAGTTCTTCAGCCAGACGCCGTGCTGGCCATTGTCCGCATTTGAGACATCGTATTCGCCCTCAAACATGCCGGTCGTTGCGGCCATCAGGCCGCTGGCGCTTATCAGAACAGCCGTCGCAGCGGCTGCAATTGTACCTTTTATACGCATTACTCAATCCCCTCTCTGAGGTGTTTGTTACATAACAGTTCAACGGTGTGACCATAGCATACGGGCCGGGGTTTTGCCGTTCATCGTCCGTAACTGCCGCCGGGCGCTGCCTTATTTTCGCCACAATCCGGCACTGTCGGGCAAACCGAAACAATGGCACCTTCCCGGCCACCTGTTGCCCGAGCATTTCCCGCAAAAGTAGTGGCGGCCTCAGCCATCCGCGGACTGGTCAAAAGAACGATTCGGGTCTCGCGCTTGTCGCACTTGTTTTCTATAAGGCGCTGACTGTCCCTTCAGGAGCCTGTCCCATGTCCTCTGACCTCTCACCGATCGACAAAGCCAAATTCATCTCTGCAAAGCGCGCCGCGCAGTTTGTGGAAAGCGGCATGAAGGTCGGGCTGGGCACGGGCTCGACGGCGGCGTGGCTGGTCAGGTGTCTGGGAGAAATGGTCCGCGATGACGGGCTGCGCATCAAAGGCGTGCCGACGTCGACACGTACGGCTGAACTCGCCCGTCAGGTTGGTATCGAGGTGATCTCGCTTGATGAGGCGCGCTGGCTTGACCTTACGATTGACGGGGCAGACGAATTCGACGGCGATCTGAACCTGATCAAAGGCGGCGGCGGCGCACTGCTGCAGGAGAAAATTGTGGCGACCGCGTCGGACCAGATGATCGTCATCTCGGATGCGAGCAAAGAGGTCGAAACCCTGGGGGCCTTTCCGCTGCCCGTTGAGGTCATCCCGTTCGGCTGGCAGACGACACGGGCGCTGATCGAAGAGACCCTGGTGTCGATGGACGTGCTGGGCCGTGATACAGCGCTGCGCATGAACGGGGCAGTTCCTTACGTCACAGACGAGGGCAATCACATTCTCGATCTGCATCTGCGGCGCATCGGCAATGCCCGCCAGCTGGCACTGGTGCTCAATCAGATGCCCGGCGTTGTGGAAAACGGTCTCTTTATTGATATCTGCGACCGGGTCATCATGGGGTTTGCCGACGGGCGCGTGGAACTGCGCGACATTAACGAGGGCACCGTCGATACCGAGCGTATCGATCTGACCGAGGGCGCAAACATTTTCGCAGACTTCACCGACTGACGCGCACGCGCCCGTGATCGCGCAGGAGGGCTTTCAGGCATCCTGTTCGGTGGTAAAATGATCCGGCAGCATACGTGCCGCCCGCAGGACATGATTAAGAAAGGCCCGGTACTATGAGCGACTTTGACTATGATCTCTTTGTGATCGGCGGCGGCTCGGGCGGGGTGCGCGCGGCGCGTGTGGCCGCCGGCGAGGCGGGCGCGAAAGTAGCGCTGGCAGAGGAAGACCGCTACGGCGGCACCTGCGTGATCCGCGGCTGTGTACCCAAAAAGCTGATGGTCTTCGCCTCCGAATACGCCGGCGTGACCGCAGAAGCCGGCGCTTATGGCTGGGACATGCAGCAGGGCAGCTTTGACTGGCCTGCCTTTCGCGGCAAACTCAATGACGAGCTCGACAGGCTGGAACAGGTCTATCGCAATCTGCTCGCAGGCTCCGGTGTCGAAACCTTTGACGCCCGTGCCCGCATCATAGGACCGCATGAGATCTCGCTCAGCACCGGTGGGACAAAGACCGCGAAACATATCCTTGTGGCTACGGGCGGGCATCCTGTGCGGCCTGATCTGGTGAATGCGCACCTGGGCATCGTCTCAGATGATATCTTCCACCTTGATGAACTGCCGAAATCGATCCTGATCGTGGGCGGCGGCTATATCGCCTGCGAGTTCGCCGGCATCATGAACGGTCTGGGCGTTGAGGTGACGCAATACTACCGGGGTGCACAGATCCTGCGGGGCTTTGACGAAGAGGCACGCGGTCTGGTCGCCGAATCCATGCGTGAAAAAGGCATCGACGTGCATGTGGGCACCAATATCCTGGAAATGGGCCCGGCGGATGTGGACCACACACTGACCCAGGGGCCAACCGAGTCCGATGCGGCGATGGGCGGCACGGCCAGAGAGCTCGCGGAAACGGCGTCTCAGCGCAAAGCAGAGGGCGCCGGCGCCGGTCCTGTCTGGGTCAAAGCCACCAACGGATCGGAAAAGGTTTTCGATCTGGTGCTTTTTGCCACCGGGCGGGATCCGAATACGCACGATATAGGCCTCAACGAGGTCGGTGTGAAAACCGGCCGCAGGGGCGAAATCGTGGTTGATGAGTTCAGCCAGACAGCCGTGCCCTCGATCTATGCCATCGGCGACGTGACCAACCGCGTGAACCTGACGCCGGTGGCGATCCGTGAAGGCATGGCCTTTGTCGAAACGGTCTTTAAAGGCAACCCGACGGCGGTTGATCATGAGCTGATCCCCTCGGCGATCTTTACCCAGCCCGAGATGGGCACGGTGGGACTGAGCGAAGAAGACGCCCGTGAGCGCGAACCGGTCGAGATCTACTGCACATCGTTCCGTCCGATGCAGACGGCCTTTGCCGGACAGCCCGACCGGGTGCTGATGAAACTGATCGTTTCGGTGGAGACCCGCCGTGTTCTGGGCTGTCACATCGTCGCACCAAATGCCGGCGAACTGATCCAGATGGCAGGGATCGCCGTCAAAATGGGCGCGACTAAAGAAGATTTCGACAGGACGGTTGCGGTACACCCCACAATGTCCGAAGAGATCGTGACAATGCGGAACCCGGTCCGGACGGCTTGAATTCCGCGCGTTAAAACGTACCTATGGCTTGCAGTATCCGCATGCGACGCGGTTCAGAAGGGAAAGTGATTTAATGGCTGGCAATAATGGCGGCCCCTGGGGGGGCGGCGGCAATTCGGGTGGTGACAGGCCGAACGGTGGTTCGGGTGGCGGAGGCGGCGGCGGTCCGCGTGGCCCGCGTGGCGAAGGCCCGCAGATCCCGGAAATCGACGAGCTGGTCAAAAAGGGTCAGGAGCGCCTGCGTGTTCTGATGGGCGGCAGGGGCGGCAACGGCGGCTCAGGCGGTGATGGCGGCGACAACGGTCCTGCCTTTACCCGCGGGACGATCGGCCTCATTGCAATCGGTGCGGTCGGTGCCTGGCTGATGGCCAGCTTTTACACCGTAGCACCCGAAGAGCAGTCGGTTGAACTCTTTCTCGGAGAGTATTCCTCGACCGGCAACCCGGGTCTGAACTTCGCGCCCTGGCCGCTGGTCACCGCAGAGGTGCTCCCGGTAACGCGCGAACAGACCGAAGATATCGGTGCGCGCACCGACAGCGGCCTGATGCTGACCACGGATGAGAACATCATCGACATCGATTTCCAGGTTGTCTGGAACATCAGCGACCCTGCTCTGTATCTGTTCAACCTTGCAGAGCCGCAGGCGACAATCCGGGCTGTGTCCGAATCGGCCATGCGCGAGGTTATCGCCCGCAACCAGCTGGCGCCCATTCTCAACCGGGACCGTCAGGTCATCGCAGATGAGGCCGAGCAGCTCATTCAGGGCACGCTCGATGCCTATGACAGCGGCGTGAATATCATTCGTCTTAACCTCGACAAGGCTGACCCGCCGCGTGAGGTCATCGACAGCTTCCGCGAAGTTCAGGCGGCAGAGCAGGAACGTGACCGTCTTGAGCGTCAGGCCGATGCCTATGCCAACCGCGTGACCGCGGGTGCGCGTGGTGAAGCTGCAAGCCAGCTTGAGCAGGCCGAAGCCTACCGCGCCCAGCAGGTCAACGAAGCCGAAGGTGAGGCAGCGCGCTTCACCTCCGTTCTGGCCGAATACGCCAAAGCCCCCGAGGTGACCCGTAAACGTCTCTATCTTGAGACGATGGAGCGGGTCCTTGGCGATGTGGACAAAATCATCCTCGAAAGCGGCGCCGGTGGCGGCGGTGCGGGCGGCGGACAGGGCATCGTTCCCTATCTGCCTCTCAATGAGTTGCGACGCAGCACAGGAGGTACAAACTGATGCAGGCGACCAAATTTCTGATCCCGATTGCTGTAATTGTCGTCGTGGGCTTGCTGAGTTCTGTCTTTATCGTGGACGAGCGCGAAAAGGCGCTGGTGCTGCAGTTCGGTCAGATCAAATCTGTGAAAGAAGACCCCGGTCTGGCATTCAAAATCCCGCTCATCCAGGAAGTCGTACGCTATGACGACCGGATTCTGGCGCTTGATACAGAAGTAACCGAGGTAACGCCCTCTGATGACCGCCGGCTTGTGGTAGATGCTTTCGCGCGCTACCGGATTTCGGATGTCACTCAGTTCCGTCAGGCCGTTGGTGTCGGGGGCCTGCGGGCCGCCGAAGACCGGCTTGAGGGCATTCTTAACCCGACGATCCGGGCGGTGCTCGGCTCGGACGGTGTGACCTCGAATACCATCCTCTCCGCGGACCGTGCTGAACTGATGGCACGGATCACAACCCAGGCCCGCCAGCGCGCGCTGCCTCTGGGCCTCGAAGTGGTGGACGTGCGTCTCAAACAGACCAACCTGCCTGAGCAGAACCTTGATGCGACCTTTGCGCGGATGCGGGCCGAGCGGGAACGGGAAGCCGCAGACGAGATCGCCCGCGGTGAGGAAGCGGCCCAGAGGGTACGTGCCCTGGCCGACCGTACTGTGGTCGAACTGACCTCGGATGCGACGCGGGAAGCGGACATCATCCGCGGTCAGGCGGATGCGGAGCGGAACGCGATCTTCGCCGAGGCGTTTGGTGCGGATCCGGAGTTCTTTGAGTTTTACCGCTCGCTCACCGCTTATGAGCGCTCGCTCAAAGGCAGCAACTCCAGCATGGTTCTGTCTCCGGACAGCGAGTTCTTCAACTATCTGCGCTCCGATCAGGGTGCGCGGTCAGACGAAGGCGAGCGCCAGTGAGCACTGTGCTGCTGGCCCTCGGGCTGGTAATGATTGTCGAGGGGCTGGCCTATGCGCTGGCCCCTTCGCTTGTGGAGCGTATGCTTGAGATGCTGCGCAGCCTGCCGGAAAGTGCTGTCCGTCAGGTCGGCTGGCTGGTGGTCGTGAGCGGGGCGATCCTGGTCTGGGTCGCGGTCAATACGGGTGCTGGCTGAAGGCTCTGATGCCTTTGCCGGCGATGTTCTGATCAACGCACCGTTTCTTCACGCTTTGGTAACATACTGTTGAAACTCTGACACCGCGAACCATCTTGGATGTTGCACGGATGTCACCCTACATGCAGTCTGTGTGTCACCACACATGCAGTGTGCAAAACAGATCTCAAGGATCTGAAACGAGAGTCAGGAGGCGACGAATGCAGCCCAAGGCAGTATCCTTGTCAAAAATTAATTCCGATGCCACGCAGATGCGTGTGCTCATGCTGGCGGTTCTGACGCTGGTATTTATGCTGTTCCAGCCGCTCAGCGCGCTGGCCCAGCAGTCAAGTCTTGCACCGCTGGCGGAGAAAATCAGCCCGTCCGTGGTCAACATCACAACATCAACAGTTGTCTCGCGGCCCACCGGCCCGCAGGGAATCGTGCCTGAAGGTTCGCCCTTTGAGGATTTCTTCCGCGACCGTGGCGGTGACGGCGACAGCCCGCGGCGCTCATCGGCACTCGGATCGGGCTTTGTGATTTCCGAAGACGGTTACGTGGTCACCAATAACCACGTGATTGAAGGGGCCGATGAGATCCTTATCGAATTTTTCAACGGTGATGAACTCAAAGCTGAAGTGATCGGCACTGACCCCAACACCGATATCGCTCTGCTGAAAGTGGAAGCCGACGCTCCGCTGCCGTTTGTGTCTTTCGGTGACAGCGATGTGGCCCGCGTGGGCGACTGGGTCATCGCGATGGGCAACCCGCTGGGGCAGGGGTTCTCTGTTTCCGCGGGGATCGTATCGGCGCGCAACCGTGCTCTCAGCGGCACCTATGACGATTACATCCAGACCGACGCCGCGATTAACCGCGGCAACTCGGGTGGTCCGCTGTTCAACATGGACGGTGATGTGATCGGCGTGAACACAGCGATCCTGTCGCCAAATGGTGGCTCGATCGGTATCGGCTTTTCGATGGCCTCAAACGTCGTTACCCGCGTCATCGACCAGCTCAAAGAGTTCGGCGAAACACGCCGCGGCTGGCTGGGTGTACGGATCCAGGATCTGACCGATGATCTGGCCGAATCCATGGGTCTGGAGAGCACCGCCGGCGCTCTGGTCACGGATGTACCTGAAGGCCCTGCGCGTGAAGCGGGCATGGAAGCCGGTGATGTGATCATCAGCTTTGCGGGCAAGGAAGTGGCAGACACCCGCGGACTTGTGCGCCGTGTAGGCAACAGCCCTGTGGGCGAAACGGTGCGTGTCACCGTTCTGCGCGAAGGCAAATCTCAGGTGCTCAAAGTGACGCTTGGCCGTCGCGAGGAAGCGGAAGGTGCTGTGCCGGCCGTGGCGCAGGCACCAGACGAAGAGGATGAGCCTGTTGCAACTGAAATGCTGGGCCTGACGCTGACGATGCTTACGGATGAGCTGCGCGAAGAGCTCGGCATCGGAACCGACATGAGCGGCCTTGCTGTGACAGACGTGGATGAAGCGTCCGAAGCCTTTGAAAAAGGCCTGCGCGCCGGTGACGTGATCACCGAAGCGGGCCAGCAGAAGGTGGGCACCGTGGCAGAACTTCAGGAGCGTGTCGAGGCGGCACAGGAAGCAGGACGTAAATCGCTGCTGCTGCTTGTGCGCCGTGCCGGTGATCCGCGCTTTGTGGCGCTGTCACTCGCAGAGTAAACACTTACTGAACAAAACCGGAAAAGGCGCCTCTCGCGGGGCGCCTTTTCTGCGCGCTCAGGGCACCGTGACGAGGCTGTCGAGCATGGCGGAAATGTCCTCAATCTCTTCGGCCAGCACATGGGTGACCGAATGTGCCCGCTGCAGGCGGCCGGTGACGCGCAGCATGCGGCCCGCGACCACGGCGCGCCGGAAACGTTCGTAGATATGGCGCCAGACGATCACATTGACCACGCCGGTCTCGTCCTCAAGCGTGATAAAGATCACGCCTTTGGCGGTGCCCGGGCGCTGGCGCAGGATAACCAGCCCGGCCACCGTGACCCGAGCATTCAGCGGCGGCGCGTGCAGGCGCTCTGCCACCAGACAGGATGGCGGGCGCGGCCAGGTCTCAGCACTTTCTGACGGGCGGGGCGCGGAAGGAGGACGGACAACATACATGAGAACAAATATAGAACAAAGTCTGGCTGTCGCAAACATCTTTTTTCCGGGTCGCAAAAGAGGCTGGCACGTCCTATATGCCCCCGGTAGAGAAAGCTGAGACAACAAGAGGGGACCCCGAGACGTGGCAAAGATTACCTATATCGAACACGGTGGCACCGAGCATGTGGTGGATGTCGCCAATGGTCTGACCGTGATGGAAGGCGCGCGGGACAATAACATTCCCGGGATCGAGGCCGATTGCGGCGGGGCCTGTGCCTGTTCGACCTGCCATGTCTATGTGGACCCGGCCTGGGTCGAG
The DNA here is from genome assembly GCF_012932215.1 of Roseobacter ponti. Classification (GTDB taxonomy): domain Bacteria; phylum Pseudomonadota; class Alphaproteobacteria; order Rhodobacterales; family Rhodobacteraceae; genus Roseobacter; species Roseobacter ponti. The sequence continues at coordinate 2,797,626 of NZ_CP048788.1, read as the reverse complement.
AAGCTGCCCGCCAAGGAAGACATGGAAGAGGACATGCTCGATTTCGCCTATGAGCCTGATCCTGCACGCTCGCGTCTGACCTGTCAGCTGAAGGTGACCGATGCGCTGGACGGGCTGGTCGTTCAGATGCCGGAAAAACAGATCTGATGCGGGGCAGGGCGCGGCGTCTGCTGTCGCGCCTGCTGGCAGCGCCTTTGCGCCGCGCGCTGCTGGCGTTGTGCCTGTTGCACGGACCGGCCTTTGCCGGTGTTACCATCAACGCCGCCCGCTATGAGGGGCCGACCGACCGATATGCACATGCGGTGCTGGGCGATGCGGTAGAGTACATCACGCTGGTGCTGACGCTCTCAGACGGAACAGAACGTCGCCTGAGCCTGCCGGATGATCTGGTTTTCGAGGATACAGCGCCACGGTTGCACGATCTGAACGGCGATGGCGCACCGGAAGTCGTCGTGGTGGAAAGCAGCCAGACCCGTGGCGCACGGCTTGCCGTCTGGGGCCGCGACGGGCGGATCACGGCGACGCCCTTCATCGGCACACGGTTTCGCTGGCTGGCTCCTTTGGGGGCGGCCGATCTGGACGGTGACGGAACTGTGGAAATCGCCTGGATCGACCGGCCGCATCTCGCAAAGACCCTGCGCATCTGGCGATATGAGCAGAGCGCACTGACAGAGGTAGCCTCGCTTGCGGGCTATACCAACCACCGGATCGGAGAGCACGACATCGCAGGTGGGATACGCATGTGTGGTGGTTTCCCCGAGATGATCCTTGCCACGGCAGACTGGTCAGAGCTTGTGGCGCTCCGGTTTGACGGCGCAGGTATAGCGGGCCGTACTCTCGGCACCGACACCCGCCGCCCGGCTTTTGCCCGCGCAATGGTCTGCGCAGACTGAGCCGGAAAGACCAGCCCGTCTCAGAGGGCGCGCCACCCGATATCGCTGCGGCAAAAGCCTTCCGGCCAGTCCACATCGTCAACCATGGCATAAGCTGCATCGCGCGCCGCACTCAGGCTCTCGGCCCGGCAGGTGACGGCCAGAACCCGACCTCCCTGCGCGACCAGCTTACCCCCGGTGCGCCCGGTACCGGCGTGGAAAACCATGCGGCGGCTGTCCTCGGGCAGGGCCTCAAGGCCCCGGATCTCCGAGCCTTTTTCATAGGCGCCCGGATAGCCCCGCGTGGCCATTACCACCGTCAGCGCATGATCCTCCGCCCAGTTTACCCGCGTCCGGGAAAGCCGCGCTTCTGCTGTGGCATGCATCAGGTCCAGCACCTGAGCACCAAGCCGCATCATAAGTACCTGGCACTCCGGATCCCCGAAACGGACGTTGTACTCCACCAGCCGCGGCACCCCGTCCCTGATCATGAGCCCCACAAAGAGGACACCCTGATAGGGCATACCACGCGCTGTCATCTCCGCCATCGTCGGACGCACAATCGTCTCAAGGGTGGTTTCAATAACCGCGTCCGTCATCACCGGTGCGGGCGAATAAGCCCCCATACCGCCGGTGTTGGGCCCGGTATCGCCGTCACCAACGCGCTTGTGGTCCTGAGCCGTGCCCACGGGCAGCACCGTCTCGCCGTCACAGAGCACAAAGAAAGATGCCTCTTCGCCCTCCATGAACTCCTCAATCACCACCTCGGCACCGGCGTCGCCAAAGGCGCCGCCGAACATATCGTCAATCGCGGCGTCTGCTTCTTCCGCGGTTTGTGCGATAATAACGCCCTTGCCGGCCGCCAGCCCATCCGCCTTGATCACAATCGGCGCACCCTGTTTGCGGACATAGTCACGCGCAGCTTTTGCATCGGTGAAGTGGCCCCAGGCGGCCGTCGGCGCGCCCGCCGCGTCACAGATCTCCTTGGTGAAGGACTTTGACGCCTCAAGCCGTGCGGCCGCCGCACCCGGCCCGAAGACCAGAATGCCCGCGTCCCGCAGCCGGTCGGCCACGCCGGCGGCCAGTGGTGCCTCGGGGCCGATGATCACAAAATCGATGGCACTCTCTTCGGCGAAATTTACCACAGCGCTGCCGTTTTCGATATCAAGCGTTGCGCAGTCGGCGATATCGGCAATCCCCGCATTGCCCGGCGCCACGATCAGACGGTCGCATTTGGGGTTCTGCATCACCGCCCAGGCCAGAGCGTGTTCGCGCCCGCCACTGCCAAGGATAAGAATGTTCATAGCGGGGCTCCCGATCTGCATGGCAATTGGTTTTCGGGCGTTCTAAGCTGCGGCTGAGCAAACAACAACACCAGAGCAGAGATGGACCTGATCGACAGCCCCGACGAAGGCCTCAACAGCCCCGAATTCACCGTGACCGAGCTTTCTGGTGCGATCAAGCGGGTGATCGAGGGCGAGTTTGGGCATGTGCGGATCAAAGGCGAGGTGGGGCGCGTGTCGCGGCCCCGCTCAGGCCACATCTATCTCGACCTCAAGGACGACCGCGCGGTGATCTCCGGCGTGATCTGGAAAGGGGTGGCGGCCCGTCTGCAGACCGCGCCCGAAGAGGGGATGGAAGTCATCGCCACGGGCCGTGTGACGACATTCGGCGGTCAGTCGAAGTACCAGATCATCATCGAAGACATCAAACCCGCGGGCATGGGCGCGCTGATGGCGCTGTTGGAAAAACGCCGCAAAGCGCTGGAGGCAGAAGGTCTTTTTGATGCCGCGCGCAAAAAGCCGCTGCCCTATCTGCCCGAAGTGATCGGTGTGGTGACCTCGCCGTCGGGTGCTGTGATCCGCGATATTCTGCACCGGCTGCGCGACCGTTTTCCGCGCAAAGTGCTGATCTGGCCGGTGGCCGTTCAGGGTGAGAAATGCGCCCCTGAAGTTGCCGCGGCCATCGAAGGTTTCAACGCCATGAGCCCGGGTGGCGCGCTGCCACGGCCCGATCTGCTGATCGTGGCACGGGGCGGCGGCTCGGTTGAGGACCTGTGGGGCTTTAATGAAGAAATCGTCGCACGGGCGGCTGCGGCTTCCGAAATCCCGCTGATTTCCGCGGTGGGCCATGAAACGGATACCACGCTGATCGACTTCGTCTCAGACCATCGCGCGCCCACGCCGACGGCTGCAGCGGAACTGGCTGTTCCGGTCCGTCATGAGCTGATTGCCTGGCTCGACGGGCAGGACGCGCGCATGCGCCAGGCGCTGAGCAATGGTCTGACGCGACGCGGGCAGCGTCTGCGTGATCTGGCCCGTGCGCTGCCGCGCCCTGACAGCCTGCTGGAAACACCGCGCCAGCGGCTCGATATCCGTGCTGCGCGCCTCGGCCCTGCGCTGATGGCGGGTGTGCAGCGGCGCAAAGTACGCCTGGCGGATGTCAGCGGCTCGCTGAGACCGGCAACGCTGCGCCGTGCCGTCGCGGTTGACCGCAAACGCCTTGCAGACCATGCCGTCCGGCTGGAGCCGGCTCTGATGCGCACCGTTTCCGTGAAAAAAGACCGGCTCGCAACACAACTCCGGCGTTTTCGGCCTGACGCTTTTGCCCGCGAGAACAGCCGTAAAGAACGCCAGCTCAGGGATGTGGCGGCACGGCTCTCTGACGCCGGGCAGCGGCAGATCGCAGCCTGGAAGCGCAAAATCGATGGCGCGGAGCGTTTACGCCGCACGCTGGGATATGAGGCCACACTGGAGCGCGGCTTTGCCGTTGTCCGCAGTGAAGGATCCGTGGTGACACGGAGTAATGTCGCAGAAAAAGCGCAGCGACTGGAGATCCAGTTTGCCGACGGTCGCGTGATACTGGAGCGGGGCACATCAGGTGGTGCGGCACCACGCAAGGCCCCGCGCAAGCCAAAAGCGCCCGGGCAGGGGTCGCTTTTCTGAGGCTCAGACGCCGAGATTGGGCGCGAGGCAGATCATCTCTTCATCCAGATCCGAAGCCTCATAAAGCTCGGTCATTCCGGGTACGTTCTTGAAATCTGCAGTCAGGCCGTCGCCGTTTTTGCGGAAAGTCCAGCATTGCGGGTCCGGATTATCTTCATAGACAAAACAGATCTGGCCAGCCTGTTCATACCACTCGCCCTCTTTGCATTCTCCGTCCAGAAACGTCCACTGCACGCGACGGTCTGCAAAATACCGCTCGGCCCCGTATGCAGCACCATCCTGACCGTAAAACAATGTCTTTCCCCGGGTGTATGCATCGAAGGCTTCGCCATCCAGAACCCCCTCTGCCACAGCTGGCGCTGCAAGCGAAACAGCGAGGCTAAAAATCACGCCTTTAGTAAATAAATTCATAATCGTATCTCATATACTTAATGTTTCAGTCGAAGCGGAAGGGCGGGTGTCGGGTTCCGAACTGCGTGGCATTTCACCGGTCAGCCGGCGTACTCTGGGGTCCATCACGCGCCGCCAGAGCGGCGGCACAAAGGCCAGCGCGCCCATGACGGGCACGGACCGTGGCAGGACCGGCGCGCGATCCGGATCAAGGTACAGCTGATCGAACGATCGGCCCGGGTGCATGTGGTGATCCGAATGCAGCGGCGCGTTCAGCATCAGGGCGGCAGACCAGGGCTGCGGCGCGTTCCAGCTGTGCTGTGGTCCCATTGGTTCGGTGCGGCCGCCTGCCACCCTGCGACGGCGCAGGCCATAGTGCTGCAGATAATCGGACAGCAGGAGCTGCAGTTGCGCGTAAACGCTCATCGCGATCAGTGCGGCAATGCCGGCAACTCCGGCCAGCAGCCCGGCCGTGACAAGTGTAAAGGCAGCACCGCCCAGCCAGATCGCATAGGGGTGCAGCTGTCCGGGGCGCTGCCTCGCGGTTTCGGCGCGCCAGCCGGCGGCAAATTCCGTCACCGATGCGCGGGCGGCGAACTGCCAGAAGCTCTGGCCGAGCGGCGCTGAGTTAGGGTCTTTGTCCGTCCCGGCATGTACATGATGCACCAGCAGATGCGCCGAAACATGCTGTCCGTTGAGCAGAGACACATAGATTGCAGCACCGAGGCGGCGCGCCGCGCGGCTCTGCCTGTGGATGAGTTCATGCGCACAGGCATTTGACACCTGCCCGAAAAAAAGCCCCGCACCCAGCAGCAGTAAAACTGTTTCAGCACCGCTCAGATGCCCCGGCATGCCGATGGCCAGCAGAACGGCAGGAAGTATCGTGAAATGCAGGCCCGCGATCAGCAGGGGCTGCACTTTGGCCAGTCCGGGGCCCGCGCGCGCGGCAAAGCTCGCGCGGTCGCATAAAAAGACCACAAGTGTCATCGTGATAAGTCCCGCCGCACTCCACACGCCGCCCAGAAAGGCGCCCGCCAGCAGGCAGGCCCCGGGCAGGAGGCTGGCCAGCATGAAGACAGCGGAGGGCGCAAAGCGTGTCATATTAACCCTTTGTTTACCTCTTTCGCAGCCCACCTCCAAGCGTGCTGCGATGTCGCGGTTAATGCTGGAAGTTTCGGATAGGACACGGGATTGTCGTTTCTGACTGTCCGGGCTCCCCCGATTGCGGTTATTCAGGGCGTCGCAGGGCTGTTACTCTGTGATCAGTACGCGAAATACAACACGGCCGCGCAGGCCGCGCAAAGAGCCGGAGAAACGTGATGGCACTGGATAATTCTGATAAATCCGACCGCAGGGGCGTGTGGAAATCGGGGGCTGGCAAAGGCCGCCGCCACACCAAAGGCCGGCAGTTGCAGGACGACGCCTGGAATGAGGTCCGCGCTCTGCTGGGTGACCGGCCGCGCCGGCGCGATCTGCTGATTGAATTTCTGCACCTGATCCAGGATGCACACGGCCATCTGTCCGCTGCGCATCTGCGCGCACTGGCAGAAGAGATGCGCCTGTCGATGGCCGAAGTCTATGAGGTTGCTACGTTTTACGCCCATTTCGACGTGGTTAAAGAGGGCGAGACCCCGCCGCCCGCGCTGACCATCCGGGTCTGCGATTCGCTTTCCTGCGAACTGGCGGGGGCGCAGACGCTCAAAGCAGCGCTTGAGGAGGGGCTGGACCCGGCAGAGGTCCGTGTGCTGCGCGCGCCCTGCATGGGCCGCTGCGATACCGCACCCGTGCTGGAACTGGGCCACGCCCACATCGATCACGCCACGCCTGAAAAGGTCCGCGCTGCCATCAGGGCGGATGCGACACATGCAACTATCCCGGCGTATGAGACTTTCACGGATTACACGGCCGCGGGTGGTTATGAGACGTTGAAATCCCTGCGGGCAGGCGGCGACTGGGAAGCCGTACAGGACAAGGTGCTGGCGTCCGGCCTGCGCGGCCTGGGCGGTGCGGGTTTCCCGTCGGGGAAAAAATGGGGCTTTGTGCGCGCCGCTTCCGGCCCGCGGTATCTGGCCGTGAACGGGGACGAGGGCGAGCCCGGCACGTTCAAAGACCGTTACTATCTTGAGCGGGTGCCACATCTCTTTCTCGAAGGCATGCTGATTGCTGCCTGGGCGGTCGAGGCGGAAACGGCCTTCATCTATATGCGCGACGAATACCCTGCCGTGCTTGAGATCCTCGCCCGCGAGATCCGTGCGCTGGAAGAGGCCGGCATCGTGAAGCCCGGTTTCATCGATCTGCGCCGCGGTGCCGGCGCGTATATCTGTGGCGAAGAGTCCGCGATGATTGAGAGCATCGAGGGCAAACGCGGGATGCCGCGTCACCGCCCTCCTTACGTGGCACAGGTCGGCGTTTTCGGGCGCCCGACGCTGGTGCACAACGTTGAAACTCTGCACTGGGTGGCGCGGGTCTGTCGTGAGGGTCCTGAGATTCTCTCTTCAGTGGAAAAAAACGGCCGCAAAGGAATGCGCAGTTACTCGGTTTCGGGCCGCGTGGCCGCACCTGGTGTTTACCAGCTGCCCGCCGGATCGACGATCACGGACATCATTGATGCCGCAGGTGGCATGCGCGATGGCCATACATTCCGTGCCTATCAGCCGGGCGGGCCATCCTCCGGCATCCTGCCGGCCAGCATGGCCGACGTGCCGCTGGATTTCGATACGCTGCAGCCGCTGGGATCATTCATCGGCTCGGCTGCCGTAGTAATTTTGTCGGACAAAGACAGGGCGCGCGATGCCGCGCTGAATATGCTGCGGTTCTTTGAGGACGAGAGCTGTGGCCAGTGCACGCCCTGTCGGGTGGGTTGCGAAAAAGCGGTCAAGCTGATGCAGGCGGAACACTGGGATCAGGGGCTGCTCGAAGAGCTCAGCACCGCGATGGTCGATGCTTCGATCTGCGGTCTGGGGCAGGCCGCGCCAAACCCGATCCGGCATGTGATGAAACACTTCCCCGACGAGATCTGAACGGCCCTGCGGCCCTTCCGTTCCGGCTGAAATCCCCTTAGACGGGGAGAAGCTTTAAGGTATCGGGGCCGCAGCCATGGCGTTTTTCAAAAAACTCAAAGATCGTCTCTTCAAATCATCCTCAAAGATCGATGAGGGTCTGGAAGCGATTGTAACTGATGGCGGCGTGGAAGAAACTGTCGCCCCGGTCCCGGAAGTGCAGGATCCATCCGTTGATGGCGTGCCGGAAGCAGCGCCTGAGGCCGAATCTGCCGCGACTGATGCACAGCGCATGGACCCCGTCCCCGAAGCGGCACCTCTTCCGACAGACGAAGCGCCCGCACCATCGCTGCCACAGGACGATCGGGAGGCCGACGGGGATGAAGAAGAGGTGGTGCCGTCCGCAGATGATATGATGGAGGCGCCTGCGGCCGCTGTGGAGGCGGTTCCCGAGGCCGTTGACCCGGAGCCTGCACCTTTGCCGGCAGATGAGGCCCCGCTGGCTGAGGAAACGCTTGACCCGATGCCCGTCCCGGAAACCATTCAACCCGAACCCGAACCCGAACCCGAACCCGAACCCGAACCCGAACCCGAAGAAGAAACCCGCGCGCCGCTCGTGATGCCGCGTACTGAGGTGGCTTCTTCTCCGGTCCTGCGCGAAGACAGACCGGCTGAACCGGCGGCGAAACCGGGCATGCTGGGGCGGCTCTTTGGCCGGGCGGCACCGCAGACCGTGGTGCGCCGCACGCTCGATGACGAGATGCTAGAACAGCTCGAAGAGCTGCTGATCAGCGCGGATATGGGCGTTGATACCGCCCTGCGTGTGGTGGCGAACATGGCTGAAGGGCATATAGGGCGGAAACTCTCCGTCGCCGAGATTAAAGAACTGATGTCAGCCGAAATTGCCCGGATCATGGAGCCCGTGGCCCGCCCGCTGCCGCTTTATCCGAAAACACCGCAGGTAGTTCTGGTGGTGGGCGTGAACGGCTCGGGCAAGACCACGACCATCGGCAAACTCGCCAGCCAGTTCCGCGCGGCCGGCAAAAAGGTGGTGATCGCCGCCGGTGATACCTTCCGCGCCGCCGCCGTCGAACAGCTGCAGGTCTGGGGCGACCGCGCCGGTGTGCCCGTGCTGACGGCGCCCGAGGGCTCGGACCCCGCAAGCCTTGCCTTTGACGCCATGGGCCGCGCGCAGGCCGACGGCGCCGATCTGCTGCTCATCGACACTGCAGGACGGCTGCAGAACCGCAGTGATCTCATGGAAGAGCTTGCTAAAATCGTCCGCGTGATCCGCAAGAAAGACGAAAGCGCGCCGCATAACACACTGCTGGTGCTGGATGCGACGACAGGCCAGAACGCGCTCAACCAGGTGAAAGTTTTCAGCGATATCTCGGATGTCTCCGGGCTGGTGATGACCAAGCTCGATGGTACCGCAAAGGGGGGTGTGCTTGTGGCGCTGGCCGATAAATTCGGCCTGCCCATTCATGCCATAGGCATTGGCGAGCAGATCGACGACCTCGACGCCTTTGATCCCGAAGAGTTTGCCGACGCGCTGATGGGGGTGGAGCGGACGTAAGCCGCGCGCACCATGACCGAATGGCTGATCTCCATCGAGGGCACGGAAACCGGGCACCAGGTGGCGCTGGTGCTGGCGCTGATGGCTGCCTTTCTGCATGCGGTTTTCGGCGCGCTGCAAAAGGGGCGTCATGACCCCTGGCTGACCCGTGGCGCAATCGATTTCTCGTATATGGTGATGGCCGCACCCTTTGCGCTTTTTGTGGTGCCATGGCCCGAGCCGCATATGTGGCCCATTTTCGCGGGCGTCTGGGTCATCCACGTTATCTATAAACTGCTGCAGGCCTGGGCCTATACCAAAGGGGCCTATACCGTCGTTTATCCGGTAGTGCGCGGCACAGGGCCGCTTTTTACCGTGATCGGGGCCTATCTGATCTTTGAAGAGACCTTTACCGGCACACAGTGGCTGGGGGTCGCGGTGCTTCTCGCGGGTATCTTCGGGCTGGCGGTTTATAACATGATCTTTCTGGTCTCAGAACGCGATACGCTGAACGCAGCCCTGGGGCTCGCGGTGATGACCGGGCTTTTCGTGGCCCTCTATACCACGTGGGATGCCTACGGGATCCGGGCCACGGCCAATCCCTTCACGTTCCTTGCGTGGTTTTTCATGATCGACGGCTTTCTGATGCCGGTCATTGCAGCGCGCCGCTGGCAGCGGATGGCAAACCGGCCGGAGCTGCCGCCGCTGATGATCAAGGGCGTTTTTGGCGGGCTGGTGGCCTTTTGCAGCTTTGGCGCTGTGATGATGGCGACCCGGCTTGACAAGGTGGGCGAAGCGGCCGTGCTGCGTGAAACCTCGACCGTCTTTGCCGCGATCATCGGCTGGCTGTTTTTACGCGAAACAGTGGGCCCGCGACGGATTGCCCTTATGGCATTGATTGCTCTGGGCGCTGTGATAGTTGAGATGGGCGGATAAAAAGCAGGATGGATACGTGGCCAAACCGATAAACCCGATCGTAAAACAGGTGCTCGAACTGGGCCCGACCATTGCGTTTTTCCTGATTTACCTGCGGATCCGCGATGACGTCTTTACCTTTGGCGGCACTGAATACACCGGGTTTATCGTGGCCGCGATTGTCTTCGTGCCCATCCTGCTGGTGGCCATGGCGATCCTGTGGAAACTCACCGGAGAACTCAGCCGGATGCAGGTCTTCACAGCCGTTATGGTGATTTTCTTCGGCGGGCTTACGGCCTGGTTCAACGATGAGCGGTTCTTCAAAATGAAGACCACCATCGTCTACGGGCTCTTTGCGGTGCTGCTGGGGATCGGGCTGATGCGGGGTCAGTCGTGGCTGGCCTATGTCATGAACGACATGATGCCGATGCGCGAGGAGGGCTGGATGATCCTGACGCGCCGGCTTTGTGCTGCTTTTGCGGTGATGGCCGTGGCCAACGAGATCATCTGGCGCACCATGTCCACGGATGCCTGGGTCAAAATCGAGACCTTTGCCTTTCCGGTGGCTCTGATGGCGTTTCTGATGTGGCAGTTTATGGCGCTGCAGCCCTATCTGATCAGCGACGAGACGACCGACGACAGCTAGTTTGGATGCACGCGCTGCAGGGCGTCGACGATCGGCTCAGGGATTTCATCGACCCGCACGGCATCCCGCCCCATGGAGCGGGCGACTTTATCCGCGAGATCGAGCGAAATCGCAGCCTCAAGCGCGAGCCGGAATCGCGCGCTGCGGGCACATTTGCGACGCAGATCACCGAACTCCCACTCCAGAACCTCCGCACCTTCTTCGAGCCAGGTTGAGGCAGAACTGGGCACACCGGTCAGAAAGGCGATCTCGCCCAGAAAGAGGTTCGCCGGCAGGACAAAGGCCTGATCCGATTTTCGCACGAGGGTCGAGCCGCTGATGACATAGTAAAGCCGGGTGCCGGGAGCGCCTTCCTCAGTGATCTGCTTGTCTTCCGCAACGGTGTAGCGCGTCGCGAGGTTCATCAGCGCGCGGAAATCACCGGGCGGCAGGCGCGGGAAGGCGACATAGATATCCCGGTGGGCCCGCGGAATGGCAAAACGTGAACTACGCGCAAGCAGACTGGTAAGACCCCAGAGGTTGGCCGCAACGATCAGAAGACTCACCAGGATCGCTTCCCAGAGCGGCCGGTCGGCGATGATCGCATAGTAGAGAATATATATTCCTGTGCCGACGAGCACGAAAAGCCGCAGCACGATCTGGTTCGTGATTGCGAGGCCGGCAACGTAAAAAGCACCGGCCAGAAACACCAGGTACTCCGGCGGCATAATGCTTTGCACGTAGTTCACTCGTCACTTCCCCAAAGTCAACCAGCCGGACCTTTGAGGAGAATCGCCACTGATGCAAAGGAAAACGAGACAATTTGTACTGTTTTTCCGCAATTTGCGCAGAGGATCAGCTTCGTTTGAAGAGTTTATCCTGCGCGTTCCTGTCCTTGCGGAAATCGCCGCGCTTTTCGGCGTAAAGCGCGCGTCCGGCGATCACACCCGGTCGCGCGCTTACAGCGTCGAGCCAGCGTGCCATATGCGGCTTGTCTTCCAGCGTCTGCTGCTGCCCTTCCCAGAGCGAGGCCCAGCCCCAGATCGCCATATCCGCAATCGAATAAAACCCGCCGGCCACATATTCGCTCTGCGCCAGGCGCCGGTCGAGCACACCGTAAAGCCGCGCGGTCTCGTTGCGATAGCGGTCTTTGGCGTAAGGAAGATCATTGGGCGGATCCATTGCCGGGGCGTATTTCAGAAAGTGATGCGCCTGGCCTGCCATCGGTCCCAGACCGCCCATCTGCCACATCAGCCATTCATTCACGGCGATTTTTTCGCGCGCGGTACTGCCGCCGAACTGCCCGGTCTTTTCCGCCAGATAAAGCAGGATCGCACCGGATTCGAAGATTGAGACCGGTTCACCTTCGGGCCCGTCGTGATCCACAATCGCCGGCATCCGGTTGTTGGGTGCAATTTTCAGGAACTCCGGGGCGAACTGATCCCCGGCGCCGATGTTGATCAGATGTGTCTCATAGGGCAGTCCCATCTCCTCAAGAGCGATGGAAGTTTTCCAGCCGTTTGGTGTCGGCCAGAAATAGAGATCAACAGGCGTGCTCATTATTTTTTCCCCGGGCTTGTGTGCCGGCCATGATGCGGTTTTTCACACGCAGGGCAAGGGGCATAGCAGGCAGGGCCTGAGCAGCATCTGACAGACATGCACTGCCACCGCTGCCGGCAAAGAGCCGCGACCAGCGTGGCGCTGTGCCGGTGGGCAGTGCCCTGCGCAGGAGACCGGCGGGCAGCTTGTCAGGGGAGCGCAGCAGCTGCGTATAGAGCGCCATGACGCCCGGCCTCGTATAAGAGGACCAGTGGCAGATCCGTCGCGAGGGCGCGCCGACCGGCAGATCAAGAGCACTCAACGCCTCCAGGGTAAGGGCGCAGTCCAGTTGCAGGGTGCAGGCGTTCGGAGCGCTGATGCCCTGGCCGATGGCGTGGTCTGCCGGAAAATCGCGCGGTACGAGCCGCTCAAAGGCCAAGTCAAAAAGGTCATTTTCGCGGCTGGTGATATTAAAGACTTCGGTGCTGCGCCCGGCGGGGGTGCGCAGCATCTGTTGCGTGCGTCCGGCAAAGCTCGCCCCGGTCAGCAGCACAATCCGGCTCACAGCACCCGCGGGCAGGTGTTCCAGCGCGCTGAGCGCCGCTTCAGAGCCCATGGAATGCGCGATGATGTGCACGGGGCGTTCCGGCGCGCTGGCCCGCAGAAGCGAGATGATTGTCGCAAGGCTGCCGCCCAGATCGCGCGCCCGGCGGTGCACGCGCGCCAGTGGTCCGCGCGCATACCAGCCAAGCGCGATACCAAGCCCTTCCTGCGGATCGCCCGCGCCAAAGCCCAGAGCCTGCGGCCAGCTGCGCGGACCGGTGCCGAAGATTTTGTGGTGCGGGCAGTGGGCATGGGTGGAGGGGTCGTATTTGTAGCCATGCAGCATGATGATCACCGGGCCGGTGCCCTTGCCGGGCCGTGCGATCAGAAGGCGCGCGGACTGACCTGGGTCATGCAGCGCGAACCCCTGAGAGGTCGCATTGATCCTGAGCAGCGGCATTGAGGCGCCCTCTCTACAAGATGTTGTGGCTGAGGTCTCTCATATGCATACGACAATCCTGTGAAGATGCTGTTACAGCAACGTGACGGTGTTGACGCGCAACACCCGTTGATCTAACGCTTTGAGCGTGGCGATTTGTTACCGGATTGCGGGCCACGTAAAATATTCCGCTAAAAGGTCACCGATGAGGAACCCCCGTCGCGTTGGCCGCGTCTGGGGTTTTTTTGTGCCCGAAGGGGCCGGGAGAGAAAGAGATGACGAAAGATCTGAGCAAGCGCACACGTGCGGTTCATGCCGGCACCCGGCGCAGCCAGTACGGCGAAGTGTCAGAGGCAATTTTCCTGACCCAGGGCTTTGTCTATGACAGTGCCGAGGCCGCCGAAGCGCGCTTTATCGAGGCCGGTCCGGATGAGTTCATCTATGCCCGATACGGCAACCCGACAGTGGCGATGTTCGAGGAGCGCATCGCCTCTCTGGAGGGGGCGGAGGATGCCTTTGCAACCGCCTCCGGCATGGCAGCGGTCTCGGGTGCGCTCACGTCGATGCTGCGTGCCGGTGATCATGTGGTGTCTTCGCGTGCGCTCTTTGGCTCATGCCTTTACGTGCTCGAAGAAGTGCTGACCCGCTACGGTGTCGAAGTGACCTTTGTCGACGGTACGGATCTGGCGCAATGGGAGGCGGCCATCCGGCCCGGCACCAAGGCAGTTTTCTTTGAGTCCCTCTCGAACCCTACGCTGCAGGTCATTGATATCGCGGCAGTATCCGCTCTGGCGCATAAGGCAGGTGCAACCGTTCTGGTCGATAATGTTTTTGCCACGCCGGTCTGGTCCGATGCCATCGCCCAGGGCGCGGATGTGGTCATCTATTCAGCGACCAAACACATCGACGGGCAGGGGCGCGCTCTGGGCGGTGTGATCCTTGGCACCCGCGAGTTCATCCGCAAAACCGTCGAGCCCTATTTGAAGCACACAGGTGGCTCCATGAGCCCCTTTACCGCCTGGGTCATGCTCAAGGGACTGGAGACGATGGACCTGAGGGTGCGCGCGCAGACCGCTAATGCCACTGCCATTGCAAAGGCTCTGCAGGATCACCCGAAACTGCGTCGCATTATCTATCCCGGACATCCGGACCACGCGCAGCACGATCTGGTGAAACGGCAGATGCGCGAAGGCGGTACAGTGCTCTCCGTCGATCTGCATGGCGGCAAAGAGGCTGCCTTCCGCTTTCTGAATGCGATCTCTGTGGGCGTGATCTCAAACAACCTCGGGGATGCAAAGACGATCATGACCCATCCGGCGACAACCACTCACCAGCGGCTGCCGGAAGACCAGAAAGAGGCACTGGGGATCACGCCCGGCCTCGTGCGGATCAGTATCGGTATCGAGCATGAGGATGACCTGATAGCGGATATTCTGGCGGCGCTTGATCAGGCCTGAGCAGAGCGGCGCGCCGCATATCTGATGCAAAGGCGGAATTTTTCCCCTTGTCGGGTGCGGGGCGTCTGCGACTGATCCCGATGTCGCTGACTGACGTATAAGTGAGTATGATTGGCAAGCGCGCCCCGGCGCCCTAAATAACAGTCACATGTTGTCACAAGGGAAATAGCGATGAATATCCACACACCCGTAGTTGATGCTGCACCGGATCGCGATGAAGCAGAGGCCGCTCTGCGCCTGTTGCGCGACTGGGCCCGCGGCGCGTCGGCAACTGAAATACTAGAACTTGATCCGTCGGTTGCACGGCTCGTGCCGGGCTCTGATGCCGTCGATTACCCCGCCCTGTCGCGCGATTACCCCGACGGGTTTGCCATCGATGAGGGGTATAAGGCGACGCTGCCTGATCTGCAGAACGGCCCGTCGAGCCTGATCCGCGGCGCCAGACAGCAGATCCAGCACGTCGGCATTTCAAACTTCCGGCTGCCGGTGCGTTTTCATACCCGTGACGGCAATGATCTGACGCTTGAGGCATCCGTGACCGGCACGGTCAGCCTTGAGGCCGACAAAAAGGGCATCAACATGTCCCGGATCATGCGCAGCTTTTACCGGCACGCAGAAGAAACCTTCAGCTTTGAAGTGATCGAAGCGGCGCTGGATGATTACATCACCGATCTGGAAAGCTTTGATGCGCGCATCCAGATGCGCTTCAGCTTCCCGATGAAGGTGGAAAGCCTGCGTTCGGGCCTGTCGGGTTATCAGTACTACGATATCGCGCTGGAACTGGTGGAGCAGGGCGGGGTGCGCAAAAAGATCATGCACCTCGATTACGTCTATTCCTCGACCTGCCCGTGCTCGCTCGAGCTTTCAGAACATGCGCGCGCCACGCGCGGACAACTCGCCACGCCGCATTCGCAGCGTTCAGTGGCGCGGGTTTCTGTTGAGCTTGACACGGCTGCGGGCTGTTTGTGGTTCGAGGATCTCATCGACGCCTGCCGCCGGGCTGTACCCACAGAGACCCAGGTGATGGTCAAGCGTGAAGACGAGCAGGCCTTTGCCGAACTGAACGCGGCCAATCCGATCTTTGTCGAGGACGCGGCGCGCCTCTTTTGCGAGCAGATGCAGGCAGACGTCCGCATCGGTGATTTCCGCGTGGTCGCCAGCCATCAGGAAAGCCTGCACAGCCACGACGCTGTCAGCGTGCTGGTCGAGGGCGGTACATTTGCGTCGGAAAGCATTGATCCCAAGCTCTTTAACACGCTCTTCCACGTCGGCTGATCACCAGGGATCCCGGCAGGTCGTGCAGGGCGCGCCCGCCGGGGCGCGCTTTTTGCGTTACGACTGACGCCGCACTGCAGCAAAGGTGGTAGCGGCTATGCAGAATGCGCAATTCTAATCCGGACCTCGCTGCCTATATACGGGCTGTAACGCAACACCCGAAAGGTAAGAGGTTCATCATGGCCTATCAGGACGTACACTTTGCCAGCTCACGCGATGTCATCGCCACCGTCGCGGGCACGCTGCGCAGTTTCTTTGCTTCGCTCGGCCACTCGATCGTGCTGAGCTCGGAGGCAAACCGCCGCCTTCACCAGGTGCAGGACCTGCAGTCGAAAACTGACGAGGAGCTTGCCGCACTGAACATCAAACGCGACGACATCGTGCGTGAAGTCTTTGGCGATCTCTTCTACAGCTGAGGCACGCCAAAAACAGATATCTGACGGGCCGCAGAGCGGCGCTTGACAGTTGCTGGTCTGCCGGCCAACCCTGCGCTGATGTTAGACCTGCGCCCCGTCGGATATGTTATCGGTTTGCTGGTGGCCGTGCTGGGCGTGGCCATGCTGCTGCCGATGCTTGTGGATATCGCGGAAGGCCGCGGTCACTGGCCGGTCTTCTTACAATCCGCTCTGATCACCATCCTCACCGGCGGGCTGATGTCTGTCGCCTGCGCCAATGGCGTGAAAGAGGGTCTGACGATTCAGCAGACCTTTCTGCTGACCACCTCAGTCTGGGTGGCTCTGCCGCTTTTCGGCGCGCTGCCGTTTATGCTGGGCGCGACCGAGGCGCGCTTTATCGATGCGTTTTTCGAGGCGATGTCGGGGCTGACCACAACCGGCTCGACCGTGCTCAGCGGTTTGCAGGATCTGCCCAAAGGGCTGCTCCTGTGGCGGGGTATCATGCAGTGGCTGGGGGGCATCGGTATCATTGTTGTCGCCATGGTGTTCCTGCCCGAGCTGCGGGTCGGCGGCATGCAGATCTTCAAATCCGAAGCTTTTGATACGATGGGCAAAATTCTGCCCCGGGCCGGTCAGATCGCGAGCCAGATTTCGTCGATCTATCTCGGCCTGACGATGGCATGTGCGATGGTTTATCTGATCCTCGGGATGGAGCCTTTCGATGCGACCGTGCATGCGCTGACGACGGTATCCACAGGCGGCTTTTCCAATTACGACGAATCCTTCGGTGCCTTCAAAGGCAGCTTTGAATATGCCGCCACCGCCTTTATGATCCTCGCGGCACTGCCCTTTGTCCGCTATGTGCAACTGATCAACGGTCACGGCCGGCCCCTCGTGCGCGACAGCCAAGTGCTGGTCTTCGTTGCGACCATTGCGGTCGTGGTGGCGGTGATGACCGTCGCCCTGGTGTTTGTCTATCCGCAACACTGGAGCATGTCTCTGCGCGAGTCTCTGTTCAATTCTGTCTCGATTATGACGGGTACCGGCTATGCGTCGGTCGATTACATGGGCTGGGGCCCGTTTATTGTCTCGATGTTCTTTTTCATCGGGCTCATCGGCGGCTGTGCGGGGTCCACCACCTGCTCGATCAAGATCTTCCGGTACCAGCTGCTCTTTGCCTCGATCAAGATGCAGTTGCGCCGGATCCGCTCGCCCAATGGCGTCTTTGTTGTGCGCTATGACAAACGACCCGTGGATGAAGAAGTCCTGAGCTCGGTGATGTCCTTTTTCATGTTCTTCGTGGTGACGCTGGGGCTTTTATCGGTGGCGCTGAGCCTGACCGGGCTTGATTTCATCACCTCCGTTTCCGGCGCCGCAACGGCACTGTCGAACGTGGGTCCCGGGCTGGGCGATGAAATCGGGCCCGCGGGCAATTTCGGCGGTCTCAATGATGCCGCCAAGTGGATGCTGACCATCGCGATGCTGCTGGGGCGGCTGGAACTGCTTGCGGTCTACGCCATTCTGACCGTCAATTTCTGGAGAGCCTGACATGCAACGACCGCTTGGCGCGCAGATTTCGCATATGCTCAGAGAGCGCGGGGTTGATGTTATCTTTGGCATTCCGGGCGTGCACAATCAGGAAATGTACCGCGGGATCGAAGAGGCGGGCATCACCCATGTGTTGGCGCGCCACGAACAGGGTGCGGGGTTCATGGCCGACGGCTATGCGCGTGCCACCGGCAGGCCGGGCGTGGCTTATGTGATCACCGGGCCGGGGCTGTGCAACATCATGACGCCGATGGGGCAGGCGTACTCGGATTCCGTGCCGGTGCTGGTGATCTCCTCCTGTCTGGATGAAACCGCCGGTACCAGAGGCCAGCTGCACCAGATGAAAGACCAGCGAGCCGCCGCGGCGGCGGTCTGCGACTGGTCGGAAGAGGCGCGCACACCCGGGGCAGCCTATGCGCTCATCGACCGGGCGCTCACCGAATTCAGGACGCAGCGCGCACGGCCCAAACATATTCAGGTCCCCATTTCTGTGCTGCAGGCCGCCGCGCCGCCGCCACCACCCGAAACCGGCGTAGCTCCCCGGGCAGGGGCCGAAATCCCGGACGGGCTGATCGATCCGTTGCTATCCGCGAAACGTCCGCTGTTTATTCTGGGGGGCGGGGCGGTGGAGGCCGGTTATTCCGCCCGTGACGCGATGAGGAAGCTTGGCGCGGCCTGCTTTGAAACTTATGCGGGGCGGGGTGTTGCGGCCTCATACGCACTGAATTTCGGCAGCACCCTGGCCCGGCCTGAAAGCGAGGACGTGATCCGCTCGGCAGATGTCGTGGTGCTTGTCGGCACGGAGCTTGCTGAAACGGATCTCTGGCGTGATGACCCGGGCCTCACGGGCATGACCATCGAGGTCAACATCGACCCCGCCGGACTGCACCCGAAAACCGACCGCGCGGTGATTGCCCGGGCAACGGAATACTTCGACCGGCTGCTCGGTGCGCTCGAAGGTCATACCCTCGTTGCGGAATGGGAGGCCGCAGAGGTGCATGCCGCGAAAAAGCGCTGGAAAGCGCAGGTTGATGCTGAACGCCCGGGGATTGTGCCGGTGGCGGATGCGCTGCGCAAATGTCTGCCTGACCTCACGACGATTTACTCAGACATGACTCAGTTCGCCTATGCCGCCAAAGAAATCTGGCCGCTGGACAATCCGGGGCTCTGGCACCATCCCACTGGCTTTGGCACGCTTGGATATGCACTGCCTGCCGCCATCGGCGGCGCGATTGCGCGCCCGGATCTGCCGACGATGGCCATTATCGGCGACTACGGGTTTCACTATACGATGCAGGAGCTTGGCGTGGCGGTCGAACTCGGGCTCAGCCTGCCGGTCATCCTGTGGGATAACGGCAAGCTGGGTGAGATCGAAGACAGCATGGTGCGCGCGCAGATTGCCCCCAATGCCGTCGTGGCGCACAACCCGGACTTCTGTAAACTGGCCGAAGCTTTCGGGGCGCGTGCAGTTGCCCCGCAAACGCCTGATGAGATGCAGGCTGCGGTTCGTGCAGCCTTCAAAGCAAAAGGGCCAACACTGATTTATCTGACGCCGGAGATCTCAAAGCCCCGGTGAGTTTACTCCCAGCAGCTTACCAGCACCGTCATATCCGCGCCGCCCGACGCGATATCCTCCGGCGCGCGCGCTTCGGTTGCGACGCTGAAGGTGACGTTAAGTCCCGCGGTCGTCACAAAGTCCGAAATCTCGGCACCGGTCAGCGCAAATCGGACATTCTCTGGCAGCTGCCTGTCGGTGTCGCGTCCCGGCATCAGCATGCCGAAGACGTTGCCGGTCTGATCCAGCACCGGCCCGCCGGCATCGCCGGGCAGCGAGGATACATCAAGCCGGTTGAGCGTCGGCTCTCCCTGAAGACCGCGCAGTTCCGAGAGCGTCCCGAAAGTGACGGACGGTGCGCCCAGCACCCCTTCATAGGAATAGCCCGCAACAGCAATCTCTGACTGCAGCCGGGGTGCGGCGGGACTGAACAGTGCAACCGCCAGCGGTGCCAGCGTCTCTTTCGGCCGTACGATCGCAATGCCGCGCCCGCTGTCCACAGCGCCCGGCGTCGCCTCAAATGAATTGTCGAGCGTGATGCGGGTGCAGCCTTCAACCGCGTCGGCCGTTGTCAGAACCGTGCCGTTGCGGTCGAGATAAAACCCCGAGCGCGACAGGCGCGGCTTTCGGATGGCGAGCCCTGACACCAGATCGATCTGCTGATCAAACCCGGTTGCAGGGTCCATCACACCGCCAAGGCTGGTGAAACTTGCGTCCATTTCTCCCAGAAGCCGGGTTCGGCGCTCTTCATCCCCCGCAGGCCAGATCAGGGTGAACCCCTTAATCTGATTATCCGCGAGAATGACCCGCGTTTCGCTGACGATCTTCGCGTTTCGCCCGATCAGCGTGAAACCGTTTCTTTTCAGATCGCGCGGACCTTCAAGCGGCACAATCTCAAGCGTCTGCATCACCTCAAAGAGGGCGGCCATTTTTGCTCGGTCGCCCGGCTGGCTGATCAGCAGAACTGCTGCTTCCGACCCGTCCGTTGCATCAAAGCGGGCAAAGGGCGGGTTGTACTCTGCAAAACTGACCTTTGCCGCCGGGATTTTGATATCGATCCCTGCGGTCTGATCCTGTACCCGGCGCAGGTCGAGGTCTGCGAGAATGGCATTATAGCGCTCAAGCAGAACCGCACGCTGTTGTGTTGTCAGCACGCCGGTGGGCTCAAACCCGTTGGCACGCTGCCAGTCGGCCATGGAGCCGCGGGTGCCGCGGCCAAAGGCGCCGTCGATCCCGCCATTGTAAAATCCGGCCCACTGCAGTGCGACCTGCAGGTTACGCCGCTCAGCCGCCGACAGCAGCTGTTCGTTGCGGCGTGCCTCTGCCCGGGTTTCATCCGGCAGAGCGGTCGTCTGCGGGGCGGGGGCATCTGCAATGACCGGGCTGACAGGCGGCTCGGGCTCCGCCACCGAACCAGGGGACACAGACAGCCCGCCGAGACCGAGAATATTTTCGCCTTCAGGCCAGAACTGTGCGCCATAGGCGGAGCTCTGTGCGATATAGCTGTCGCGCGGTATCAGACCCTGCCGCCGGTAGGCACTCAGCACCTGATCGGCGTCGTCCGGCGTGTAGGGGCCGAGCGAAATCGCGTACCACCCGTTGCCGAGCGCAAACCCGTTTACGTCTTCAAGCAGACCGGCGTAGGATCTTGCGCGCTCAGCAGCCTGAACGGCATCCGGGCGCGCCTCGATCTGGACCCAGACCACATCGCCGGCGCCCTGCGCAAAAACCGGTGACAACATACCGGGAATAAACAATAAAACCGCAATCAGTAAGCGCATCATTCCGTCTCTGCTCCAGCCTTTTGGTTAACGCGCACACATAAACAGGAAATCAGCGCTTTGACCATAAGACAGGGGGTCAAATTATCGCGTGCAGCCTGATTGACGCCCTGTCTGCACGCACGTAGGTAAGGCGCGCAGGAAATCCCAAAGGCCATCGCCATGTCTGAGACCGTCAGCACTCCACGATCCTTTCAGGAAATCATCCTGAGACTGCAGAGTTACTGGTCGTCGAAAGGCTGCGCAATGTTGCAGCCCTATGACATGGAAGTGGGCGCGGGTACCTTTCACCCGGCGACCACGCTGCGCAGTCTCGGAACCGAGCCCTGGGCTGCGGCATACGTACAGCCATCGCGGCGTCCGACCGACGGGCGGTACGGCGAAAATCCCAACCGGCTGCAGCATTATTATCAGTATCAGGTACTCATCAAACCGAGCCCGCCCGATCTGCAGGAGCTTTATCTGGGCTCGCTTGAAGCAATCGGGATCGACATGGCGCTGCATGACATCCGCTTTGTTGAAGACGACTGGGAGAGCCCGACGCTTGGCGCCTGGGGGCTGGGATGGGAGGTCTGGTGCGACGGGATGGAAGTCAGCCAGTTCACCTATTTCCAGCAGGTCGGCGGGCATGACTGCGCGCCTGTCTCGGGCGAGCTCACGTACGGGCTGGAGCGTCTGGCGATGTATATTCTGGGCGTCGATCACGTTATGGATATGCCGTTCAATGACCCGCAAACGCCGGTGCCGCTGAGCTATGGCGATATCTTCCGCCAGACCGAAGAAGAATACGCGCGCTGGAACTTTGACACGGCCGATACCGCCGTTCTGCTTCGCCATTTCGAAGAGGCCGAGGCCCACTGCCGTACCATTCTTGAGGCTGAACACACCGATCCGAAAACCGGCAGGCGCATCATCATGGTGCACCCCGCCTATGACCAGGCGATAAAGGCGAGCCATATCTTTAACCTGCTCGATGCGCGCGGTGTGATCTCGGTGACCGAGCGCCAGGCTTATATCGGGCGTGTCCGCGCGCTGACAAAGCTCTGCGCGGACGCTTTTGTGCAGACCCGGGCGGGTGGATGGACGCCGGAGAGCGCGGCATGAGCAGCGCTCGTATTTTGCACGCACCCGGTAGAGCCACGGTCCGTGATGTTCTGCGCGTATCAGCGCAGTCAGCCCGCGCGTCGAAAAGCTCAAAGTCGTCCGACGCCGAACGGTCTGATGCGGCTACCCGGTGCGACAGGCCATGAGCGGCAAAATCGTCGGAGTATTCATTATGATTTCAGCGCTCATAGCCGGTGCGACACTCTATTATCTGCAGATCTACGGCTTTTACGAGGAAGCCCCGGCGGATTTCACGGAGGTGCGTCTGATGCCCTATACCTCTGATGCGCCTGTGCCGATCCTGGCAGAAAACATTCAGGCCATTGATGCAGACAGCTCTCCGATCCGTTTTCGGGCCTGTTTCACGACACCCTCAGGCCTGCCGATGCTGACAGAAACCTATGTGGGCCTCGACCGGGCCGTGCCGCGCAATGCGCCCGAGTGGTTCGACTGCTTTGACGCACAGGAGATAGCGGATGAGCTCAAAGCGGGCACGGCGCTCGCCTTTCTCGGCGAAAAGAACGTGGCCTTTGGTGTGGACCGTATCGTGGCGATCACCGAAGATGGCCGCGGATACATCTGGCACGAACTAAATGACTGCGGCGAGAAAGCCTATGACGGGACCGTCACAGGCGAAGAATGCCCTGATCGGGATACCAACTGATGCCTGACCTGCTGATCGAACTTTTCTCCGAAGAAATCCCCGCCCGCATGCAGCGACGCGCGGCAGATGATCTGAAAAAGCTGGTGACGAACGGGCTGGTTGAGTCGGGTCTGACCTATGCCTCCGCCGGTGCCTTTTCGACACCACGCAGGCTTACGCTGACCATCGAAGGCCTGCTGTCGGAAAGCCCGACCACAGTCGAGGAACGCAAGGGTCCGAAAGCCGATGCGCCGGAGAAGGCGATTGAGGGGTTTCTGCGCGGCGCAGGGCTCACCCGCGACGATCTCGAAGAACGCGACACGCCCAAAGGCCCGGTGCTTTTCGCCCGGATCGAAAAGCCAGGGCGTCCCGCCGCCGATATCATCGCAGAAGTGCTGGCCACGACCATCCGCAGCTTTCCCTGGCCCAAATCAATGCGCTGGGGGTCAGGGTCCCTGCGCTGGGTCAGGCCGCTGCACAGCATTCTGTGCCTCCTGACCGATGAGGCAGGTGCTGAGATCGTACCACTCGATGTGGACGGGATTGTTTCATCTGACGCAACAGCCGGACATCGTTTCATGGCGCCGGGCCGGTTCAGCGTCACATCGTTTGAGGACTATGCCGCAAATCTGAAACGGGCTTTCGTCATGCTGGATCCGGCAGAACGGGCTGATGCAATCTGGAATGACGCAACCAACCAGGCCTTTGCTGCAGGCCTTGAAGTCGTTGAAGATCAGGAGCTTCTGGCGGAAGTTGCGGGTCTTGTGGAATGGCCGGTGGTGCTTATGGGACGGATCGGGGAAGATTTTCTCGACCTGCCGGCAGAGGTGCTGCAGACCTCTATGAAAGAGCATCAGAAGTTCTTCTCCGTGCGCAATCCGAAGACCGGGCGCATCGAGCGGTTTGTTACCGTTGCCAACCGCGAAACAAAAGACAACGGCGCGACCATCCTCGCCGGCAATGAGAAAGTGCTCTCGGCACGTCTGGCAGATGCGAAATTCTTCTGGGACAATGATCTTCGCGTATCACGGGCTGATGCGGGCAACGGCATGGCCCCCTGGATGGACAAACTGCGTGATGTGACCTTCCACAACAGGCTGGGCACCCAGGCGGAGCTGATAACGCGGATGTCGTCACTTGCGCATACGCTGGCCCCGATGGTGGGTGCGGACCCGGACGCCGCCGCGCAGGCGGCACGTGTGGCGAAAACCGACCTGGCCTCTGAAATGGTTTATGAATTTCCCGAACTCCAGGGGGTGATGGGGCGGTATTATCTGCGCGAGGCCGGATATGCGGGTGAAGTTGCAGATGCCGCGCGGGATCACTACGCGCCGCTCGGTCCCACCGATGATGTGCCAACCGCGCCGGTCTCCGTGGCCGTGGCACTGGCAGAAAAGATCGACAAGCTCACCGGTTTCTGGGCGATCGACGAAAAGCCCACAGGCAGCAAAGACCCCTTTGCGCTGCGCCGCGCAGCCCTCGGCGTCATCCGGATCGTGCTGGAAAATGATCTGACGCTGAGACTAACGGATGCCTTTGCGGCGGCGACCGAAACTCTGGCAGATATCAGGGATGCGGGGACTGCGGACACCGCCGACCTGCTCTCGTTCATCCACGACCGTCTGAAAGTGTACCTGCGCGATCAGGGTATTCGTCATGATGTGATCGACGCCTGCATCGCGATGCCGGGCAATGATGATCTCGCACTTCTGGTCAGACGTGCCCGGGCGCTGTCGGAGGTGCTGAATACCGAAGACGGCGAGAACCTGATCCAGGCGTTCCGGCGCGCAAATAATATCCTGACGCAGGCCGAAGAAGCGGACGGGGTGGAATACTCTTACGGGGCAGATCCGAAGTTTGCCCGGACGGAGGAAGAACGCGCTCTTTTTGAAGCGCTCGACGAGGCCGAGGCCCGGATCACCCCCGCGATGGAAAAGCAGGATTTCACCACAGCTATGGCTGCGATGGCCGGTCTGCGCGCGCCGGTTGATGCCTTCTTTACCGCCGTACAGGTGAACGATGATAACGCTACCGTACGGCGGAACCGGCTGAACCTGCTAAGCCGGATCACCCGCATCTGCGGGGCTGTGGCGGACCTGACCCGGATTGCAGGCTGAGGCGATTTCTGACCTCTCAGACCCCGGCGGCATCAGCCCTTGTCACGTCCCGTTTACACCCTATGCTGCACCCGTGACAGGACAGGTGCCGCAGTGCAGAATAACCCGAATACAACGCTGGTAACGCCCGCCGCGCCGATCGCGAACCATACGCACGGCGGGCGCGCCAAATGCCTGCAAAGGCTTGTCAGACTGGATCTGCCGGTCCCGCGTACGGTGGCTTTGTCCTTTGACGCAGTGCAGCGTATCGCGCGTGGCGAGATGCCGGATATTCAGGCGATCGTGTCACAGTTTCCTGCGGATGCACTGCTCTGTGTGCGGCCTTCCTCCGAAGATCCCGACTGGGGCGGACCGGGTGCTGTGCTGAACATCGGCATGAACGATGCACGCTACAGCGATCTGGCAGCGAGCCTCGGCGAAGAGGCCGCGAGTGCCATTTTTACCCGCTTTGTACAGTCCTATGCCGTCGATGTGGCACGGCTCGATCCGGATATGTTTGACGATGTCACGGAGGACGGCGCGCGCGGCCTGCAGCAGTCTCTGTATGCGTATGAAGCGGAATACGAAGAGCCGTTTCCGTCCGATCCTGCCGAACAGCTTGCTGCGGTTCTGAAGTCTATGGCGCGGGCCTGGGACGGCACATCCGCGCGGCTTCTGCGTCAGGCCAAAGGGGCGCCTGCGGATGCGGGTCTGGGTCTTGTCGTGCAGGAAATGGCCCTCGGCGTCGGGCGCGGACAATCGGGTTCGGGCGTTTTGCAGCTGGTCAACAACGAGACCGGCCTGCCGCAGATCACCGGCCGTTACCTGAGCCAGAGCCAGGGACGCGATGCCCTCGAGGCAGACAGCGAAGCCGTGTACCTCAGCAAAGACCCGCGGGGCACATCGCTTGAGGAACTGGCCCCGGAAGTCTTTGCCGCGCTGAAAGAACACGCAGCACTGATGCGGGCAAAACTGCGCGAGGAGATGCAGGTCGAGTTCGCCATCGAAGATGGCCGGCTGTGTATTCTCGACGGGGTGCGCGTCACACGCTCCAGCCAGGCTGCGGTGCGCATCGCTGTGCGCCTTGCCGAAGACGGAATAATCACCCGGGCGGAGGCGCTGATGCGTGTACAGCCCCGCACGCTGAGCGAGCTGCTGCACCGTCAGGTCAGTCCGGATGCACGCCGCGACGTGATCGGGCGCGGCATCGCCGCAAGCCCCGGTGCGGCCACCGGTCAGATCGTATTTACAGCCAGCGAAGCCCAGGCGAGTGCGGCCCGGGGCGATCCCTGCATCCTGGTGCGCCGCGAGACATCGCCCGAGGATATCCGTGGCATGCACGCGGCACATGCTGTTCTCACCGAACGCGGCGGCATCACCAGCCACGCCGCCGTGATTGGTCGCGGGATCGGACTACCCTGCGTTGTGGGGGCGTCCGGCATGCGTTTTAACCGCAGCAAAAGACAGCTGATCGCAGAGGACGGGCGCGTGTTTGAGGCGGGCGATGTGATCACCATCGACGGCACCAGCGGTCAGGTGCTCGCCGGTGCGTCAAAGATGCGTGAGGCCGCGCTGGACGAGAGTTTCCAGACGCTGATGGACTGGGCTGACGAACTGCGCGACATCGACATCCGCGCCAATGCCGACACGCCGGCTGATGCACGCACGGCGCGGAATTTCGCGGCCCAGGGGATCGGCCTGTGCCGGACCGAGCATATGTTCTTTGATTCCGGTCGCCTGACCGTGATGCGTGAGATGATCTTTGCCGAGACATCGCAGGACAGGCGCGCAGTACTGGAACGCCTGTTGCCGATGCAGCGTGAAGATTTCACTCAGCTTTTCAGCCTGATGAAGGGTAAACCGGTCTGTATCCGGCTTTTCGATCCACCTTTGCATGAATTTCTGCCCGCTGACCGCGTGGGGCAGCGCGAACTGGCCGAGGCACTGGACCTGCCGCTCTCCGATGTGACGCGGCGCATCAGCGCGATGTCCGAATACAACCCCATGCTGGGGCTGCGCGGTGTGCGTCTGGGGGTTACGATTCCCGAGATTTATGAGATGCAGGCCCGTGCGATTTTTGAGGCCACGCTCGAAGCCAGCAAGGACGGCGCTGCGGTTGTACCTGAAATTATGATCCCGCTGGTATCGGCAAAGCGTGAAGTCGAGCTTGTGAAACTGTCCATCGATGCTGTGGCTGCCGCAGTGCGGGCCGAACAGAACAAAAGTTTTGACTACCGGCTCGGCGTGATGGTGGAAACACCGCGGGCGGCGCTGCGGGCCGCTGACATCGCACCCTACTGTTCGTTTCTCAGCTTCGGCACGAATGATCTGACACAGATGGCTTACGGTCTGTCGCGCGATGATGCGGGGCGGTTCATGTCCGATTATGTCCGGCAGGGTGTCTTCAGTGAAGACCCGTTCCATGTCCTCGATACCGAGGGAGTGGGCGAGTTGCTTCAGGTCGGGGCCGAGCGGGGCCGCGCCGCACAGCCGGGCATTACCCTGTCGATCTGCGGAGAGCACGGCGGCAATCCCGAATCGATTGCATTTTGTCGGGACGCAGGATTTGACTATGTCTCCTGCTCTCCTTTCCGGGTTCCGGTGGCGCGACTAGCTGCCGCACAGCTGGCGATATCGGACCAGATATCGCGGTCAGAGGGGAAATAGATACTAAATATGGTATGTACCCGTTTAGCGTGTTGAGCGATAGGGCGCTCACATTAACCCTGATGACGCCCGTAAACTTTACGTCAACCTTTTAACTCGCTAGACGACCGCGAACTGAAGACTCGTGGGGGACAATATGGTCCGTGGATATTTCAAAAGCGCTCTGGCGCTTATTTTAGGCCTGAACCTGGGCATTTTCGTGTCATTTCCGACGGTTACGATGGCCGCCGGTGAAGGCCGTGAAAAGAACCGTACGCTTGAGGCGGTCACAGAGAATCGCATGCGCGACAAACTTCTGAAGACCACTCAGCCGAAAATTGAATTTTCGCGGAACTGGCTGGACAACCAGCCGCTGCCGGCGGGCGGCGACGAATGGAAATGCCTTGCGGAAGCGCTCTATTTCGAGGCGCGCGGCGAAACGGTCAAAGGGCAGTTCGCGGTGGCCGAGGTCATCATGAACCGTGTGACGTCCGAGCGCTTTCCGGCCTCTGCCTGTGGCGTGATCCACCAGGGGACCGGCAAAAAATATCAGTGCCAGTTCACCTATACCTGTGACGGCCACAAAGAGGTGATCAGGGAGCCGCGCGCGTTTGAGCGTGTCTCCAAAGTCGCCCGCGCGGTTCTCGATGGCCGGGCGCCCGATCTGACTGAAGGGGCGACGCACTATCACACCACGGCGGTCAATCCGAAGTGGGCGCGGGTCTATAAAAAAACTGCCGCCATCGGAGATCACATTTTCTATCGTCACACCTGGCGCACAGCGAGCAACTGACGCATTCGGTTGCTGGCACGCCGGTGACGGGACTGTTAACGGGAGGGCGTGGTCTATTCTGGACCACGCCCGTTTCGTCTGAAAGGCAGCGAAGATGAGTTCCGAGATAAGACTGGCCTTTGCCCACCCGTCCGAACGGTCCGAGGCCACGGCCGATACCGGTACGCTGGACCGGATCTCTTTGCGCGATCATATCGTCGAGGTGGAGATCGGGGCATTTCAGGCCGAACGCGGGGTCACACAGCGGATCTGTTTCAATGTTGTCGTTGAGGTGCAGCCGCTGACCGGACCAGTCGATGACGATGTGGACCGCATCCTGAGCTATGACAAAGTAACCGAAGCAATCGCAACTGAGCTTGCTGATGAGCGGCTCAATCTGCTTGAAACGCTGGCGGAACGTGTGGCCGAACGCATTCTGCTCGAACCTCAGGCCATGCGCGCCTTTGTACGGATAGAAAAGCTGGACCGCGGACCCGGCGCACTGGGCGTCGAAATCGTGCGCGCGCGCGGGCAGGGGGCGGCGGATCGCGATGCCGCTCAGGAAACACTGCGCCCTGAACTGGTCTTTCTCAGCAACGCCGCCATTGCCTCACCCCATCTCAGCGGCTGGATTGATCAGCTTGCCACGCTGGGCAGGCCTCTGATTTTCTGTGTTGGAGCCCCCGGCGCGCGCGCCCCGCAGGTGCCGCACCGCATGGCGCAGCGTCGCATTGATCTGCTGGCGATTGAACAGAACGCCTGGGTGCTGGCAGCGCGCGATAACCGTTGTGTGGTTGTCTCCACGCGAACCGAACTGGACTGGGCGATGCGCAACGGTCAGTCCTGCGTCTGGGCACCTTCCAAAATCGTTCTGGATGCGGTGGACGGCCCCTCGGCACAGCCCAGCGACGCGGTCGCTCTGGCTGCATGGTTCGCCGCGACCTTTGACGCCGGCGAAATGCTGGTGATCGGGCAGGAGGGCCAGGTCGCCTCATCCGTGCCGCTGCGCCACGTTTCTTCGGAAAGCGCAGCTCTCGATCTATGAAGCGCTACATCCGACCGTTGCCGCAATCCGGTCCGGGCCGCCCGGCCGAAGCCTTTGATCTTGCGGGGGGCTGGACCTGGTTCACCCACGTCGAGGTTCTGTCCCGCGACACTGCTCCGCAGGTCATGCCCGCGTCAGAGCTTTCGGGAACCGAACTGCAACGGCTTATCGCGCCGCGAACGCCGGTGGCCGGGCTTTCGTTCGGACGCCCGCGCATCATGGGTATTCTCAATGTCACGCCGGACAGTTTCTCCGATGGCGGGCAGCATTTTGCAACCGGTGCCGCGCTTCAGGGCGCCCGGGCGATGGCCGCTGCGGATATTCTCGACATTGGTGGTGAATCCACCCGGCCGGGGGCCACTCCCGTGCCGCCCGAAGAAGAAACCGGGCGCACAGCCCCGGTGATCCGGGCACTGCGCGACGCCGGCATCAGGGCACCGGTTTCGATCGACACGCGCAAAGCTGCGGTGGCCGGGGCGGCACTGGATGTGGGTGCAGACATCGTCAACGATGTCTCAGGGTTCACTTACGACCCGGAACTCGCCCCGCTCTGCGCAGAACGGGGCGTGCCCGTTTGTGTGATGCATGCGCAGGGTGATCCGGCGACGATGCAGAAGGCGCCGCATTATGATGACGTGCTTCTGGACGTCTATGATTTCCTCGAGTCCCGCATCAGAGAACTTGCCGGTACGGGCATTGCCACCGACCGGATCATCGCCGACCCGGGCATCGGTTTCGGCAAGACCATCGCGCACAATCTGGCACTGCTGTCCCGGCTGTCTCTTTTTCACAGTCTCGGCGTGCCGGTTCTGCTTGGCGCATCTCGGAAAGGGTTCATCGGCAGCATCGGTGGCGCCTCTGACGCATCGGCGAGGACGCCGGGGTCTTTGGCCGTGGCCCTCGCGGCACTGAAACAAGGGACACAAATTGTGCGCGTCCATGACGTGCCCGAGACAGCCCAGGCCATTGCACTCTGGCAGGCGGCCGTGGCAGGTACAGATCATGGATAAGTTATTCGGAACAGACGGCGTCCGCGGGACCGCCAACAAACATCCCATGACCGCCGAGATGGCGCTGCGCATCGGGGCTGCGGTCGGGCGGTATTTCAGCCGGGATACGACGTCGGTGCACCGTGTTGTCATCGGCAAGGACACGCGTCTCTCGGGCTATATGTTCGAGAACGCGCTCACAGCCGGGCTGACGTCGACGGGTATGAATGTGCTGCTGCTCGGGCCGGTGCCGACGCCGGCTGTGGGCATGCTGACCCGTTCGATGCGCGCGGATCTGGGTGTTATGATTTCCGCGAGCCACAATCCGGCTGTTGACAACGGTATCAAGTTCTTCGGACCGGACGGGTTCAAGCTTTCTGACCAGATGGAAGACGATATCGAGCAGCTGATCGCCGCAGGCGTCAGCCCGGCAGAGGCCGCTGGTATCGGCCGCGCCAAACGTGTGGATGACGGGCGGTTTCGCTATATCGAACGGGTGAAAACCTCTTTTCCGCGCCAGATGCGGCTCGATGGCCTGAAAGTGGTCGTAGATTGTGCCAACGGGGCTTCTTACCGGGTGGCTCCGGACGCCCTCTGGGAACTTGGCGCGACGGTTATTCCGGTGGGCGTCAGCCCCGACGGTAAAAACATTAACAAGGGCTGCGGATCAACCAGCCCGCAGATGGCGGCGGAAACCGTGCGCGCGCACGGCGCGGATGTGGGCATCTGTCTTGACGGTGACGCGGACCGGGTGATCCTGCTGGACGAGAACGGTGAGGTGGGTGACGGCGACCAGTTTATGGCGCTGATGGCGGCGAGCTGGGCGGAGTCGGGGCAGCTGGCGCAGGGCGCGCTGGTGGCCACTGTGATGTCAAACCTCGGGCTGGAGCATTTCCTGCGCGACAAGGGCCTGCGCCTTGAACGCACCGCCGTGGGCGATCGTTATGTCGTCGAACGTATGCGCGAGGGCGGCTTTAATCTCGGGGGTGAGCAGTCCGGGCACATTGTGATGACCGACTATGCAACCACGGGCGACGGTCTGATGGCCGCATTGCAGTTCCTCGCGGAAATGGTGCGCTCGGGCAAACCCGCAAGCGCGCTTCTGAGGAGCTTTGAGCCGGTACCGCAGCTTCTTAAAAACGTACGCTTTGCAAAAGGTCAGACCCCGCTTGATGCCAGTGGTGTCAAAGCGGCGATCGCTCAGGCGGAAAAGGATCTTTCCGGGGCAGGTCGTCTGCTAATCCGGAAATCCGGAACGGAGCCGCTGGTGCGGGTCATGGCTGAGCATGAAAACGAGGATGTGATGATCCGCGCCGTGGACAGCGTCGTCGACGCTGTGGCGGATGCGGTCAGCGCGACCTGATGTCTGACACCAGCCGGCTGAACGCCCCGAACTGGCTCAGCGCCACGCCCGAGAGGATCAGCGCGAGAGCGGTCAGCAGCGAGGGCGGCAGCGCTTCTCCGAGAATAAGCGCGCCGAGGATTACAGACCAGAGCGGCACCTGATAGCCGACCAGTGACATGAAAACCGGCCCGGCAGAGCGCACGACGATGACGCGCAGATAGCTGGCCGCGGCCGTCGGCACCAGCCCCAGAAAGGCCAGAACCAGCAGGGTCTGACCGTCGGGCAGGGGCGGTGGCCCCTCGGCAATAAAAGCCGCCGGGATCACAATCGCGGAACCGATCAGGAACAGAACGGACGACAGGCCGATCGGGTCTACTGCCGGCAGGCGGCGCATCAGGATCGAAGAGACCGCATAACAACACGCGGCCATCATGCAGGCGATGCGTCCCGGAATCTCCAGCAGGGCGCCGCTGCTCTGAAAGGCCTGACCGCCGATCAGCACGCAGACACCCGCGAAACCGAGCAGAAAGCCCGTTACCTTGCGCGGGCTCAGACGCTCGCCGGGCACCAGAAAATGCGCCAGCGGCAGAACGATCAGCGAAACCGTCGCCATAGAAACGCCGGCAAATCCGGAGGTGACGAACTGCTGCCCCCACGAAAGCAGGATGAACGGCACCGCGGCACTGAGCGCGCCGATGATCGCGGTTGTGGCCCAGGTGCCCGGACCAGGC